>CAZKTU010000115.1:12643-19421 GCA_964555675.1 uncultured Oscillochloris sp.
GAGGGGCCTGGCCCTCCCCGGTTCCCCATGGCCAGACAGCCTGGCTGTCTGCGTCCTAGCGCTGGAGGGCGTCGACCGTGCCGACCAGGTGTACGACGCGCTCGGCGAGCAGGCGGGCGACGATCAGGTGGAAGGTCGCGGCGGCCTCGGGGGCTTCCTGCTCCATACGCGTGAGATCGGCCTGGCCCAGCCGATAGACCAGGGTGGGCTCGTCGGCGACCACGGCGGCGGTGCGCGGGCTGTTGCGATAGAAGCCGAGCTCGCCCACAATCCGCCCGCCGCGCACACTCTCCAGGCGCACCGGCAGCCCGCCCGCCGGCTCGATCTGGGCGGTGACCTGGCCCTGCTCGATGAAGTAGAGCTCGTCGGCCGCGTCGCCTTGGCGCATTAGGTAGGCCCCGGGCTCGACCATGCGCCGCTCGAAGTAGCTGAGCATCGCCAGGATGTGCTCGGCCTCGGGCGCGACCGTCTGCAGCTGCTCGAAGAGCGGGCGGATCGGCAGCGTCTCGCCCAGCTCGGCCCTGATGATCGCGTTTTCACACAGTTCGAGGGCCCGGTCGAGGTCGGGCAGCACCTCCACCGGGGCGCTGAGGGTGTCGGGGAAGCCGGCCCGCACCAGGCGCTGGCCGACATGCCCGGGCAGGCCGGCCAGGATCAGCGTGAAGCGCTGGGTCTGGGCGAGCTGCTGCAGCCTGATGAAGCTGACGCTGGCCGTCGAGTCGAGCCCGGCGACCTGGCGGAAGTCGAGGATCACGAAGCGCAGGGCCGGCTGCTCGCTCTGGGCGACCCGTCGCCGCACCCGCTCGACCAGGCTGCTGGCCGTGCCGAAGAAGATGAAGCCCTGGAGCTGCAGCACGAAGACTTGCTCGCCGTGCTCGCGCAGAGCCTGCTGCTCGGCGGGGGCGCGGTTGACGCGACTCTTCAGGCTGCTGCCCGAGAGCGAGTGCTTGACCACGTCGACCCGGCTGTAGCTGACCACGAACAGCACCACGGCCACGGCGAGACCGAGGACGATGCCCTGCAGCAGCCCGACCAGGCCGATGGTGACCATGATCGCCACCACCAGGGTGTAGTCGAGGTGGGGCAGGCGAAACCAGGCGTCGTAGAGCCACTCGGCCAGGAAGGCCAGGCCGAGGTAGAGCAGGGCCCCGCCGAGGACGACGCGCGGCACGTAGGCCAGGGGGGCCGAGCCGAGGGCCAGCGCCAGCAGGGCCACGCCCGCCGCGATCAGCCCCACCAGCCGGCTTGACGCGCCGATGCGACTGGCTAGCACCGAGAGGCTCATGCCGTGGAAGCCCGAGGGGCCGCCGCCGAGGCCCGCTACGGCGTTGGCCACCCCGATGATCCGCAGCTCGTGGTTCAGGTCGAGGTCCTGGCGCAGGGCCAGCTCGAGGCCGCTGCCGTTGAGCAGCATGCCGATCACGGCGATCACAATGGCGGTGAGGATCTTGTCGAACTGGCCCAGAATGACCGGCCACTCGACCAGGCCGAGGGTGGCCGGGGTGAGGGGCTGCCAGAGGCCGCCGCCCGGGAAGGGGCCGAGCAGCCAGCCGCGGGCCGCGGCCTCGGCGGGGCTGAGCCCGCTGGCCCAGAGGACGGCGTAGAAGGCGGCGATCCCGCTGAAGACCATGGCCGGCAAGATCAGGAAGTGCTTGAAGCGGCGCATCAGCAGCAGCAGCACAACCCCGAAGACGACCCCCGGCGCCCAATGGATCAGCGTCGCGGGCTCGAACAGGGCCAAACTTGGTGGTACGCCCGCCATGACCCCGATCGCGCCTACGGTCAGCAGCCAGCCGGTGCCGGCGAGGAAGCCGCCCACCACCGGGTAGGGGAGGTAGCGCATCAGGTCGCCGAGGCGAAACTGGCCCAGGGCCCAGAAGGCCGCCCCGGTCAGCAGGGCGGTCAGCGCGATCAGGGCCATGACCGTGGCCAGGCGGGCTGCGCTGTCGGCGCCGCCCATCTGTCCGGCAGTCGCGGCCGCGGCCACCGCGATCACCGCGGCGGGCGCCTCCTGCGGATAGGCGACAATGCCCGAGCGCGCGCTCAACAGCGCGACGACCAGGCTCATGGCCGCCGCGCTCCACAGGGTCAGGCCGATGCCGCCGGCCACATCGCCCGCCAGCGGGCCAGCGAAGATCAGGGCCGCCATCGAGATGGCGCGCATGGTCGTCAGTACGCCGATCAGCAGGCCGGCGGTCAGCGTCGGCACCAGCCGTTGTGGGCTCTGGGTGCTCAGGCTGACCGGCAGGCTTTCGTTCCCTACGAGCGCCGGAGGCTTGTCGGTCATAGAGGCCCCCCCGGGCCGTCAAGCTACGATGAGTTCCAGGAGCACCTTAGTATAGCGTAGGGGCCACCCGCTGCCAAAAAAGGCTTGACACGCCCCGTTCAGGTGTAGTACAAGCATACGGCATCTCAAAGCGGAGCTAACGCACGCTATGTCCCTACGTTTCCTCGCACTCTTGATCGCTACGGCTCTGCTCGTTCTGGCGGCGCCAGCCCCGCCGGCCCCCGCCGCGCGGGCGACCGGCCGCTACCTGATCGAGCTGGCGGCCGCGCCTGTGCTGCCCGGCATGGCCACGCTGCAGGTCGCCGCGCAGCAGGCTGACGCTCTGGCCGAGGTCGCCGCGATCACGGCGGCCCCTGTGACGCCGGTCTATCGCTACAGCCACGCGCTCAACGGCTTTGCCCTCGACCTGACCCCGGCCGAGGCCGCGGCGGTGGCCGCCCTCCCCAGTGTGCTCAGCGTGGCGCCCGATTGGCGCTATACGATCGATAGCGACAGCTCGGCGGCCTTCATCGGCGCCGCCCAGGCCGACCAGCGCCCGGCGCTCTTCTTCGCCGGCCTCAGCGGCGCGCCCCTCGGCGGGGCGCCCACAGGGCCCACTGGGCGCGCCGTGGCGCACTATAACGCCGCGACCCAGAGCCTCACCCTCCAGGTCTTCTATCGCGGCCTCAGCGGCCCGCCCAGCGCCGCCGCCCTCAGGGTTGGCCTGGCGGGGCCGGTGGCCGCCGACCTGAGCGCCGCGGCCGTGGGCGCGCCGGCCGCCTCGGGGGGGTACATCCTCAGCACGACCCTTGACCCCGCCGGCGAGGCCGCCCTCTTCGCCGGTCAGCTCTACATAACTATCGAGACCGTGGGGGCTGGCGGCAGCGAGATCGCCGGCGCTCTCGGGGCGGCCCGCGGCGCGGGCGTGGTGATCGGGGTGCTCGACACCGGCATCGACCCGGCCCACCCCTCGTTCGCCGACACGCCGGCCGATGGGCATGTCTACACTAACCCGCTGGGGCGGCGGCTCGGGGTCTGCAGCCCCGACGACGGCGACGGCCGCTACGACCCGAGCTTCCCCTGTAACAACAAGCTGATCGGGGCCTATACCTTCGAGGACACGGCCGACACCCCCGATCCGCAGGGCCGCCCCAGCCCGCGCGACAACAACGACCATGGCAGCCACGTGGCGGGCATCGCCGCCGGCAACCTGGTGTCCGGCGCGGCGATCAACGGGGTCGATCTCGGCGCGGTCGCCGGGGTGGCCCCCCACGCCAACCTGATCGCCTACGACGTCTGCGGGGTCGTCGGCAGCGGCCGCATCTGCTCGGGCACGGCCATTGTGGCGGCCATCGACCAGGCCATCGCCGACGGCGTCGACATCATCAGCCTCTCGCTCGGCGGCGACAGCAGGGACCCCTGGCAGAGCGCGGATGTCCGCGGCCTGTTGCGGGCCGTGGGCGCGGGCAGCTTTGTCGTCTCTTCGGCCGGCAACGGGGGACCCGACCCCGGCACGATCGGCTCGCCCGCCAACGGGCCGTGGGTGACCAGCGTGGGCAGCGCCACCCACGACCGCCGCCCGCTCAACAGTTTGCGCGACTTCGCCGGCGGCGATCCCGGCCTGCGCCCGAGCGCGCCGCTCAGCGGGCTCAATGTCACCGCCGGCCTCGGACTGACGGCGCTGGTCGATGCCGCCGACCTCAGCCCGCCCAACAGCGCCTGCCAGCCTTTCAGCGAGGCCCAGCAGCCCCAGGTGGCCGGCAAGCTGGTGGTCTGCCAGCGCGGCGTGATCGGCACCGTGCTCAAGGCCAACAATGTGCTCGCCGCGGGCGGGGCCGGGATCGTGGTGCTGAATGACCTCACCACCGGCGACCTGCTCGACCCGAGCGGCTACCCGCTGCCGGGTCTGCTGCTCGGCTATGCCGACGGCCAGCGCCTGAAGGCCTGGCTGGCCGGCTGTAGCGACTGCCAGGCCGCGCTCAGCGGCTTCGCCCGCCAGCCCGACCCGGCCGGCGCCGACATGCTCGACGAGAGCAGCTCGCGCGGGCCCGACCTGCGCCTGCCCGACCAGCTCAAGCCCGACCTGGTGGCGCCGGGGGTCAGTGTGCTGGCCGCGGGGGCCGACGCCAACCCCCTCGCGATCGACTACGAGCAGCTCACGGGGACCTCGATGGCGACGCCCCAGGTGAGCGGCCTGGCCGCCCTCTTGCGCCAGATCCATCCCGACTGGAGCCCCGCCGAGATTCGCTCGGCCATGGCCCTGACCGCCGTCGCCGTGCGCAACCACGACGGCGAGCCGGCCCTGCCCTTCGCCCAGGGCGCGGGCCGGGTCTCCGCCGGCGCGGCGGCCCTGACGGGCTTCGTGCTCGACGTCGACCCGACCGCCTACGCGGCCGCCGACCCGGCCCAGGGCGGCGACCCCTCGGCGCTGAACCTGCCCAGCCTGGTCGACCAGGAGTGCGTCGGCGGCTGCGTCTTCACGCGCACCCTGCGCAGCACCCTGGGCGTGCCGGTGACCTGGGAGATCAGCGCCCAGGCCGACGGCTTCACCCTGACCACCGAGCCGGCGGGCCCCCTGACCCTGCAGCCGGGCGCCACGGCGACGATCACGATTCGGGCGGCCGTCACCCAGCCCAGGCCGGGCGCGATGGGCTACGGCAGCCTGCGCTTCACCGCCCAGGGCGGCCTGGCGCCCGCCGCGGCCATGCCGGTCGCCATCACTCTCGACAGCTCAACCCTGCCCGACGAGATTGTGCTCGAGGCGCGCCGGCCCACGGGCGTCCAGCTTATTCCCTTGAAGGCGATTGCGATCAGCCAGCTTACGGTCGACGCCTTCGGGCTGGTCAAGCTGCAGCCCGAGGCGATTGGGCTGGGGCAGGACCCCACGCCCGACGACCTCGACGACCCGGCCCGCGGCGGGATCTACCAGCAAGTCCTGACCCTGCCAGCCGGCAACCTGCGCCTCCGCGCCCAGATCGACCGCTCGACCGCGGTGGACCTCGACCTGATTGTGTTCGTCGACAGGGCCGGCGTGGGCTTCGGGACGTACGGGCCCGAGGATACCCTGCTCTGCCGGAGCGCGAGCCCGGGCAGCGAGGAGCTCTGCGACATCGTCGCGCCGAACCTGTTGACGGGGCGGGGCGAGCCGGTGCAGGTGACCATCCTCGTGCAGAACTACCGCGGCTCGGGGGCGACCCAGGACAGCTTCCGGCTGCTCTGGGGGCGGGTCAACGCCGGCCCGACCGTGGGTGCGGCGACCCTGACCGTGGGCGGCCCGACGACGGCGGCCGCCGGGCAGCCCTTCGACCTGAGCCTGGCCTGGTCCCTGCCGGGCGCCCAGCTCGGCGACCACTATATCGGCGTCTTGAACCTGGGCAGTGCGCCCACAGCCCGCGCCGACCTTGGCGCCGCCCTGATCACCCTCGAGCTGCTGCCCCTCAGGACCAGCCTGCCGGTGGTGATGCGCTGAGATAAGATCAAACGGCACCTCTAGTATTACAACGAGGGTTCTATTTTTTACCACGAAGACCACGAAGAACGCGAAGGATTGGAGCAGGCCTGGCGCCAGAGCTGTGCGCCCGTGCCAAGCGAGCTTCTCGGAAGGACTCGGCCTGGTACAGCTTCTCTCCTCCCTTCGTGGCCTTCGTGTCCTTCGTGGTTAATTCACCGCGATCAGGGCCAGGCTACGCCCCTGGTGTGACCAGTCTTCCCTGGTGCTGGCAAGCGCAAGAACCAAAGTTTCAGGGTGCGTTACGGCCGCGCCCGCATCGGCAGCCGGGCCGGGTCGATGCTGGAGGTTGTCGTTAGGCTGCCGCCGCTGACGCTCAGGCCGCCGAGGCGGGCCAGGTTGTTGGTCTCGTCGCGCTCGGGCACGGCGCCGGTGGCCAGGCCGGGGTACCAGGTGTCGGCGTAGGCGTAGAGCACGCTGGTGCCGGGGGCGAACGCGCCGGGCCAGATGCTCTGGCCGGGGTCGAAGTTGGTCGAGGTCAGGGTCACGCTGGCGCCGGGGGCCAGGCCGCCGACCAGCCAGGCCATGCCATAGCAGGGGACGAGGCCGCAGCGCTCGTTCCAGCGCTGGTTGACCGCGTCGGGCGGGGCGGAGGGGTTGATGTAGAGGTCGACCCAGAAGGCCGAGGCGGGCCCATCGCCCACATTGGTCACGCGCACCGCGATCTGCACCGGCTCACCCGCGGCGAACTCGCGCTGGTCGGGGCTGAGGGTGATCGCCTCGACCACCAGGTCGGGCTGGAACACGGGCAGGCGGTTACCCAGCATCGGCAAGGCGAGCCGGTTGGGGGCCAGGCCGGGCGTGCGAGTCGGGGTCGGCGAGGTGGTCGGCGTGGCGGTGCTTGTGGGCGTCGCGCCGCTGGGCGGGCCCGAGCCGAACTCGTAGGCGCCCATGTCGACGCTGGGGCCGAAGCTGCGCAAGTTACCCGCGAGATCCAGCGTAACGCCGACCGGGATGAGGGCGTCGAGGCCGGCATCGCGGGCGCTGCTGGCGGCGCTGAGGGT
>CAZKTU010000116.1:0-19356 GCA_964555675.1 uncultured Oscillochloris sp.
CCTTACGGGAGGCGGCTCCCCGCCATCATAGCAGCCCGACGCCGGTGTTCGAGCGGTCGTGGCTGCGATGGCCGGTGTTGGGATCGTCGTCGCCGTGAAGCGGCAATGGCAGCGCCGGGAAGCTGCTCTCGACGTCGTAGGCCCGCCCGTCGCGGCCTGAATCTCGCGCTCGCAGCATAATCTCAAGGGCGTGGTAATGCTGCTCGGGCGTGATCAGCGGGCGCTCGCCGCGCTGGATGCACTCGACGAGATGGCGCAACCCATCGGTCCAGGGCCAGTCGCCGTCGGTCTCGTCGAAGACCTGCCAGGCGCCCACCGTATTCTGCCACAGCTCATAGCCGCGGGGGGCCCAATCCTCGCCGAGCATCTGGATCGTGCCCTCGCTCCCATAGATCTCGATGCCCGGCACGCGGTACTTCTGCATCGTGAAGCCCGTCGTCACCACCGCGAACACCGCGCCGCCGAAGTCGAGCAGGATCTGGGCGCTATCCTCCGTCTCGACCTGCACCAGTTCGCCATCGACCAGGCGCTGGGGGCGGGCTGTGCCCGTCATCGCCATCACGCGTTTGACCGGGCCGAGCAGACCGGTGAGGCTGATCACATTGTAGATGCCCAGGTCGAACATGGGCCCGCCGCCGTGCTTGTAGAACCAGGGCCCCCAGTTTGGCCCGTCCCAGCCGTAGAGCGCCCGCGCCTGCAACACCTGGCCGATCTCGCCGCGCCGCACACGACGCCAGATCGCCTGGTAGGTCGGGCTGAGCACCACATGGGGCGCGGGCAGGAGCAGACCCGGGCTGCGCCTGGCCAGCTCTACCAGGGCCGCGCCGTCCTCCAGCGTGGTGGCCATGGGCTTTTCGACCAGCACATGCTTGCCGGCCTCAAGCGCCGCAGCGGCGATGCGGGCGTGCTCGTTCATCGAGGTGAGCACCAGCACCAGGTCGACGTCATCGGCCTCGACCACATCGCGGTAGTTGGCGCTGAAGGGAATGGGGCCGAAGCGCTCGCGCACCGCAGCCTCGGCGGAAGGGCTCACATCGCAGGCCCGGGTTACGCTCAGCGGCACATCGTTGCCGCGCAGGCGCCGGATCTGGCGAGTGTAGGGGTAGCGCATCACTACGCCGCAGCCGACAATCCCGATCCGTAGAGGCTCCGCTCCCATGGCTGCTCGCTTTCGTTGTCTGGGCGACATCAACCCTTGATGCCGGTCATGCTCACACCCTGGAGGAAGTATCGCTGGGCGGCCACAAAGATCAGCACCAGCGGCAGGGTCGCCAGCACCGAGGCCGCCATCATCAGGTCCCACTCGATTGTGCGCTGGTTCTTGAAGGCGAAGACGCCGAGCGAGAGCGGGAACTGGCTGCGATCGCTCAGGTAGACCAGGGGGATAAAGAACTCATGCCAGGTCCAGAGAAAGGTGAAGACGGCGACCACGATCAGCGCGGGGCGCACCAGCGGCAAGATGATCTGCCAGAAGATGCGCCACTCGCCTGCGCCGTCCACCCGCGCGGCGTCTGAGAGCTCGTAGGAGATGCCCATGAAGAACTGGCGCATCATGAAGATGAAGAAGGGGCTGAAGCGCAGCCCCAGCAGGATCAGCGGCGCATAGCCGCCGAGCAGCCCGAGCTGCTTGAACATGACATAGGTCGGGATGAAGGTAACGATCGAGGGCAGCATCAGCGTGGCCAGGGTGGCGATAAAGAGCGCCCGCCGCCCCGGGAAGCGCAGGCGCGCGAAGCCGTAGCCGACCAGGGCCGACATGATCAGCGTGCCCAGGGTGACACTGCAGGCGTAGTACAGGCTGTTGGTGAAGAAGCGGAAGAACGGGAAGCCGGGGTAGGTCAGCGTGCGCAGGTAGTTGTCCCAATAGACCGGGTCGGGCCACCACTGAATGGGTTGGGCAAAAATCGCCGTTTTCGCCTTCAGCGAGGAGATCAGCATCCAGTAGAACGGCAGCAGCAGCAGCACACTGGTGCCGAGCAGCAGCAGATGGCGCAGCAGCGCCGCGAAGAGGCGGCGAGTCCGGCTGCTTGCTCGGCCGTGCGTCGCCAGCTCGGAGGCGAGTGGCCCGCTATCTGAGCGCGAGAGAGGCGTCATCGCCAATCACCCCCTGAGCTACAATCGTGCGCGGACGTCCTAGCTGAGAATATTTAATGTCCGTGCTCATCGGCCTCGTAGTAGACCCAGAGCCGCGCCGTGCCGAAGATCAGCAGCGTCAGCGCCAGGATAGCGAGCACCAGCACCACGCTGAGCGCCGCCGCGTAGCCCATCGAGAAATAGCGGAAGGCGTTGCGGTAGATGTGCATCATGACCATGAGGGTGGACTCGAGCGGGTCGCCGTTGCTGCCGCCGATCACCACCGCCTGGTCGAAGACCTGAAAGGAGTAGATCACCCCCATCACCAGATTGAAGAGGATGGTCGGCGTCAGCAGGGGCAGCGAAATCCGCCAGAAGCGCCCGAAGGGGCCGGCGCCGTCGATCGCCGCGGCGTCGAGCAGCGACTCGGGGATCTCCTTCAACCCCGCCAGAAAGACCAGCGTCTCGACGCCGACCGGCCAGAGGTAGAGCAGGATGAGCGCGGGCTTCGACCAGGCCGGGTCGGTGAACCAGCGCGGCGCAGGCACCCCGACGGCGCCGAGCAGGGCCGCCACCGGCCCGCCCGGATTGAGCAGCACCAGGAAGATTACCGCGCCGACCACCGGCGGCACCAGCGAGGGCAGGTAGAACAAGGCACGATAGACGCCGATGCCACGAGCGCGCAGGTTCATCAGCAGGGCCAGGGCGAGGGCCAGGATCAGCCGCAGCGGCACGGCAAAGGCCGCATAGAAGAGTGTGTTGCGCACGGCGATCCACAGGGCCGGGTCGTTCGTAAAAAGCGTGGTGTAGTTATCCAGGCCGATCAAGCGTGGCGGTTCGAGGATGCTGTACTCGGTGAACGAGAGGTAGAGTACCGCCAGGACTGGGTAGGCGACGAAGATGATTAGATAGAGCACCCAGGGCGCCACGAAGAGCATTCCCGCGATCGCTTCGCGGCGCCGCAGCCGACTGTGCGGCGCCGGGCCCAGGCTGCTGGTCGCTGCCATCACCGCACCTCCTTCTACCCCGCCTGGCCTTAGCCGCGCAGCACCTGGGCCAGCTGTGAGTCGCAGGCCTGCTGTGCCTCCGCCAGGGCGTCTTTGGGCGTGGCCGTCTTGCTCATGATCTGGTCGTAGGCCCGGCTGATCTGGTCGTTGGCGAAGTCCTGGATCGGCGAGGTCCACATCGGCGTCGCGATCGCGAGCTGCTGACGGAAGAAGTCCGTGACGTCGCGGGCGAACTCCTCGCCGCGCTTCTCAGCCACTAGCTGCATCGCCAGGTCGCCGCCGACCATGGTGTTGACGGGCAGGTCGGGCACGGTCGCGAACCAGAGCTTCACACCCTCGACGCTCAGGTAGTCGAGGTACTTGAAGGCCTCCTCGCGGTTGGCCGCGCCCTTGGGGATGACCAGCCAGTTCGGGTAGTAGCCTGAGACGGCCGCGCCGCCGCCGGGGCCAACGGGGAGCTGGGCCACATCCCATGCTTTGAACACCGGCTCGAGCTGATAGAGGTCGCCGGCGGCCCAGGAGCCGTTGATCGCCATGGCGAGTTTGCCGGTTTGCCAGGCCGGCTCGAGCCCGCTGTCGGTAATGCTCATGCCCCAGCCGGAGTTCGCGCTGAGCAGCGTGTAGTCGCCTTTATACTCTTCGTCGAGCCAGTCGACCAGGTACTGCATCATGGCGACGTTGGCCTCGGAGTTGATCGTATGCTGCTGGGCCGCCGAGTCGTAGAGCTGCCCGCCATTGAGCGCCGACCAGATGGTGAGCGTCACCGGGTCGAACTGGGGCAGGAAGCCGGCCATCTCCAGCGTATCGCCGTTGTAGCGGGTGAACTCCTTGGAGAGCTTACGCAGCTCGTCCCAGGTCTTCGGGAAGCTGGCGCGGTCGGTGGGGATGCCGCGCTCCTCAAAGGCGTCCTGGTTGTAGAAGAGGCCGTAGCTGCCGGAGGTGACGGGCAGCCCGTAGGTCTTGCCGCCGTACTGGCAGCTGGCGAGCACGCCGGCGGGCCAATTGGCGAGCTGCGAGTTCGTCGAGGCGGCCATCAGGTCGTCGAGCGGCTCGAGGGCGCCGCGCACCCCGAGGGCTACTGGCGAGGTCCAGATGATCGTCATGTCGGGCGGGTTGCCGCCGGCGATGCGGGCCAGCAGCATCTCGTTGAAGTCGCTGTCGCCGGTGCCGCATTGGGTTGGGCCAATCTCGATCGTGGGGTTGAGCTGCGTGTAGTTGCCGGCGATTGTGTCGAAGAGCTTGCAGAAGGCGTCGGAGCCGCCGGGAGTCCAGAAGCTCATGGCGATCTTCTCGGCCGCGGCGGCGCTGCCGGCGGTTGGCGCCTCTGCCGCCGGCTGTTGGGGTGCGCCGGCGCAGGCTGCCAGGAGGGAGGTGCCGCTGAGCCCGGCCAACTGGAGAAACGACCGCCGGCTGAGCCGGCCCCGAGCAACATCATTGTGTCGAGCGCCCATGGTCTGTCTCCTCTTCTTGTCGTCGCTGCTATCAGACGGTGGTGATCGCGCGGCTATGCGGGCAGGTAGCCCGGCGCAACGCCGAAGATCGCACTGACCGGGGCGGCGGCCACGTTGTAGAGCTGGTATAGCTCACCCTGGGGGATGTAGAAGCCATCGCCGGGCGCCAGCTCGTGCCAGCGCGGCCCCTGGTGTTCGGGCAGGCGCACATTCAGCGTGCCGCTGAGCAGATAGAGGCTGAGATCCCCGCTGTGGCAGCGCACATCGCTATGCTGACCGGGCAGGAGCTCGACCTTGCCGACTGTCAGGTGCTCGGTGGCGGCGTACAGGCCCACCAGCGTTTGTCGCTCTTTGCCCTCAAGCCGCCAGAGTAGATCGCTGTCGCGCATGACCTGCATGGTGCGGGCGCGGGCCTGTTCATCTCGGGCCATAGGCCAGCGGCCGAGCAGCTCGTCCTGGGTGTAGCGCGGCGCCGTGAGGTAGGGCTGGGTGCGGGCGTAGGCGCCCGAGGTGCCTTGCGAGGGCGGCGGCGCGAAGTATTCCAGCACCCGTAGGGGCTCGGTGCCGCAGTTCAGGGCGTGGTGCCAGGTATCGCGGCGGAAGAATACCGCCTCGCCCGGCCCCGCGCGGTAGAGCTCGCCCGTCTCCGGGTTGCTGAGGATCATCTGGCCACTGAGGACATAGAAGACCTCGTCGGCGCCAAAGATGGTGCGGTAAGCCTCTGAGTGACGAAACATGGCCCCCGGCAGCAGCCCGAAGACGAGCTGATGGATCTTGTCGCTCGACACATAGATCCAGTCTGCGACCTCGCCGGATGCTGCGTCGCCCCAGAGATGCCGAGTAACCGCGGCGAAGGGGATATGCGCCGGGCCCGCAAAGGTCGGGCGCGGGGATGAGGTGTAGCCCATGGCTAGCCTCCGTGTGGCACCTGCGGCGCGTGGCGCCAAAGGTGTACTGCTCTGCTTGTTGGGTGGTCCAGACCACTGACGGGATAGCCTATCTTAGTGCCCGCTGCCGCCCTTGTCAAGCCCCGATTGACAAATGGATAGCCAGCCCGTATGATGCTTCAAGTGTCACTGTGCAGTGGTCCATACCAGTGGACAGGCGGAGTATGCAGGCATGGCCCTGAGCAAGACCAGCCCGGTCCCGCTCTACTATCAGCTGGCCGAGCTGCTGAAGGAGCAGATTCGTTCCGGCGAGCTCAAAGCGGGGGCGCAGCTCCCCTCTGAGCGTGCGCTGAGCGAGAGCTTCGCGATTAGCCGAAACACCGCCCGCCAGGCGATCGCCTACCTCATCCACGAGGGCGCGGTGCTGGTGCGTCACGGTCTAGGCACCTTCGTAGCCGAGCCAAAGCTCACCCACGATGTGCTGCGGCTCCGCGGCTTCACCGAAGAGATGTCGCTGTACGGTGGCCGGGTGACCTCGCGCGTGCTGGAGCACGAAGCGATCGCCCCGCCCCAACCGGTCGCCGCGCACCTGCACATCGCGCCCGACGCCGCCGTGGCCAGGCTGGTGCGCCTGCGCCTGCTCGACGCAACGCCGCTGCTGCTCGAGACGAGTTATGTGCCGCTTGCGCTCTGTCCCGGCCTCGAGCACGAGGACATGGCGACTCAGTCGCTGTACACGGTGCTAGAGCAGCGCTACGGCTTGAGCCTGAAGCGCTCGCGCCAGACGCTCGAGGTGATGATCGCCGACGAGTTCGAGGCCGATCTCTTCGGCTGCGTGCTCGGCGCGCCGCTCTTCCTGCTCGAGAGTGTGATCGTCGACGACCAGGGGCGTCCGGTGGAGTTCGCAAAAACGGTCTACCGTGGCGACCGCTTCAAGTTCGCCTTCGAGAGCGAGCGGGACACGCCGAACAGCGATGTCGCCTCGCCCCAGATCAGCCTGGTGCTCGCCTATGACGGCTGAGCTCCAGGACCCGGGCTGCGCGATCGGTATCGACGTCGGCGCCACCAAGCTCGCCGGCGGCGTTGTCGCGCTCGCGAGCGGGCAGCTTGTGACCCGCAAGGTCTGCCCCACCGAGCCGGGTCGTGGGCCCCACGCGGTTGTTGCCGACATCGCCGCCCTCGCCGCCGAGCTGCACGCCGCGCTCCCGCCAGGGCAGCCGTTCCGCGGCGTGGGTCTCGGCCTGCCCGAGCTCGTTGCCCCTGAGGGGACGATCAGCAGTGCCTACCTGCTCGACTGGGACGCGGCGCCACTGGAACAGGCGCTCGGGCCGGGGCCGCTGCGCGTCGAGGCCGATGTGCGCGCTCACGCCCGGGCCGAGGCGCGCTACGGCGCGGGGCGCGACCGGCAGCAGTTCGTGTATGTGTCGATAGGCAGCGGCATCAGCGCCTGCCTCGTGCTGCATGGGCGCCCACACCAGGGCATGCGGGGCAACGCCCTGGTCTTCTCGAGCGGACAGCTGAGTATTCCCTGCCCGGTCTGCGGCGAACTGCGCCCCTTCGTGCTGGAGGAGTATGCCTCAGGGCTGGCCCTGGCGGCGCGCTACAACCACGAGGCGGCGCAACCCGTCGCCCGCGCCGAGGAGTTGGCCCCACGGGCGGTCGCAGGCGACGTCCTGGCGCGCAGGGTGCTGAGCAGCGCCGGCACCGTACTCGGCAGCGGCATCGCCTGGCTGGTCAATGTGCTCGACCCGGAGGCAGTGATCATTGGCGGTGGCCTCGGGCTGGCGGGCGGCCTGTACTGGGACAGCCTGACGAGGGCGGTGCGCGCCCACATCTGGGCGCCCGCGAGCCGAGAGTTGCCGCTGCTGCGGGCGGCCCTGGGCGCCGACGCGGGCATCGTCGGCGCGGCCCTCGCCGTCGCCGAGCAGCGCCCAGCGCCCTGATGAGGCGGCGCCTGGGCCGCTCTGCTACTAATTGCCCAGCAGCTGGCCGACCACGACCTGGATAGCCCCGGGCGAGGCGCTGATCGCGTAGGGGTCGCCGGCCATGCCCACGCTGGTCAGGCTCTCGTCGAGGGTGTAGCGCTCGACCTGATCGGGCGCGAAGTTGCGGAAGGCCCAGGCCAGGCCGATCATCTCGTCGAGCGAGAGGTCGGTCTGGATGTCGTCGCGCAGGGCGCTGCTCAGGTCGGCCAGCATCTGTACCTGGCCGAGCACATTCTGCTCGCGCACGCGCTGCATGATCGCCTGGATGACCTGCTGCTGCCGGCGCGCCCGGTGGTAGTCGCTGTCGGCGTGGCGCAGGCGCGCGTACATCAGGGCGGTCTGCCCGTCGAGGTGCTGGGGCCCGGGCAGGAAGTGGGCGACGGTGTAGCCGTAGTCCATGGTCGGGTACTGCGGGTCGTAGAGCTCGCTCTCGACGATCAGGTCGATGCCGCCGATCGCGTCGACGGCGGTGGTGAAGGCCATGAAGTCGGCCCGCACCACGTGGTGGATGGGCAGGCCGAGCAGGTCGCTGACCGTGGCCCGCGCCAGCTCGCTGCCGCCCCCGAGCTCGGGGTACATCTCGCCGTAGACCGTCGCGGCGTTGATGCGCGCGGAGCCGAAGCCCGGCAGGTTGACGATCAGGTCGCGCGGGAAGGAGAGCAGGGCCACGCGCTGGCGGGCTGGCTCGAGCCGCATGACCATGATCGCGTCCGAGCGGGTCTGCCAGCTCTCGCCCGGGCGGCGGTCGCTGCCCAGCAGCAGAATGTTGATCGCCTCGCCGCTGACCGGCAGGACCCCGAAGGTGGGCATCAGGGTGGGCATGGCCGCGGCCCCGATCGGCGGCAGCTGGATGGGGGTCGGAACGCCGCCGGCCGCGGTCGGCGTCGCCGCGGGCACGGCCGTCTCGGCGGCCACGCCCGCGTCGGGGGTGGCCTGCGGGGCCGGGGGCGCGGCCGCGTCGAAGACCCCCGCGGCCGGTAGGGGCGTGGTCGAGGGCAGGGCCGCCGTCGGCACGGCCAGGGTCGGCGTGCCCGGCGCGCGGGTTGGCGCGGAGGTGACTTGCATGGCCGCGATGTTGCCGCCGATGGTGTACGCGGCCCTGGCGATCCGCCCGAGCAGCAGCCCCATGCTGACGGCGACCAGGGCCATCACTCCGATCAGCGTGTAGCGCACCCAGGGCTTCGCCTGCCGAGGCCGCACCTTCGGCGGGGCCGGGCGCAGGGTCGCGGGGCCGGCGTGGATGGGGGCCGGCGCCGCTGGAGGGGCCGGGGTCGCAGCCGAGTCCTCGGCCAACAGCGCGAGCAGCAGCGCCTGCTCGCCCGCCCTGGCCCTGTAGGCGCGACACGCGGCGCAGCCAGCCAGGTGTGCGCTCAGGGCGGTGCGCCGGGGGTCTGTCGAGCCGGGCTGGACACCATTGTCGATTAGCTGGCGCGCCTCAGCACATTCCATAGTCGTCGCATCGCCTCTATGGGCCGTCGAGATCGCCCGCCCACGATTAGGGTTGTCGGAAAAACGTAAAGACTATTTGGCTCATAGTATACCATTCCCGTGAAAGATCTGGTATTATATTCGCGTTTCCACTTTACAGTCTTTTTTCAGACTCACCCTCGGCCAGGGGGCCGCCGGCCACCAAGGAACACTCCCTATGCGCATCCTCCAGTGGGTGCTTGCTCTGTTGCTCTTGGCCCTGATTGTCGGCGCCGCGCCCACGCAGGCCCGGCTCTCCACCAATAGTATCATCGTCGTCGACCGCAGCGCCGAGGCGCCGGAAGACCTGTTAAGCGAAGCAGAGCGCGAGCGCATCGGGCAACTCCAGGATAACGCGGTCTTCACCCTGCCGCTCAGCCCCGTGAGTCCGGACGACACCAGCGTCTTCGTGAGCTCGGGCGAGCAGATCGGCTTCCTCAATATCGAGGACGGCAGCACCCGGGCCATTGTTCCCGAGAGCTTCGAGCCCTATGTGCCGCTGCCCCTGGTCGGCTTCACGCGCTTCAGCTGGCTCGACGCCACCGGCCTGGGCGCCCTGGCGCTCGATTTGCAGGCGCCCGAGGAAGAGGCCTTCGTCAGGCTGCGCATCGACCGCGAGAGCCTGGCGATCAGCGCCGAGCCCCTGCGCCTGCCCCCGCGTAGCGGCATCCTCTCGGTCTCGCCCGACCTGCGCCGGCTGCTGCTCGTGCAGCTACCCCCCGAAGAGGGCGCCGAGGGCCTGGCCCCGCTGCGGGTACGCATCGGCCGACCCGTCCCCGGCCTCGACCGGCCCAGGGCTCTGGCCATGCCGGCGGCCCTGCGCCGCCAGGTCGAGGCGGCCCGCCGTCTGCGGCCCGCGGCCCTCGCTCGGCTCTGGGCTGCCCAGGAGGGCGCCGAGGAGACTGTGCTCGCCACCCCGCGCACGGTCGACCTGCTGCTGCTGAGCGACGAGGGCCTGCGATATGTGACCACGGTGCCCGAGGCCTCGGTCCCCTTCAGCGAGGTCTGGAGCCGCGACTCGGCCCGGCTGGCCTTTTCGCTCTATGGCCTGACCGACCTCGACGCCGCCCGGCCCGAGTACGACGGGGCCTTGCTCTCGGAGGAGGTCTACCGCGACGTCACCGGCAACCTGCCCCCCGCCGAGAACCCGATCCTGCAGAACAATAATACCTATGTGATCGACGCGATCGGCGGGGGTGTGCAGATCCTGCGGCCCGGCGGCGAGGCGGCCCCGCCGCTCCTGGCGGCCCACGCCTGGGCGCCCGACAACCGCACGCTGCTCGTGCAGGCCTGGCACCCGGCCCGCATCAAGGGCCGCGCGCACCCGATCTACACGCCCCAGTTCAGCGAGCGCACCTCGTTCCGCTTCTACGACGTCGACGCGCCCACGGGCCCCCGCGAGGTCGGGCGCTACGCGAGCGACCTGTTCAGCTCGGGGGCCTGGTCGCGGGTCACGGCCGACTTCGTCACCCCCGACGAGCTGATCTTCCGGGCCGCCAAAGGCGCCGACCGCCACCCCTACTACTACAACCGGGTCAGCGGCGAGCTGCGCAACCTGGCCGACCGGGCCGGGGCCTATTACAACGTCTACAGCACCAACCAGAGCCGGCAGCTGGTCTTCACCTTCACCTCGTTCACCGCGCCGCCCGACGTCTACCGCATGGGCTGGGACGGCACGGGCCTGACCCGGCTGACCTGGTTCGGCGAAGAGCTGCGCGAGCTAGCGAACCTGCGCCAGGACCCCGTGAGCTTCACCATGCCCGACGGGCAGGTCAGGGTTGGGGCGCTCATCCAGCCCGCCGGCGCGCCCTTCCCGCCCCGCGACGTGCCGATTGTGGTCTGGCAAGAGGGCGGGCCGGGGCCGGCGATGTTCAACAGCTGGGAGGCGATCGTCGAGCGGCCGTTCGGCCTGCTGCCCGGCATGGGCATGGCCCTGTTGGTGACGCCTCTGGCCGGGCGGCCGGGCTACACCCCGGCCAGCTTCAACCAGATGGCCGACGGCGCGAACTTCGGCCAGGTCGACATCGACGAGCAGGCGGCGATCGTGCGCGAGATGATCCGGCGCGGCTGGACGAGCCGGGGCAAGGTGGGCATCACCGGCTGCTCGTACGGCGGCTACTTCGCCGCCCAGAGCATCGTGCGCCACCCCGACCTCTATGCCGCGGCCAATGTGCAGTGCGGCTGGATCGACATGACCACCGAGTGGACCCGCGGCTTCGACGCCCTGGCGCCCTACCTGGCCGGGCTGCCGCCCTACAGCCTCCCCGAGGAGTACCGGCGCGACTCGCCGGCCTATAACGTGGATCGGATCAAGGCGGCGGTGCTGACCTTCCACGGCAGCGAGGACTTCCTGCCGATCGTGCAGAACGAGAACCTGCATTTGCGCTTGCTCAACAGGGGCCTGCCGGCGCGCATGGTCAAGTTCATCGGCGAAGGCCACGGCCTGGCGAACGAGGAGAACCAGCACTATGCCGCCCAGGAGCAGATCCTCTGGTTCCGGACACATCTGAAGTAGCCAGTAGAGGTTGTATGAAAGACTCCCCATCGGCGCGCATCCCCTGGGCCGGGCTGCTCGTGGTCCTCGGCCTGGCCCTGGCCCTGAGCGGCTGCGACCTCTTCGGGCAGCCGCCGGCCCCGACCACCCCGCCCCCGACCTCGGGCCTGAGCAACCGCACGATCACCATTCTGGCGCCCCAGGGCAACGCCGTGGTGAGCAGCCCGATCGCGGTGAACGGCGCCGTGAGTGTCACCCCCAACTCGGGTAACCTGAACTTCAGACTCTTCGGGCCCGACTCGACCCTGCTGGCCCAGGGCAGCTTCCCCGTTCAGGGCGCCGCGGGCGCGCCCGGCGTCTTCGCCGGGGCGATCGCCTATACCCTGGCCCAGCAGGGCCCCGGGCGGGTCGAGGTGCTCGAGATCAACCCGGCCGACGGGGCCATCCTGGCGATCTCGTCGCTGCAGGTGATCCTCGGCCCCGGCCAGGCCCTGCCCAACCAGACCCCGCAGGTGCTGCCGACCGCCAACGTGCCCTCGCCGACCCCGCTGCCGCCGCCCTCGCCCTCGCCCCAGCAGCAGATCCTGATCGACTCGCCGCCGGCGGGCACCACCGTGGGCAGCCCGGTGACGATTACCGGCCGCACGACCAAACCCCCGACCGGTGGCGCCCTGACCTACGTGATGCGCGATGGGGCCAACGCCGTCCTCGGCACGGGCGTCTTCCCGGTCACGACCACCTCGGTCAACACGGGCATCTTCAACGCCTCGCTGACCTTCAACCTGCCCCCGAACGGCGGGCCGATCTCGCTCGAGGTGCTCGAGCCCGGCACGGGCGGGGCCGCTCCCGTAGCGAGCGCGCGCCTGGCCCTGGTGGTGGCGCCCCCGCAGGCCATCCTGATCGACTCGCCGCCGCCCGGCACCACCGTCGGCAGCCCCGTGACCCTGACCGGGCGCACCGCCCGCTTCCCCTTCCAGGGCAACCTGGGCTACAGGGTCCTCGACGCGAGCGGGCGGCAGCTCGGCATCGGCACCTTCCCCGTCTCGGGCGCCCCCGGCGGGCCCGCGAGCTTCACGGCGGGGCTGAACTTCAGCCTGCCGCCGGGGGGCGGGCGGGTCACCGTCGAGATCGCCGACCAGAACGCGGCCAACGGCCAGATCGCGGCCTTCGCCCGCCTCGAGCTGAACGTGGCCCCGCAGCAGCAGGCGATCATCATCGAGTCGCCCGCGGCCAACCAGCAGGTCGGCAGCCCGATGACGGTCACCGGCCGGACGGTGCGCCTGCCCGCCGGCAACCAGCTGACCTACAGGGTGCGCGACCGCAACGGCCAGCAGATCGGCACGGGCCAGTTCGGGGTCAGCGGCTCGCAGGACGGCGGGGCGCGCTTCAGCGCCCAGGTCTTCTTCAACCTGCCCCAGGGGGGCGGGCCGATCGGCCTCGAGCTGCTCGAGATCGACCCGGCCACCGGGCAGGTCCGCGCGAGCACCACCCTCACTCTGAGTGTGGCCGGCCCGCCGCCGACGATCACCAGCACCCCCGTGCCGACCCGCCAGGCCATCACCGTCGACACGCCGCCCGCGGGCACGGTGGTGGGCAGCCCGGTGGTGATCACCGGGCGCGTCGCCCTCTTCCCGCAGTTCCGCGAGCTGTACTACGTGGTGCGCACGCTCGGGCGCGAGACCCTGGGCCAGGGCAGCTTCCCGGTGGCCGGGCAGCCGGGGCAGACCAACATCCAGTATGTCGCCTCGCTGACCTTCGCCGAGCCCCAGCAGGGCGGGGGCATCCTGGTCGAGGTCTACGACCGCGACGGGGTGGGCCAGGTGATCGCCAACGCGATCGTGCAGCTGCAGGTGAACCCGCGCGTCCCGGCCACGCCGACCACCAACCCGGCCGGCGGCGGCCAGCAGATCACGGTCACCTCGCCGGTGTCGGGCACCCTCGTGGGCAGCCCGGCCATCTTCGACGGCACCACGGCCGTGGCGCCCTTCCAGAACCAGCTCGACTACACGGTCGTCGACGCCGCCGGGGCCGAGATCGGCAGGGGCCAGTTCGACGTGCGCAACGTGCCCGGGATCGGCTTCGTCTTCAGCACGCCGATTCTCTTCACGCCCCCGCCCGCCGGCGGCACGATCACGGTCACCGTCTTCGACCGCAACGAGGCCCTGGGGGTGACCCTGGCCCAGCAGGTGATCCAGCTGACCGTGGCGCCCCAGGCCTACCCGCAGCCGCGCACGGGCCCCTGATGTCGACCGGGAGGTGTGGGGGGTCTGGCCCTCCACACCTCCGCTTGCCTCAGTCGGCCACGTCCCTGATGATCGCCTCGACGATCTTGCGCTCGCGGCGGTAGACGACGAAGAAGATCAGCGCGATCAGGGGCAGTAGCACCGACCAGCTCTCCTTCTCGTCCTGGAGCTGGCGCCAGACGGCGCGCGTCTGGACCAGGAAGGGGTAGCGCGAGATCTGGGTCTCGAAGATATTGTTGACCTGGCGCTGCCAGGCCGATTCCGACTGCTCTGCCATGGGATCTCCTCTCGTTGCGGGCCGCCGTACGGCCCGGGCTTACCAGGGTTTGCGGGGGGCGACGCGCAGCGTGCGCTCGGCGCGGTAGGTGACGAGGCCTGTGGGGCCGCCGGGGATGCGGCGCACCAGGGCCCGCCGGCACAGATCGACCTCGACGGCGGGCTCGTCGCGGGCCTGGCTGAAATAGGCCGCCAGGCCGGCAGCCTCCTCGAGGGTGCGTTCGGGCGCCTCGCGCCCGGCGCCGCGCACGATCACGTGGGCCCCGTGGATGGTGCGCACGTGGACCCAGATATCCTCGCCGCGCCCGACGCGGAAGGTGACCTCCTCGTTCTGGCGGGCGCTGCGGCCGACGAAGATGTCGAGCCCGTCGCTGGAGACCAGGTGCAGCGGGCGGGCCTTCGAGGCCTTGTTGCGCTTGCGGGCCGCGGCGGGGTCGGGGTGCTCGCGCAGATAGCCCAGCTCTTCGGCCTCGAGGGCGATCTGCTCGATCTGCTCGAACTCGTCGCTGATCTGCAGCAGGGCGGTCAGCTCGTCGAGCCCCAGCAGGCGGGTCTCGACGGCGGCCAGGCGCTCGGGCAGGCCGGCCAGGGCGCTCTTGGCCTTATCGTACTGCTTGAAGCGCTCCTGGGCCTGCTCGACCGGGCTCTGGCGCGGGTCGAGGGCGATCTGGCGATCCTCGACGGCGAGGCTGGTCTGGCCGGGGCGCAGCTCGTGGAGGAAGGCGAAGATCATCTCGCCCTCCCAGCGCAAGGTCTCGAGCTCGCGGGCCTTCTGCAGCTCGCCGGCGATCTGCTCGTGCTGGCGGACGAGGCGCTGGCGGGCGGCGGCCAGCTGCTGGGCGATCGCCTCGCGGCGCTGGCCGTGGCCGGTCAGGGCCTCGCGGGCGCTATAGTAGGCCTCGAGGGCCGCGCTGATGCTGGGGGCGGGCTCGGCGCCGGGCATGTGGGTGAGGGCGTAGGGCGCGAAGGCGGCGGGACCGTTGGGGCCGGGCAGCAGACTGGGCGCGGGCGGCGCGCTGAAGAGCTCGCGCAGGCGCGCGGCGATCGTATAGTGGGGCAGGGGCTCGTCGAGGCGGGCCTTGGCGCGGCCGAGGGCCCGGAAGACCACCTCGCGGGCGACCTGGGGCGAGACGCCCCTGTAGGCGTTGACCAGGGCCTTGGCCAGGTCGCTCTGGCCGGTCTCGCCCAGGGCCTCGATCCCGGCGGCCGTGGCTCCGGCCGGGTCGCGCCGCTCGAGGGGCGGGGGCAGCTCGAAGACCTGGCGGGGCATGATCACGCGGCTGCTCATGCGCGGGGTCACCCGCTTGACGCTCTCGAGGATCATGTTATCGTCGTCGACCAGGATAATATTGCTGCGCCGGTCCTGCGGCTCGATCACCAGGTCGCAGCGCAGGAGGGGGCCCTGCGGGGGGCGCGCGGGGTGGGGCGCCGGCCCGTCGTCGGGCTGAGCATCGAGCCCGTCCTCGGGGTCGTCGGCGGGGTCGGGCAGCTCGTCCTCGGCCCCATGCTCGCCGGCGCCGGCCGGGTCGTCGGGCGTCGGGCGTTGCTCGTCGCGGCCCCTGTTGCGCATGTCGGGGGCTTTGACTATACTAAGCAGGACAACGCGCTCGAGCGGTGGCTGCTCGATCGCGACGAGCCGCCCGCCCAGCAGATACTTGCGCATCAGCAGCAGCAACGGCGTCTCCTGCTCCACTCCACGCGTGAGCCGTCCCCGCACCAGATGGACGCGGGCGAGCTGTGGGTGCGCCGAGGCGATCAGCTGGTGGCGGCGCCCGCGCAGATAGACCTCGAGGCCGATGCTGAGGGGCCCGGTGAGCACGACGCGCTGGATGCGCCCGCCAAGAATAGTTGCGCGCAGCTCGTCGACTACAGCGGCGAGCGTGAGCGAGTCGAAGTACATGTGTTTGTCTTAAGCAGCCTGCTGTCCGTAGCAGCACAGCATACCATAGACCGAGGCCACGAGATGTCGCTCCCCGCCCACAACCCGCTCCTCGACGGGATGCCGCCGCAGCCGCTGCTGGTGGTGATCTCGGGGCCCTCCGGGGTCGGCAAAGACTCGGTGCTCATGCGCATGCGTGGCCTGGGCTTCCCCTTTCACTTCGTGGTCACGGCGACCAGCCGCATGATCAGGCCGGGCGAGATCGACGGCTACGACTACCACTTCGTGAGCCCGCAGCGCTTCGAGGCGATGATCCGCGACGAGGAGCTGCTCGAGTGGGCCGAGGTTTACGGCCAGTATAAGGGCATCCCCAAGTTCGAGGTGCGCCAGGCCATGGCCAGCGGGCGCGACGTGGTGCTGCGGATCAACGTAGACGGCGCCGCGACGGTCAAGCGCATCGCCCCCGAGGCGGTCTTCATCTTTCTCGCGCCCGGCTCGCCCGACGAGCTGCGCCGCCGCCTCACAATCAGGCGCACCGAGAGCTCGGACGAGATCGAGGGCCGGCTGGCCGTGGCGGCTAGCGAGATGGAGCAAGTCTACAACTTCGACTATGTGGTGATCAACCGCGAAGATCGCCTCGACGAGGCGGTCAGCCAGATCCAGGCGATCATCAGCGCCGAGAAGCAGCGTGTCTTCCCAAGGCGAGTGAGCCTTTAAGGATAGCTCTATGACCATTAGCGAGCAGCTGGTAGCAGATCTCAAGACGGCCATGAAGGCCGGTGAAAAGGCCCGCGTCGAGGCCATTCGCAGCGCCAGGGCGGCGCTCCAGAACGCCCAACTCGAGGCGGCGAAGCAGAAGTACGACGCCGCCGTCCGCGAGATTGAGGCGCAGTACGCCGGCGACCCGGCGGCCCGCGAGGCGGCCCTGGCCGCGATCAGCGCCGACTCCCACGCACCCCTCGAGCCGGTGGCCCAGGAGGCGGTGATCGCCAAGGAGATCAAGCGCCGCAACGAGGCCGCCGAGATGTACCACAAGGGCGGGCGCCCCGAGCTCGCCGCCCAGGAGGAGGCCGAGGCCGCCGTGCTGCAGGCCTACCTGCCCAAGATGCTCAGCGTCGAAGAGCTGCGCCCCGAGGTCGCCGCCCTGATCGCCGAGCTGGGCCTGAGCGGGCCCGCCGCCATGGGCAAGTTGATGCCCGTCCTGCTGGAGCGCTTCAAGGGCCGCGCCGACGGGCGGGCCCTCAGCCAGGTGGCACGCGAGTTGCTCAAGTAGCGCAATGCGCCGCCTGCGACCTCGGTGCCCCGGGGCCGCCACGCGCCGGAGAGGGCCTTCTGGTCCGCGCCGGCGACATGGGAACATGAACATCACGCGACGACGCTGGCTGGCCAGCATCCCTCGTTTTCGCCCACTGGATCCCGTCGAGGCGCTCTCTACGCGGCTGCGCCTCACCCTGGCCCTCGAGGGCTTGTTGTTGATGTTCGGCATTTGGGCCGCCCTGACCCTGAGCCTGCCGGGCGAATATGGCCAGCTCGAGGTGGGCGTCCCCAGCCCGATCAGTATCTGGGCCCCCGCCGAGGTCAGCTACACCAGCGAGGTGCTCACCGCCGATCGTCAGGCCCAGGCCGAGAATAGCCCCGATAATCTGGTCTACGTCTACGACCCCACCATCCCCGTGCAGCAGCGCACCGACCTGGCCGCCCTGCTCGAAACGATCAGCGGGGTGCGGGCCGACCCCTCAGTCTCGCGCTCCGAGCGCCTGGCCACCCTGGTGGCCCTGCCCAACGCCGCGCTGCAGATCGGCGAGGGCCAGGCCGACCTCATCCTGACCCTCGACGATGAGAGCTGGGGGCAGCTGCGCACCCAGACGCTGGCGCTCTACGACCGGGCGATCGAGCGCTATGACTATGCGGTCGACGAGCGGGCGCTCATCCAGCTGCGCGAGCGCTGGCTGACCTACTGGCTCGCCACCACCGGGCTCTCGCCCACGCAGCGCGACCTGGCCAAGTTCTTCACCGAGTCGTTCCTGCGGGTCAACCGCACCCTCGACGAGCAGGCGACGACCGAGCGCCGCGAGCAGGCCCGCAACAGCGTGCCGCCCCAGTCGGTGCGCGTGCTGGCCGGCGAGCGCATCGTCAGCGTCGGCGAGATCGTCACCCCCGAGATCATCGAGAAGCTGCAGCGCACCGGCGCCATGCCCCGCCCCCTCGGCTGGGCCGACATCGCCGGGCGCGGCCTACTGGCCGCCCTGATGGCCGCCGGCTTTCTCGCCTACACCCTGACCTTCGAGCCCCAGGTGGCCCTGCGCCCGCGCTCGCTGCTGGTGCTGATCGTGATCATCGACGCCACCCTGATCCTCGCGCGCCTGACCATGCCCCTGGCCGACCTGTGGCCCTACGCCTTCCCCCTGGCCACTGTGGCGATCGTCTTCGCCGTGGTCTTCAACGGGCGCCTGGCCATGGCCGCCGCGGCCCTGATGGCCACCACGATCGGGGTGATGGAGAATAATGCCCTGCCCCTGGCGGTGACGATGTTCGTGAGCTGCGTGGTGGCCGTCCTGGCCGTGCGCAGCGCCGATAAGCTGCTCACTTTCCTGCTCGCGGGCATCGGCGTGGCCGCGGCGGCCTTTATCTCAGAGGTGGCCTTCTGGCTGATCGACGCGCCCTCGCTGCAGCTCGCGGCCCTGGCGAGTGTGCTGGTGCCCATGCTGCTCTTCGCGGGCATGAATGGGGCTCTCTCGACTATCCTCTCCCTGGGGGTCTTCAACCTGGTCAGCCGGGCCGCCGGGCAGGTCACCCCGCTCCAGCTGATGGAGCTGGCCCACCCCTCGCGGCCCCTGCTGCGCAAGCTCATCCGCGAGGCTCCGGGCACCTACTATCACAGCGTGGCGGTGGGCAATCTGGCCGAGGCCGCCGCCGAGGCGGTCGGCGCCGACGCCCTGCTGCTGCGCGTGGCCGCCTACTACCACGATATCGGCAAGACGATCCGGCCCTACTTCTTCACCGATAACCAGATGGGGCGCGAGAATGTCCATAACGACCTCGACCCGGTGACCAGCGCCCAGATCATCGTCGACCATGTGCGCGAGGGCGTGAAGATGGCCAGGGCGGCCCACCTGCCCAGCCAGATCACCGATTTTATCTCGACCCACCACGGCACCGGGCTGATCAAGCACTTCTATCAGCAGGCCCTCCAGCAGCAGGACAGCGTGCGCGAAGAGGACTTCCGCTACCCCGGCCCGCGCCCCCAGACCCGCGAGCAGGCCATCCTCATGCTGGCCGACTCGGTCGAGGCGACGGTGCGCTCGAAGGCCCAGAACGGCAAGCTGGCCCCCGCCCGCGGCGACGATGTGCGCATCGCCGGCGCCGCCAATGGGGCCCAGAGCCTCGACGAGCTGGTGCAGATGATTATCGAGACGCGGGTGCGCGAGGGCGAGCTGAATGAGTCGCCCCTGACGATGGCCGAGCTGGCCCAGATCCGCCAGGCCTTCGTCGTGAGCCTGCAGTCGATCTATCACCCCCGCGTCGACTATACACCCGCGGTCGTCCGCTAGAGGTTTGTCGTAACCAAGTTACGCTGTTTGCCGCTGCCCGCGG
>CAZKTU010000117.1:0-11666 GCA_964555675.1 uncultured Oscillochloris sp.
ACTTGACGAATTAGAGCATTTACTCTATACTCACCTTAGAGTAAATGCTCTAATGAAAGGTTCGACCGATGAGCGCCACCACCATCCGCCGCCTCGCCGGGATCATGCTGGTCATCGTCCCGATTGTCTTCACCGCCTGCTTCTTCATGCTGCAATTTGAGTTCGAGTACCCCGACATTCTGCGCCAGCCCACCGGCGACGTGCTGACCAAGTTTCAGGCCGGCGGCAGCGGGCTCATCGCCGTCTGGTATGTGCTGACCCTCACCGCCGTGCTGTTCATCCCGCTCGTGCTGCTGCTCCACCGGGTCATGGCCGGGGCCGAGGCCTCGATGACGCTCTGGATCGCCACTGTCTTCGGCGTGGTGGCCGGCGTCGCTCAGACCCTGGGCTTCCTGCGCTGGCCCTTCCTGGTGCCCTATCTGGCCGAGAGCTACCTCAGCCCGAGCGCGAGCGAAGCCCAGCGGGCCGCCGTCGAGACGGTCTTCCAGGCCTTCAACCGCTACGCCGGCATGGCCGTGGGCGAGCACCTGGGCTACCTGAGCACGAGCGTCTGGACCTTCCTGCTCGCCCTGCTGATGCTGCGTATGCCCGCCTTCGGGCGCATCCTGGGCCTGACGGGTATGGCCCTGGCCCTGGGCGTGGCCAGCGGCCTGCTCGAGCCGGCGGGCGTGCCCCTGGTCGGCGCGATCAACGCCATCAGCTACCTGCTCTGGGCGGCCTGGCTAGTGGTGGTCGGCCTGGTCCTGCTGGTCAGGCGCCCCGCCGCCGCCGCCGAGCGCACCATGGCCTCAGCCCGCTGATCCCTTCAGGAGACAGTGGGGGGCTTCGCCCTCCACACCTCCCCGCGCCGACTGAGATTTCAAGCTCGAAAGAATTCAGGATTATGACAAGCCATAATGAACTCCACGTGGTGTACGGAACGGGTCCGGTGGGCACGGCGGTGATTACAGAGCTGCTGGCCCAGGGCAAGCGGGTGCGGGTGGTGACCCGCAGCGGGGCGCGCAAGCACTTGCCGGCCCAGGTCGAGATGCTGCGCGGCGACGCCACCGACCCGGCCGACGCCCGCAAGGCCTGCGCCGGGGCGACCCACGTCTATAACTGCACCAACCCGGTCGACTATCACCGCTGGCCCGAGCAGTTCCCGCCCTTGCAGAACGGAGTGCTCGAGGGCGCGGCCGCCAACGGGGCCCGGCTGATCGTGATGGAGAACCTCTACGTCTACGGCCCGCACCAGGGCGCGCCGATGAGCGAGAGCATGCCCATGCGCGGGCGCGGCCTGCGCAGCACCACCCGCGTGCAGATGACCGAGGCCCTCTTCGCGGCCCATCGCGCCGGCAAGGTGCAGGCGGTCAGCGTGCGAGCCTCGGACCTGTTCGGCCCCCACGTCACCGAGTCGCTGGTGGGCGAGCGCCTGTTCGGCCCAATCCTGGAGGGCAAGACCGCCCAGCTCTTCGCGAACCTCGACGTGCCCCACAGCGCCAGCTACATCGTCGACGTGGGCAAGGCCCTGGTCAACGTGGGCGCCGACGAGCGGGCCTTCGGCCAGGCCTGGCACGCCCCCAATGCCCCCGCAGTGACCCTGCGGCAGTTCGCCCAGATCATCGGCGAGCTGGCGGGGGTTCAGCCGAAGCTGAGCGCGCTGCCCCGCCCGGTGATGCGGGCCCTGCTGCCCATCCTGGCCCTCTCGACACCCCAGCTGCGCGGGCTCGAAGAGAATGCCTACATCGGCTACGAGCCCTATATCGTCGACCATCGCAAGTACGCCGCCCAGTTCGGCGACCACGCCACGCCCCTGCGCGAGGCAATTGGCGCGACCGTGCAGTGGTACCAGGCCCGCGCTGGCGTCGCGCAAACGGCCTGAGCAAGGTGGCTTGCAGTAGAGGGCACGCCCTCCCTGCGACCCTCCCGTGGCGCAGCTTCAGGTTGGAACTGTTTAGAGGGATGAGCATGTTATGACAACTAGGATAGGATCGCAGGAGCGGGGCGGGTGGCTGTTCTGGGGCGGCTGGGGTCTGGCCTTCCTCGGCTTCCCGCTGGGCGGGCTGGCGGGGCTGGGGCTGGCCGGTCCGGTGCTGAGCGCGCGCGAGGCGATCATCGGCGGCCTGGCGACGGGCGCGGTGATCGGGGCGGCCCAGTGGCTGGTGCTGCGCAACCGCATGGCCCTCTCGCCCCTCTGGATCGCGGCGACCGCCGCGGGCATGGCGGCCGGCCTGGGCCTGGGCGTCAGCCTGGTCGGCATCGACACGACGGGCACGGCGCTGCCGCTGCGCGGCCTGATCACCGGCCTCGGCATCGGCCTGGCCCAGTACCTGATGCTGCGCGGCCTCACCCCGCGCGCCCCGCTCTGGGGCCTCGTAGTGGCCGTGGGCTGGCCGATCGGCTGGCTGGTCACCCGCGCCGCCGGGGTCGACCTCAGCCCCAACTTCACGGTCTTCGGCTCCACCGGGGCCTGGGCCTTCCAGCTGCTCACCGGCCTGGCCCTGGCCTGGATCCTGCGCCCGGGGGCGGGTAAGCCAGCCCTGCCCCGTAGCTAAACCAACTCCAGTTCTGACCAAAGACGAAGGACCAAAGACGAAGGCCCAGCCACTCAAAGCGTTGGTCCTTCGTCGTTGGTCTTTGGTCACGACTCCACGCGAACTTCTGCTCCGCTATACTAGCTTCGCATGCGCCGCGCGCTGATCACCCCGGTGTTCAGGCCGATCGTGCCGAGGCCGCCGAAGAAGCGGGCGTGCTCGATCTTCACACAGGCGTCCATCACCACCTCCAGGCCGGCTTCGCGGGCCCGCCGCGCCGCCTCGAGGTGGATGACCCCCAGCTGCAGCCAGAGCACTTTTGCGCCTACGGCGATCGCCTCTTCGGTCAGGGCCGGCACCGCCTTCGGCTCGCGAAAGATGTCCACGATCTCGATCGGCTCGGGCACATCGGCCAGCGAGGGGTAGGACGGGCGACCCAGGACCTCGCGCTCGCGCGGGTTGACCGGGATGATGTTGTAGCCCGCGGCCAGCATATAGATCGCGGCGAAGTGGCTCGGGCGGTAGGGGTTGCTCGACAGCCCGACCATGGCGATGGTGCGATAGCGCTCGAGCACGCGCAGGCGCTCGTACGAGCTGGTGGCGAACTCGGTCTGGTTCACCGGCGAGGTCGAGCTGACCGCCCCGCTCGAGACAATCTGGTCGCTCATCGTGGCTCCCTTCACCCTTGCTTCAGGGCCTGCTCGAGGTCCCAGACCAGGTCCTCGACATCCTCGAGACCGATCGAGAGGCGGATCATCTCGGGCCGCACGCCGGCCGCGATCTGCTCCTCGGCGCTGAGCTGCTGATGGGTCGTGCTGGCCGGATGGATGACCAGACTCTTGGCGTCGCCCACATTGGCCAGGTGCGAGAAGAGCTGCAGGCCCTCGATCAGGCGCCGCCCACCCTCCAGGCCGCCCTTGACGCCGAAGGTGAGGATGGCGCCGGGCCCCTTCGGGGTGTAGGTCTGGGCCAACTCGTAGTAGGGGCTCTCGGGGAAGATCGGGTAGTTGACCCACTCGACCTGGGCGTGGGCGCGCAGGAAGGCGGCCACGGCCCTGGCGTTGGCCACGTGGCGCTCCATGCGCAGGCCCAGGGTCTCGAGGCCCTGCAGGAAGAGGAAGCTGTTGAAGGGGCTGAGGGCCGGGCCCATGTCGCGCAGGCCCTCGACGCGGGCCTTCATGATGAAGGCGAAGTCGCCGAAGCTCTCGTAGAAGCGGATACCGTGGTAGCCCTTGCTGGGCTCGAGCAGCTGCGGGAAGTCGCCCTCGTCCCAGCGGAAGCGCCCGGCGTCGACGATGATCCCGCCGATGCTGGTGCCGTGGCCGCCGATGAATTTGGTGGCCGAGTGGACCACAATGTCGGCGCCATGCTCGATCGGCCGGCAGAGGTAGGGTGTGCAGAAGGTGTTGTCGATCACCAGGGGCAGCTTGTGCTCGTGGGCGATCGCGGCCACCGCCGCAATATCGAGCACATTGATGCGCGGGTTGGCGATCGTCTCGCCATAGATCAGCTTGGTGCGCGGTGTGATCGCCCGCCGGAAGTTCTCGGGATCGTCCGGCTCGACGAAGGTCGTATTGATCCCCAGACGCCGCAAGGTGATGTCGAGCTGGGTATACGTCCCGCCATAGAGCGTACTGGCGGCCACGATCTCGTCGCCGGCCGAGCAGAGGCTGGTGAAAACCAGCAGCTGGGCGGCCTGGCCGCTGCCCACGGCCAGCCCGCCGACCCCACCCTCGAGGGCGGCCATGCGCTCCTCGAGCACGGCGGTGGTCGGGTTCATGATCCGGGTGTAGATATTGCCGAAGCGCTGCAGGTTGAAGAGGGCGGCGGCGTGGTCGGGGTCGTCGAAGACATACGAAGAAGTCTGGTAGATCGGCACGGCCCGCGACCCCGTGGCCGGGTCGGGGCGCTGCCCGGCGTGCAGGGCGCGGGTATGAAAGCCGAACTTGCGGTCGTAGGAAGACACGGCGCGCTCCATTCTGGCTGTGCGCAGAGAAATCGGCTCAGGCGTCGGTGGCTAGATCGAGGCGAAAGGCCTTGACCAGCTCGCCGCCGGGCGGGAGGAAGTCGTAGGCGGGGACGCGGGTGAAGCCGAAGCGCTGGTAGAGCGCCTGGGCCGCGCGCATGCTGTCGGAGGTGTAGAGCCCCAGGGCCGGGGCGCCCGCCGCCCGGGCCTGCTCGAGGCAGGCCTGCACCAGCGCCGCGCCGATCCCCTGGCCCCGCGCAGCGGAGTCAACTGCCAGCAGGCGCAGCTCGGGCCAGATCATGCGCCCGCCCGCCCCCGCGCTGTCGCCCTCAGTTGCCGGAAAGAGCATGACGCTGCCGAGCAGGGCCCCGGCGCGCTCGGCGACGAAATGCTCGCGCGGGTCGTCTGAGGCCAGGGCCGCGCTGATCGCCCGCTGCAGCCCCGGCCAGGCGCCCGGGGGCATCAACTGCTCGTACTGAGCGTAGGCCGCCATGGTCAACTCGGCCGCCGCGGCGCGCTCGTCGGCGCGGGCCGCGCGAATACGAAAACGCTGCTCCATAACTCCTCAGCCTAACTGCTCGCGCCCGTGGGGCGCGGCCCAGTCGAGGGCCGGGCCGATCGGCACGATGCGCGACGGGTTCAGTTTCTCGTGGGTCATATAGTAGTGGCGCTTGATCTGGTCGAAGTCGGTGGTGTCGCCGAAGCCGGGGCGCTGGTAGAGGTCGCGCGCATAGGCCCACAGGTTCGGGTAGTCGACCAGGCGAAACAGGTTGCACTTGAAGTGGCCGTAGTAGACGCTGTCGAAGCGGGCCAGGGTGGTGTAGAGCCTGATGTCGGCCTCGCTCAGCTGATTGCCCACCAGATAGCGCCGGTGCTCCAGCCTGGCCTCGAGCCAGTCGAAGCGGGCGAAGAGCGCGCTGACCGCGGCCTCGTAGGCGGCCTGGGTCGCGGCGAAGCCGGCCCGGTAGACCCCATCATTCACCTCGGCGTAGACCAGGGCGTTCACGGCGTCGATCTCGTCGCGCAGGGCGACCGGGTAGAGGTCCGGCGCCCCCGGGCGATGGTAGGCGCTGAACTGGGTCTCCATGTCGATCGTGATGTCGGGGTAGTTGTTGGTCACCAGCCGCCCCGTGACCCGATCCCACAGACAGGGCACGGTGTAGCGCCCGCTGTAGTTGGGGTCGGTGGCCAGGTAGGCCTCGGAGAGGAAGGCAAAGCCGTTGACCGGGTCGAGGCTGTAGCCGGGGCCGTCGCGGAAGGCCCAGCCCCGCTCGTCGCGGATCGGGTCGACCACCGAGAGCGAGATCACCTCCTCGAGCCCGAGCAGCCGGCGCACAATGATCGAGCGCTGAGCCCAGGGGCAGGCCAGCGACACATAGAGGTGATAGCGCCCCGGCTCGGCCGGAAAGCCGCTGGAGCCGTCTGCGCTGATGCGATCGCGAATCGTATAAGCCTGGCGGACAAAAGCGCCGTCGGCGCTCGTCTCGGCGGGGAGCTGCGCGGTGGTCATCGTTAGCCTCTCGTGTGTGTTCCTGACAAAGGATAGTGCAATCTGCAAGTTTTGTCCACCGCAGCGAGCCGGCGCTCAACCAGGCAGCAGCGCAGAGATCGTCTCCATCAGGTCCCTCAGGCTCACCGGCTTGGCCAGATACGCATTGGCCCCGGCGGCCAGGCAGCGGTCGCGGTCGCCGGACATAGCCAGGGCGGTCAGCGCGATAATCGGTAGCGTGGCGCTGGCGGCCTCGCCGCGCAGCAGCCGGATCGCGGTCAGGCCATCGATGCCAGGCATCTGAATATCCATCACCACCACATCGGGCCTGTTCGCCCGCACCTGGGCCAGCACCTCCTCGCCATTGCGGGCGACGGCGACCTGGCAACCCTCCAGCGTGAGCAGCTCCATATAGAAGGCCAGGGTCGGCTCGTGGTCGTCGGCGATCACCAGACGCGGCGGCTGCGCCCAGGCCCGCGCCTGGCTGAACGACGGGCGCTTCCTCGGCGGCGCGACATTGTCGGCGGGCGTCCAGGGCAGGCTGACCGTGAAGGCGCTGCCCTGCCCCGGCGCGCTGGTCAGACTCACGCTGCCGCCGTGCATCTCGACCAGCCGGCGCACCAGGGTCAAACCCAGCCCGACCCCGCCGTACTGCCGCGAGAGCCGCCCGTCGACCTGGGTAAAGGGCTGAAACAGTCGCTCGAGGTCGGCCTCGGCGATGCCAATGCCAGTATCCCAGACCAAGAAGCGCAGACACTCGTGCTCACGGTCGGCCGTCACCTCCAGGCCAACCGTGCCGCCCGCCGGCGTGAACTTTACCGCGTTGTCGAGCAGATTGACCAGGATCTGGGTCAGGCGTCGCTCGTCGCCGCGCAGACCGTCGATGCCCTGCTCGATGCTGCGCAAGAGACGAATGCCCGTCTGCTGAGCCGCGGTCTGCACGATCTGCAGCGCCGACTGGCAGAGCAGATCGATGCTGAGCGGCTGGCGCTCGAGCGTCTCGTTGCCGGCCTCGATATGGGCAAGGTCCAGGATGTCCGAGAGCAGGGCCAACAGGTGGCGTCCGCTGCGCAGAACCGTCGCGAGGGCCGTGTGCTGGCCTTCGCTGACGGGGCCGTAGAGCCCCTCGTCCATGGCCTCGGTGATACCCAAGACTGCCGTCAGCGGCGTACGCAGCTCGTGGCTCATCATGGCCAGGAACTCGTCCTTGAGCCGCAGTGCGCGGGTCAACTCGGCATTAGCCCGGCTCAGCGCATCGGCCTGGGCCTGCACGGCCGCCTCGCTACGCTTGCGCTGGGTGATATCCTCGAACATCGTATAGACCTGGGTCGGGCGCGCGCTGCCCGCCCCAAACTGGGGCACCGCCTGAATACACAGCCAGCGGAAGTCGTCGAGGAAGCGATGCTTCACGCCCATGATGACATCGCGCACCTCCTGCCCAGTGCGCAGCGCCACCATCGCCGGCTGCTCTTCGCCCGTAAAGGGCGTGCCGTCCTCGTGAATGGCCTGCCAGCCGCTCTCGAGGGCCGAACGGCCAGTCAGGTCGCTCAGGCCTAGATTGAAGATCCGCTGAGCCGCCGGGTTGGCGGTTATGATCCGCCCCAGCTCGTCCTGATAGACGACCCCCTGGGCCATGGTTTCGAACAGGGTACGATAGCGCGCCTCGCTCTCGCGTAGCGCGGCCTCGGCATGCTTGCGAGCGGTAATATCCGAGGCGGTGCAGACGCCCACCAGGCCGCCGTTGTTGAACACCGGCACGCCGCCGAAGCTCAGCCAGTGCACCATCTGCCCGTCGGCCCCCACCAGCGTCAGCTCGAGGTTGCTGAACTGCTCGCCACGGAGCAAGCGGGCAAAAGGCGTGTCCTCGGGCGGCAGCGCCCTCCCGTCAGGGTAGGCCAGCCGCAGCGGCGAGGCCCGCACCAGGTCCCATATGCTCACCAGATCTACTTCTGCGCCGATCCGCATATGCTGGCGCACAGTGGCATTGATGGCTACAATCACCCCATCGGGCCTATAGGCCAGCACACCCTCTCCGATCGTATCCAAGATCGTCGCCAACTGCCGCCGCCCCTCCTCCACCTCCTGTTCGGCGCGGCGCCGCTCGGTGATGTCGCTCAGCACCGTGCCGACGCCCAGCAACTCTCCATCAGACGAACGCACCGGGAAGAAGCTGTTGAGCCAGGTGCGCTGCGCCCCGGGCGCCTTGACTGCCTCGCCCGTGAGCTCGACATCGAGCAGCGGCTCGCCCGTCACCAGCACCTGCCGATAGAGCGCCTCGAGCCGCGCGCCGATCACCGGCACTACCTCGCGCGCCGTACGCCCGAGGTGAGCTTGCTCGGAGATCCCGCTGAGGGCCACGAGGTGGGGGTTGACCTGCTGGAAACGCAGCTCGGTGTCGATCAGGGCGATGCCTACAGGCGCGTGGGCCAGCAGGCTGTCGAGCAGGGCGGCGTGCTCGACAGCGGCGCGAGCGCTCTGCTGCTCGCCAGTCTGCGGGTGGTGTGTTGCGCTGGCCGCGAGGGCCGTCTCGAGCTCGAGGATACGGCGGGCCTGGGCTGCCACGATCGCCTCAAGCTCGGCGATACGAGCCCGCTGGTCTTCAGGCGAACCCAGGTCAGATGGCTGGGCCGTGGTGGCTGGCATAGCGCACCCTGGTCGGTTATAGGTTGGCGAGCGCCACAACACTGCGGGCGCCTGAAGTATACACTGCTCAGGGCGCTCTGGCCTGCACAGCTTTCGCGAAGTCCACATGAACGCCAGGGCCACGTCTACTCACCAGCACCTACCAGCTGCTCGAGCAGCGCCACAGCGTGCTCGGGGCCGGGCAGGGCGGCCAGTTCGTCGCGCATCGCCTCGGCAGAGCGCCTGTAGCGCGGGTCCGCCAGAAGCTCGCTCACAGCGTCGCGCACCTGCTCGGCCGTGGCCGCCATTGGGTCGAGGGCCAGCCCGAGGCCCAGGGCGACACAGCGCCCGGCGTTCAAGGGCTGATCGGCGCCCATCGGGATCAGTAGCGAGGGCAGCCCGTGGGTCAGAGCGCCCAGGACGCTGCCCGAGCCGCCGTGCGAGACCACGAGATCACAGTGCGGCAAAATGCCGGCCTGGGGAATATACTGCGCGATGCTGATGTTGGGGGGCTGGGGGCCGAGCTCCGCCGGGTCGAGATGGGGCCCCACGGTGACGAGCACATTCACCGGCAGCTCCCGCAGGCCGCTCAAGACCCGCGCGAAGAGATCGCCCGACTCGAGGTTGAAGATCGTGCCGAGGGTGAAGTAGACGCACGGCGCATCAGGCAGGACCGTCGCCCAGGCCGGCGCCGGGCCCGGCTCGGGCCCACCCGCCGCGAGCCGGAAGCTGTGGGCCGTGGGCGGCAGCGGAAAGGCCGGGTCGCGATAGCTGGGCGGAAAGGGCGAGAGTACGAGATGCCGGCGCAGCATCACCAGCTCGGGGTCCGCCGGCAAGCCCAGCTCGGCGCGCACGCCGTTCAGGGCCGCCCCGATCAGCTCGCGGCGCACGAACGAGCCCGCCGCCATCACCAGCACCGTCGCGTACGGCAGCCCGAGCCGCTCGGCGGCCAGCATGCCCCCGAAGTCGGCCTCGTCGCACACCAGCAGGTCGGGCCGCCACTCGCCGCAGAGGGCGACGATGCGCGGCGCCCGCGCCCCGGCGCCCCGCGAGGCGAAGCGGTCGCGAAACTCCTCGTCCTCGCGCGCCTGGTCGAGCGGGCGCAAGGGCGTGCGGGCCGGGACGCCGGCGCTCCCCACGCCCACGGGCAGCACGGCGAACCCGGCCGCGGCGACCGACGCGGCCATGGCCGGCCCGCATCCGAAGGCGACCGTATGGCCCGCGGCCGCCGCCGCCCGGGCTATGGGGACCAGCGGCTCGAAGTGGCCATTGCCGCCGATAAAGCTAAAGAGGATGCGCACTACCGCTCCTTCGCAACTACCAGCCTCGCTCCGAGAGTTGTACCACACCTTCGCCCTGAGGCTACATAGCGGGTTGCCAGGAGTGGGCCGTTCTCAGCTACAATAGAGCCATGCCCAGCCCAGCAGAAAAGGCCCTGGCGATTGAGGCCGCGTTCGGCGCGAGTTATCTCGCCGCCCTGCCGCACCCCACGCGCGAGGCGCTGAGCCGCCAGGCCACCCGCATCGAGTTGCCCGAGGGCACGTTGCTCTACCACGAGCGCGACGAGCCGGGCTGCGCCCTGGTTGTCGCCGGGCTCGCGCGCGTCTTTATGGCCTCGCCCGACGGGCGGCAGATCACGGTGCGCTACGCCTACCCTGGCGACGTGCTCGGCACCGCCGCCGTCGTCGGCGGCCCATCGCCAACCAACGTGCAGATGCTCGCCGATACAACCCTGCTGCTGCTCAACGTGGCCACCCTGCAAGAGCACGGGCGCAACGTCCCCGCCGTCGGCTGGCTGCTCGCCGAAGAGCTGGCGCGCCGGCTCAATGAGATCCTGCTGGCCCTGGCGGGCAATAGCTTCGGCTCGCTCAGACAGCGCGTGGCCCGCCACCTGCTCGACCTTGCCGCCAGCGCGCCCGCAGGGCAGACCCCGGTCGCGCGGGTGACCCAGCAAGAGCTGGCCGACGCCGTCGGCTCGGTGCGCCCGGTTGTGGCCAGGGTCGTGCGCGATCTGCGCTCGGCCGGCCTGATCTCGACCACCTCCGAGGGGATTGTCGTCTTGAACCCCCGCGAGCTACTAGCCGCGACCTGGTCCACCGAGCTGTAACAAAAGTACCACCGGCGCGCACAAACGCGTCCTGAGGCGCGCACCACGGTAGCTGCACCTGGGGGTGCAATCGGCGATACTCATGTTAGCGGGGCACCTGGCCCCGCAGCACACCAGAGGACGACGATGCGCATCCACTTGCTCCAGACCGGCACTGTTGCGATAAAACAGGTCCAACTCGCGGGCAGCCCCGGCCTCCACCCGCTCGTAAAGATCCTGAGCGACCGGCGCTGGAGCGCGCCACTGCCGATCTACGCCTTCTTGATCGAGCACCCCGACGGCCTGATCGTCGTCGACACCGGCGAGACGGCCCGGGTCAGCGAGCGGGGCTACTTTCCGCCCTGGCACCCCTACTATCGCCTGGCGGTGCGCGAGTGGGTGCAGCCCGAGGAGGAGCTCGGCCCCCAGCTGCGCGCGCTGGGCTTCAGCCCGGATGACGTGCGTTATGTCCTGCTCACCCACCTGCACACCGACCACGCGGGCGGGCTGGCCCACTTCCCCAAGGCCGAGCATCTGGTCTCGCGTCGCGAGTATAACGACGCCCGGGGCCTCGCAGGGCGCGTGAACGGCTACCTGCCGCAGCGCTGGCCGACTTGGTTCAGCCCGACCCTGGTCGAGATGCAGCCTGAGCCGTTCGGACCGTTCTCGGCGAGTTACCCGGTCACCAGCGACGGGGCTGTGCGCCTGCTGCCGACCCCGGGGCATACGCCCGGCCATATGTCAGTCGTGGTGAGCACGCCGGGCCTGCGCTACCTGCTGGCGGGCGATGTCTCGTATACGCAGGCGCTCATGCTGGCCGGACAGGTCGACGGGGTCTCGACCAACCAGGCCCTCGCCCGCGAGACCCTGGCGCAGGTGCGCGCCCTCTGCGCCGCCGCGCCCACAGTCTACCTGCCGAGCCACGACCCCGACGGCCTCGACCGCCTGACCCAAGCAAAGGTGGCGCTGGCGGCAGCCTAGCCTGGCTCC
>CAZKTU010000117.1:11766-15239 GCA_964555675.1 uncultured Oscillochloris sp.
CCGTTAGGGCAGACCCATGTGTCTGCCCCTGTCTGCCCCTGTCTGCCCCGTAGACGACCGACTAATCGATCGGCTTGAGGTTGGCCACAATCTGCTCGCGCTGGGGCTCGAGGAAGGGCGCCAGGACGACCTTCTCGCCCAGGGTGGCCTCGTCCTCGTCGACGGCGAAGCCGGGGCCGTCGCTGGCGATCTCGAACAGGATGCCGTTCGGCTCGCGGAAGTAGAGGCTGCGGAACCAGTAGCGGTCGACCTTGCCGCTATTTGGGATGCGCAGGGCCTGCAGGCGCTCGGCCCAGGCGTCGTACTGCTCGAAGGTCGGCGTGCGCAGGGCCACGTGGTGCACGCCGCCGGCGCCGGGCTGGGCCGGGCGCAGGTCGGGCTGCACCGCGATGTGCAGCTCGGCGTGGGCTCCGCCGGGGCCCATCTCGTAGACGTGTACCGTCTGGCTGGCGTTCTCGGGGTGGGCGTAGGTGCGCACCGGGCGCATCGAAAGCACTTGCTGGAGGACCGCGTCGGTCGGCCTGAGCTCGGGCACGCTCAGCGTGATCGGCCCAAGTCCGCGCACCTGAAACGCAGCCGGCACAGGGCTCTTCTCCCACGGGAAGGCCTCGCCCGCGCCCCCGTCGTCGATCAGGGCCAGGCGCTGGCCCTCGGGGTCCTCGAAGTCGAGGGTCAGGCGCCCGTCGCGCTCGACCAGCTCGCCCGTGGCGACGCCATTGGCCCGCAGGTGCTCATCCCACCAGGCCAGGGCCGCGCCGCCGGCCACGCGCAGGGCGGTGCGGGTGATCGAGCGCGTGCCGCGCCGCTCGCGCGGCACCGGCCAGTCGAAGAAGGTCAGGTCGCTGCCCGGGCTGCCCTTCCCATCGGCGTAGAAGAGGTGGTAAGCGCTCACGTCGTCCTGGTTGACGCTGCGCTTGACCAGGCGCATGCCGAGGGTCTGGGTGTAGAAGCGGTGGTTCGCGCGGATCTGCGCCGAGACCGCCGTAAGATGATGGATGCCAATCAGCTCCATGGTGTCCTCCCTATTCAGAGGGGAGCCGGAGGGGCCAGGCCCCTCCAGAGCTCCCCAACCCGCTATCAGGCAAGGGGAGCCGGAGGGGCCATGCCCCTCTCAAACTCCTCCTCTACCCATTGGTGATGGTCACGCTAAGTGACCGACTAGACGCCGATCTGATGATCGAGCTTGCGCAGCAGGCGCAGCAGCTCGCGCTGCTCGTCGGGCGTCAGGGGCTGCAGCAGCTCGGCGACCAGGGCCTCCTGGCGCGGCACGACCTGGGTGTACAGAGCCTGCCCGCGCTCGGTCAGGAACAGACAGTTGCTGCGACCTTCCTGGCGACGGGTGAGCAAACCGTCGTGCTCGAGCCTGGTGAGCAGCTGCGAGATGTTGCCCTTGGTGACCAGCAGCGCGTCGGCCAGTTGCTGCTGGGTGATCCCGCCCGTCGCGCCGACCTGGGCGATCACGTCGAATTGCGCCGTGCTCAGGCCCTGCGTGCGGAAGAAGCGCTCGGAGCGGGCGGTGATCTTCTGGAAGACCCGCGCCAGGCGCAACCAGGCGAGCACCGCCGGCTGACGCAGCCCCGTTCGTCGATTGTCAGTCGTCTGTTTCACGAAAACAGTTTAGCACTAAACTATCACCGTGTCAAGGGCCTGGACTATCGTGCCCGCCAGGGCGCTCAGTTCAGGGCGAACAGCGGCTCAGGGGCAGGTGTCCAGCCGAGAGGCTGGAAGTCGCCGCGGGCGGGGTCGCGCTCGTAGAGTCCGTCGTAGTCGCCCGCGGCGATACCCCGCAGCAGCGCGACCAGCGTGTCGATCTCTTCGAGCGTGGTCGACAGGCCGAAGCTGGCTCGCACCAGGCCGACCTGGCCCGGCTCGCAACCGGACTGCTCGTTCTCCAGCAGGCGAGCCACATACGGGTGCGCGCAGAAGCTCCCGCTGCGCACCGCGATGCCGCCCTCGTAGCTCAGGATCGCCGCCACCAGGTGCGGGTCGTGGCGCTCGAGACAGAAGGGAATCACCCCCAGGCGCGTCGCGGCATTGGCCGGGTCGGGGTCGCCATAGAGCCAGAGGCCGGGCACGCGGGCGAGCTGATCGAGGGCATAGCTGGTCAGCTCGGCCTCGTGGGCGGCGATGGTGTCCAGGCCAATCGCCTCGAGGGCCAGGCAGGCGGCGGCCAGGGCGACCGCGCCGACGGCGTTGGGCGTGCCGGCCTCTTCGCGGGCCGGCCCGTCGGCCCACTCGACGCTCTGTCGGGTCACGCGCCGCACTGTGCCGCCGCCGGCCAGCAGGGGCGCGCCATTGGCGAAGCGGTCGGCGCGACCGACGAGGGCGCCCGCGCCATAGGGCGCGTAGAGCTTGTGGCCCGAGAACGCCAGGTAGTCGATATGGCCCGGGTCCTCCAGATCGCCCAGGTCGATCCGGCGATGGGGCGCGAGCTGGGCGGCGTCGACAGAGATCTCGGCGCCATGGGCGTGGGCCTGGGCGGCCAGAACGTGGATGGGCGGCAAGTGGCCGGTGACGTTGCTGCCGCCGGTGACGGCCACCAGAGCCACCCGCCCGCTGTACTGGCGCAGCAACGCGGCGTAGTGGTCGAGGTCGAGGGCCCCGTCGCGGGTGGCCCGCACATGGAGCACCGGGGCGACCGCGCGCCAGGGCAGGTCGTTGGAGTGATGCTCGAGCTCGGTGCTGATGATCACCTGCCCGGGCCGCAGGGTCAGCCGGCGTGCTAGCAGGTTCAGCGCCTCGGTCGTGTTGCGCGTGAAGACCACCTGATGCTGCCCCGGCCGCGCGCCGACGAAGCGGCCGACGACGCTCCGCGCCTCTTCATAGGCGGCGCTGGCGGCCTGCGACTTGAGCCCGGCGCCGCGGTGGACGCTGCTGTAGACGCCCAGGAAACGCTCGACGGTGGCGTGGACCTGGCGCAGCGGCGGAGTGGTTGCGGCGCTGTCGAGGTTGATCGCGGGGGCGGGGGCGGCCCCGTTGCGGGGGAGGGGCGTGGCGTGGCCGACAAGCTGAGCGCGGGCATCCTCAAGGGCGAGTAGGCTGGTCATTGCTGGCTCCTGCGAATAGTACGCGGGCGCCGCTGCTGAATGCAGCAAGCCCCTTCCACAATATGCGGAAGGGGCTTGTATCCAGACTCGCCCGCTCATCTTCCAGTGTCGCTGCCGGAATTGGCACCGTTCCGGGGGGTGAACCCGGAGGTTGCCGAGGCTTCATCGGGCCGGTCCCTCTGCCTCTCTGGATAAGCGTGGGTATTCAGTTGTGATGGCCAGATAATAAAGTACTTGCGCGAGATTGTCAAGCACGCAGCCGCGCCGAGATCAGGCCTCGAGCGAGGCCTCGGCCAGCAGCAGGCTGGCATAGACCATCACCGCGCGCCGCCCGTGGGGATGCAGGGCCGGCCAGAGCCCCTTCAGCTCGCTGAGGGTCTGATCGTTCCCCTCGCCGGCGTCGCACGCAAGCTGCAACACAGCCGG
>CAZKTU010000117.1:15339-19319 GCA_964555675.1 uncultured Oscillochloris sp.
CACGGCGCCCGGCGCTACCGTGGCGCTGCGCCGAGGGCGACCACGGCGACGGGGCACAGCCGGGGCAGGCTGCTCGAGGGCAACCGTCGTCACGCCGAGGGCCCCGGACGGCGCCTGGGCGGCGCGGGCTGCCTCGGCGGCAGCCCGAGCGGCTTTGGTGGAGCCCTTGGGGCGGCCCGGTCGCCGCCGCGCCGGCGCTGCCTCGAGGGCGGGCGCTGCTTCAGGCGGGACGACGGGCAGGGTGGCCGCCGCCGGTAACGTCAGGGGCTCGCTGGCAGCCCTAACCTCGGGCGAGGCCACGGGCAAAGCGGCGGCCACAGCCGGTACGGTGCTCGGCTCAGCTACCTCGGTCGTCGCCACGGGACGCGGCTTGCCACCCCTGCCGGGGGGCGGGATCACGGCGCGCAGCTCGCGCAGGGACAGATCGCCCACATTCTTCACCCGCCCCACGGCGCCGCCATTGGTACTGTACAGCTCGGCGACAAAATCCGCGCTGCTCAGGCCCGCCAGAGGGCGCCGACCATTGATATAGCCGCCGGGATCATTGTCGATGATCGCCCGTAGCTCGTGCTGGATCGCCCGCGTCGCACGCTCGGACAGGCCAAACCCCAGAAGCCAGAACCGCAGTTCCTCGGCCCGCTCTATGATGACTTCGCGATCTAGCGCTTCGGCAACATCCATCCCCGGCCTCTTGATCTACATGAGCAGCGGACGACAGTAATGATTTTATTAGTATTATTGAAGTGGCTGTTTGAAAAGCCAATTATCGATTATTATTGTATCACAAAACAGGATAGATCTATCTGAGGCAACCCCGCTCATCTATTCAGGACGATTCGCCCGTGCGGCCGGCCCCGTACCGTCGCCCTCCTGGCACGGCAGATGCAACGGCACGCACATCTTTTGCCGCACGCTACCCGAGTATCTATGCCAGATATACCACCGCCAGCAGCAGAGCCAGCCCAACCGCGCCATCCCGAGACGCGGCGCCGCTTTGCGCTCCTGCGCTCGCTGATCTACGACCAGCGCCGCCGCCACAGGCTGCTCCTCTTCGGGGCGGCGATCACCATCGTGCTCGTCGGCTGCCTGAGCGTCATGGCCCGCCTCTACACTGTGCTGCCCGTTGATCTGTGGATCACCCAGGAGCTGCAGGAGCACCAGTGGTCGTTCGTCGCGCGCGTGATGTACGCCGTTTCGATCTTCGGCTACGCGCCCTGGTCGATCCTCACCGTTGCGGTCGGCACGGCCATTGTCGGGCTGCTGTTAGGCTGGCGCAATGGGCTCTACCTGCTGCTGATCACCGTCGTCCAGGGCCTCGTGAACGCGGCGATCAAGCGCACGATCGGGCGCCCCAGGCCGCTCGACACCCTGGTCGAGGTCTTCGTGCCCGAGCACGGCTTCTCCTTCCCCAGCGGCCACGTCATGTTCTACACGGTCTTCTTCGGCTTCATCCTCTTCCTCATCCTCACGCGCGGCCCCCACACCCGCGCACGCTGGCTGCTCGCCGCGCCCTTCGCCGCCCTCACCCTGCTGGTGGGGCCGTCGCGTATTATCCTCGGCGCCCACTGGCTGAGCGACGTCGTCGCGGCCTACCTGCTCAGCCTGAGCCTGCTGGCCCTGGCGATCGAGGGCTACCTGCGCGCCCTGGCCCCGCCTACGGTCGCGGCCGAAGAGGGCCTGGCCCGCGGCTTCGACGAGCGCCGCGAGGCGTGAGGCGGCTCACGCCTCGCGCCCGAGGAGGGAGGTACGGACACGGATCTCGCCCTCGAGCGAGCGATGGACCGGGCAGCGGTCGGCGATCTCGAGCAGGCGCGCGCGCTGCTCGTCGTCGAGGGGGCCCAGCAGCTCGAGCTCGCGCTCGATCTGGTCGAGTTTGCCCTCTTTCGTCTCGCAATCGGCGCAATCCGCCGCGTGGATCTTGCCGTGACGCAGGCGCACTGTGGCCCCCTCGAGCGGCCAGCCCTTGCGGTCAGCATACATGCGCATGGTCATCGCGGTGCACGAGCCGAGGGCGGCGAGCAGATAGTCATACGGCCCGGGGCCCTGGTCGGTCCCGCCATAGGCGGGGGGCTCGTCGGCGATCAGCCGGTGGCGCCCGGCCCGCACCTCGCTGGTGAAGCCGCGCGGACCAATCGTCACGACGACGCCCTCGCCGGCGGGCGCGCCGGCCGCGGCCTGCTGCTCGGGCAGGTAGCGCCCGGCCCAGGCGGCGATCAACTGGGCGGCGTAGACGGCGTCCTCGCCCCGGCTCAGCAGGTGGTCGGCCTCGTCGAGCGAGAGGAAGCTCTTCGGATGGCGCGCCGCCTGGTAGATGCGCGCGGCATTGTCGATGCCGACGATCCGGTCGCGCGGCGAGTGCATCACCAGGAGCGGGCGGCGCAGGTTCGGAAGCACCTCGTCGAGGCGCGCCTGCTCGAGGTCGGCGAGGAAGGCCCTGGTGATCGGGAAGCTGCGCCCGGCGATCGTGACCATAGCGCAGCCCCGGGCCTCGATCTCGGGGCGGGCCTCGCCCAGCAGACCGAGCACGTGGCTCGGCTCGCTCGGCGCGCCGATCGTCACCACGGCGCGCACCGCGGGCAGGCGCGCCGCCGCCAGCAGCACCGCCGCCCCGCCCAGCGAGTGGCCGATCAGCAGGCTCGGGGCCTGGTAGGTCGCCGCGAGAAACTCCGCCGCCGCCACCAGGTCGTCGACATTCGAGGCAAAGTCCGTCTCGGCGAAGTCGCCCTCGCTCTCGCCCAGGCCGGTAAAGTCGAAGCGCAACACGCCAAGGCCCGCCTCGGCCAGAGCGCGGCTGATCGTATGGGCCGCCTTGAGGTTCTTGCCGCAGGTGAAGCAGTGGGCCAGAAGCGCGAAGGCCCGCGGCGGCTGCGCCGGCAGCTCGAGGCGGGCGGCCAGGGACACCCCAAGGGCGCCCGGGAAGGTCAACGGGATGCTCGACATCGGCAGGCTCCCCTTAGCTGAATGTTACCAGTACTGTAGCGCAGCGCGGCGCTGCGTTACGGATGCTCGCGTGAACTATGGGCGACGCCGCATCATCTGGAGGTGCGTCGCAGGCCTGCGCACCCTCGCCGCCGGCAGTCGCTCGCGGGCGCCTTCAGATGGTATCATGCCTCGGCCAATGCGGGGCCCCTGGCCCGGCAAAGCTCGTCAATTGTCGATCAGAGGGGAGGCCGGACCATGACTGGCCAGTATGAGCAACTGCTCCTCGCCGTCGCCGATGGTGTGGCGACCGTGACCCTGAACCGGCCCGAGCGTCTGAACGCGATGAGCGCCCACATGGTCGAGGAGCTGCGCGCCGCCCTCGACGCGATCGAGGCCAACGGCGCGGTCAGGGCGCTCATCCTCACAGGGGCTGGGCCGCGGGCCTTTTGCACCGGCGCCGACCTGAAGGAGCGAGCCGCCATGGACGGCGCGGGCCGCTGGGATCATAACCGGGCGATTAACGATTGCGCCGCCCAGCTCGCCCGGCTGCAGATTCCGACCATCGCCGCGGTCAACGGCATGGCCCTGGGCGGCGGCTGCGAGATCATCCTGGCCTGCGACTTCCGCCTGGCCGCCGAGCACGCCGTCTTCGGCCTGCCCGAGGTCGGCCTGGGCATTATCCCCGGGGCCGGCGGCACCCAGCGCCTGCCGCGCCTGATCGGGCCCACCCGCGCCAAGGAGCTGATCTTCACCGCGCGCCGCATCGACGCCGCCACCGCCCTGGCCTGGGGCCTGGTCAGCCAGCTCGCCCCCGCCGATCAGCTCCTCGCCGCCGCCGGCGCGCTGGCCGCCCAGATCGCCCGCCAGAGCCCCCTGGCCCTGGCCTATGCCAAGGCCGCGATCGACGTGGGGCTCGACAGCTCACTCGAGCAGGGCCTGCGCTACGAGACCGCCGCCATCCGCGCCACCCTGGCCTCCGAGGACTACCAGATCGGCCTCGCCGCCTTCGCCGCTAAAGAGCCGCCCGCGTTCCCACCGCTCGCCGCACGCCGCATCGT
>CAZKTU010000118.1:0-2302 GCA_964555675.1 uncultured Oscillochloris sp.
TGAAGGTGACCACCGCCAACGGCTGGTTCGCCGCCCGCCCCTCGGGCACCGAGCATATCTATAAGATCTACGCCGAGAGTTTCAAGGGCGAGGCCCACCTCGCGGCGATCCAGGCCGAGGCCCAGGCCATCGTGAGCGCCGCGCTCGGCGCGGCAGGGGTGTAGGCCGTCACATAAGGAGCGATGAGCATGAGCGCGATTGAGCGACGAGCATTCGGACGGACCGGTCACATGAGCAGCGCCACGCTCTTCGGCGCGGCGGCTCTGAGCAGGGTCACGCAGGAGGAGGCCGACCGCACGCTCGAGCTGCTGCTCGAGCGCGGGGTGAACCACATCGATACGGCCAACAGCTACGGCGAGTCGGAGCGCCTGATGGGCCCATGGCTCTCGCGCCACCGCGAGCAGTTCTTCGTGGCCACCAAGACCGAGCGGCGCACCTACGCCGGGGCGAAGGAGCACCTGCACCGCTCGCTCGACCTGCTGCGCACCGACCACGTCGACCTGTGGCAGATGCATGTGCTGGTCAAGCCCGACGAGTGGGAGCAGGCCTTCGGCCCCGGTGGGGCGATCGAGGCCTTTATCGAGGCGAAGGAGCAGGGGCTGGCGCGCTTCCTGGGGGTCACCGGCCACTACACCGTGGCGGGGTGGATGCACCGGCGCAGCCTCGAGCGCTACGACTTCGACTCGGTGCTGCTGCCGTACAACTATGTGATGATGCAGAACCCCACCTACAGGGCCGACTTCGAGTCGCTGACGGCCCTCTGCGCCGAGCGCCAGGTGGCCGTACAGACAATCAAGTCGTGTACCCGCGGCGCCTGGCCCAGCGCCGAGCGCACCGCGGCGACCTGGTACGAGCCCTTCACCGAGCAGGCCGAGATCGACGCGGCGGTACACTGGGTGCTGCGGCGCCCCGAGGTGTTCCTCAACACCCCCGGCGACATCAACCTGCTGCCCAGGGTGCTCGACGCGGCGGCGCGCTTCACGCCAGGCCCTCAGGCCGAGCTCGACCCGGCCATGGAGGCGCTGAACGCAACCCCGCTGTTTCTGTAGCGGTACGGCACCTTGATTGGGAAATACGAAGGCTACCTGCGCGGGCTCGAGAGGCCACGCAGGTGGCCTTTGTAGTCCTAGCCGGCGGGTTTACCCGCCCGGCGTGAGGGCGCCCTGGTGTCTAGCCACTGGTATGGTGCAGCGTGCCTCCGACTGCGGTATACTGGGCGCTGCGCAACGTCAGGTAGCATATGCTTTCGTCAGACGATCGGCTCTGCGAGCCCGGTCGTTTAGCTGAGGAGTCACCTATGAGTCTAGGTCCAGTCGAGCTTCTGCTGCTGACCTTCCCCGCCGGATCGTCGAAGCGCCAGATCGTACCCGCGCTGGCCGAGCTGGTCCAGAACGGGACGATTCATATCATCGACCTGATCTTCGTGCGCAAAGACGATGAGGGCAACCTGCTGATCATCGAGCTGGAGCAGGCCGACGAAGACGAGGCCGCCTTCGGCGAGCTCGAGGGCGAGGTTGGCGACCTGCTGAGCGACGAGGATATCGCCGAGGCCGCGGCCGACCTGCCGCCGGGCGCCTCGGCCGCGTTGCTGGTCTGGGAGAATGTGTGGGCGGCGCGTTTCGCCCAGGCCGTGCGCGACGCCGGCGGCGAGGTGGCGCTCAACCTGCGCATCCCCGCCGACGAAGTCGAGGCGTTGCTCGCCGAGTAAGCCCGAAGTGCAGCCCTGCTACACACTGCCAACTGAAGAGTAAGGAGTAATAGCATGCGACGACGTGGACCGACGGTGAATGTGCGACGACAGGGCCCTGGCCTGGTTCAGACGGCGGCGCGCACGGCGGTGATCGCCGGAACGGCGACGGCGGTCTCGACCGGCGTGCAGGGCGCCATGACCAAGGGCAGCCGCGAGGCGGCCCAGCAGCAGGCGCAGGCCCAACAGCAGGCCGCCCTCGCCCAGCAGCAGGCCATGCTCGAGCAGGCGGCCGCACAGGGCGCCCAGCAGGCCCTGGCGGCGCAGGGGGTCACGGCGTCCGCCCCCGAGGCGGCTGCCCCCGCCCCCGAGGCGGCAGCCCCCGCGGCGGCAGCCTCGTCCTCGGCCGACCGGATCGCCCAGCTGAAGGATCTGGCGAGCCTCAAAGAGGCGGGTATCCTCACCGAGGAGGAGTTTCAGGCCGAGAAGGCGCGCATTCTGGCGAGCTAAGGCATGTGTCGGGTGGTTGCGGAGGGCGCGGGCCCCACCCCGCCCCCCCAGAAGGCCCCCCCCAACCAACCCCAAAACATGATAAACCGAGGGATGGGGTATTCC
>CAZKTU010000118.1:2312-4671 GCA_964555675.1 uncultured Oscillochloris sp.
GGCCAGGCCCCTCCGCGCCACCCCGCCGAACGGCCAAGCGCAAGCAGACAGCGGCGAAGACCGTCATTCAGGTACGAACCTAAGCAGAATTGAGATAGCGAGGAAGGTGCTATGCCTCTCGGCATTATCATCCTGGGGACGTTCGCAATCATTGGCGGTATCTTCAGCATCCTCTGGGGCATCGGCCTGAGCGGCGCGGGCGGCATGAGCTGGCTCACCGGCCTGCTCTTCTCGCAGGGGCTGCAGAGCTGGGGCGGCAGCGCCTTCTGGGCGGGGCTGTGGAGCATGGTGATCGGCGTCGTCCAGGTCGTCACCGGCTTTGGCCTCTTCGGCCGCAAGAAGTGGGCCTGGATGCTGGCCTTGATCGCCGCGGCGCTCGCGCTGATCACGCCGCTGGTCGCGATCTTCAGCGGCAACCTGTGGGCCCTCTGGGGTCTGATTATCCCGGGCGTGATCTTCTACTACCTGCTCGCCGACTCCGATGTGAAGCGCGCCTTCGGCCGGCTATAATAAAAGGCTTCTATGGGCTCAGTCATCGCCCAGTTCATGCCCTTCGTGCTCGGCGCGGCCCTCGCGCCAGCGTGGATCATCATCGTCCTGCTACTGCTGGCGAGCCCACGGGGCCTGCTTAAGGGCGCCGCCTTCGTGTTGGGCATGACCCTGACCCGCCTGATCCAGGGTGTGCTCTTCGGCTTCATCTTCGGCTCGTCGCCCGATGCGGCCGCCGAGGATGGCGGCTCGCCGGTGACCTCGACCCTGCTGCTGGTGCTCGGCATCGTGCTGCTGATCACCGCCTATCGCAAGTGGCGCTCGGAGAGCGACCCCGATGACCCGCCCCCCGAGTGGATGCAGTCGCTCGCGAGCACCAGCCCGCTCAAGGCGCTGGGCATGGGCGCGCTGCTGACGGCGATCGGCGCAAAGCTCTGGGTCTTCACACTCTCGGCAATCGCCGTGATCCGCGAGGCTGAGCTCGAGCAGAGCGCGAGCATCATCGCCTTTGTGATCTACATTCTCCTGGCCCAGCTGTTGTTGATCGTGCCGCTGATCATCTCTGCTGTAGCGCCAGGGCCATCGCAAGACCTGTTGGGGCGCGCGAATAGCTGGTTGGCGAAGTACAATCGGCCAATCACCGTGACCGTGACCCTGGTCTTCGGCGTCTATTTTCTTTATAGCGGCATCACTGGGCTGCTCACGTAGCGCCATAGGAGCAGGCTCATGACTCTGGAAACAAGCGCCCCGCCTGGACCGCCACCCTTCAAGGACATGCTCTGGGTGCCGGGCGGCACGTTCCTCATGGGCTCCGATCAGCACTACCCCGAGGAGGCGCCGGCCCGCCTGGTGACGGTCGAGGGCTTCTGGATCGACCGCTACCCGGTGACCAATCTGCAGTTCAAGCGCTTCGTGAAAGAGACCGGCCACGTCACGCTGGCCGAGCGCCCGCCGGACCCGCAGCTTTACCCCACCGCCTCGCCCGAGCAACTCGTGCCGGCCTCGGTGGTCTTCGTGCCGCCGCCCGGGCCGGTGTCGCTCGACAATCACTACCAGTGGTGGCACTATCTGCCCGGCGCCCACTGGCGCAAGCCCGAGGGCGAGGGCTCGAGCCTGAACGGGCGCGAGCGCCACCCGGTGGTGCAGGTCGCCTACGAGGACGCGCTGGCCTACGCCGAGTGGGCGGGCAAGGCGCTGCCCGGCGAGGCCGAGTGGGAGCGCGCGGCGCGCGGCGGGCTAGAGGGTAAGGCGTATGCCTGGGGCGACGAGCTGCACCCCGGCGGGCGCATGCTGGCCAACACCTTCCAGGGCGACTTCCCGCACGGCAACACGCTGGCCGACGGCTACGAGCGCACCTCGCCGGTGGGGGTCTTCCCGCCGAATGGCTTCGGGCTCTTCGACATGATCGGCAACGTCTGGGAGTGGACAACCGACTGGTGGAGCGGCCCCGAGGCGCAGAGCCAGTGCTGCGGCGCCGAGGCGGCCAGCGTCGATCCCAACGACCCCGCGCGCATCCCGCGCAAGGTGACCAAGGGCGGCTCGCACCTCTGCGCGCCGAGCTACTGCCGGCGCTACAGGCCGGCGGCGCGCATGGCCCAGCCGATCGACACCTCGACCAGCCACCTCGGCTTCCGCTGCATCGTGCGGGCGTAGTATTCCGTCCAACCATGTTTGACGGGTTGAGGATTGTCTTTTCGGGGAGGCCAAGCCTCCCCGCGCCCCTCCTGAAGCCGCCAAATAAGCTCGGGTTGCGTAGTTCTTTTCGGGGAGGCCAGGCCTCCCCGCGCCCCTCCTTACCCGCGCGGCCCCTGTAGAAGTCTGAGGGCCGTGCCCATGACGATCTCGGCGCAGGGGACGATGGTCGAGAGGT
>CAZKTU010000118.1:4771-17772 GCA_964555675.1 uncultured Oscillochloris sp.
AGTCTGAGGGCCGTGCCCATGACGATCTCGGCGCAGGGGACGATGGTCGAGAGGTCGACCCACTCGGTACACTGGTGGAAGTCGCCGGCCAGGGGGCCGAACATGAGGCTGGGGATGCCGGCCTCGCCGCAGAACAGGTTCGTGTCGCTCACGCCCATGGTGTAGGTGAGGGGCAGCGGGGCGCCGAGCACCTCGCCGCTGGCGGCCGCGAAGGCGCGGGTGAGGGGGTGCTCGGGGGCGTCGAACTCGTAGGGCGGGTAGAAGGGCGGCTCGACGGTGAAGCCGAACTGGGCCGGCGAGCCCAGGCTATCGGCGAGGGCCCGCAGGCGGGCGACCACCGAGTGGGCGGTCTCGCCCGGGACGAGCTGGCGCGAGAACAGGGCGTAGGCCTGCTCGGGGATGGTGACCACATACTGGGTGCTGCCGCTGTGGAAGGCCAGCACCGTCTGCGAGGCCGGGATACGCGGGTGGCTGCTGAGGGGCACCGCCTCGTCGATCCGGGCGACGAAGCGGGCGAGCTCGATCGCGGCGTTGATGCCCTGGGCGGGGAAGAAGCCGTGGGCGGCTTTGCCGGTCGCCTCGACCCGCACCAGGACCTTGCCCGGCGCGCCGATGATTGCCGAGCTGTACATGGGCTCGGTGACGATACAGGCGTCGGCGCTGAGCCCGCCGGCGATGAGGGCCCGCGCGCCGGCCGAATAGGCCTCCTCGTCGGTGACACAGCTGAAGATCAGGCTGCCCTGCCAGCTATCGCGCCGGCGCAAGAGCTCGCGCGCCACCAGCATATTGACCACGACGCCGCACTTCATGTCGCCGGCGCCGAGGGCCGAGAAGCGGTCGCCCTCGAGCCTGCCCTCCCAGGGATCGCAGGCCCAGCCCTCGACGGCGAGCACCGTGTCGATATGGCCGTTGAGCAGCAGGGTCGGGCCGGGACCGTTGCTCAGCCTGGCGATCACATTGGGCTGGCCGTTGTCGGTCGGCTGCAGCTCGGGGGTCAGGCCATTGGCGGCGAGCCACTCGGCCACCACTTGCTGCGCGGCGGCCTCCTCGCCGGGGTAGCTGCGCACGGCGACGAGCTGCCTGAGCAGCGCGACGGCCTCGTCACGATCGAACGAATCTACGGACATGCTCGTAGCTCCTTTAGTGGGCGGCGATGCGGAAGAGCAGCTCGCCGGCGCGCTCGACGAGGAGGAGCCCCTCGGGCTCGCGATTGCGCCAGGCCTCGGGATCGAGGCTGCGATAGTCGCGGTAGCCGAGGTTGATCTGGCGGCAGCGGGCCTCGGGGATGCCCGTCGCGAGGGTCACGTTGATGCGCGGGGTCTCGACGCCGGTGGCGGGGTCGTAGGTGCCGTGGCCCTTGACGTGGGTGCTGTGGGCGAGGATGCCGCCGGGCAGATCCTTGAAGCGCTCCCACTGGCCGGTGAAGTAGTCGCGCACGTGGTAGCCGATCTGGTCGAGCAGGGCGCCGTGGGTGTAGGAGACCTCGGTGATATGGGGCGCGTAGATAATCACCTCGCCGCCGTCGGCCACCACGGGCTCGGTCTTATACATGGCCTTGGCGGCCGTCCAGAGATCGTCGTAGATCGGCGAGGCCATCGAGAGGACCTGGCGGACCGGCCGCGGGAGGGTCGCAATATTCAGGCGGGCCGAGAGGTCGGCGCCGAGCTCCCAAGTCTCCTCGTGGGGGCCGGCGTAGAGCCCGTGGAGCGTGTGCCCTTTGAGGACCATGGCCAGGAGCAGGATCGGGCGCTCGACGAAGCGGGCGGCGCGGTGGATCACGCGACGCACCGGGGTGTTCTTTACGCCAATTGTGTCCATGCTCGTCACCAGGGCGCCGAGCCAGTGGGTGAAGTTGATGATCTGAGGGCCGGCGATGCCGGGGAAGAGGTACTTGGCCCCGCCGGAGAAGCCGGCCACCTCGTGCGGGAAGACCGGCCCGCAGATGATCAGCTGGTCGTAGTCGAAGATCATACGGTTGAGGGTCACCGGCACATCGGCGGCGAGCAGCCCGCCGGTGAGCTCGGCGGTCTCGGCGGTCGAGATCGTCCCGATCGTCGCGAACGACTCGGGGCGGTCCCAGCTGTGGTTGACGACGGTGGTGTTGGGGTAGCGGGCGGCGCGTTCGGCGGCCGACACGCCCAGCAACTGCTCGATCGCCGCCTCGCCCATGGGCTGGTGGGTGCCGAGGGCGATCACATAGTCGAGGCGGGCGACCCGCGGGCCGAGTTGCTCGCCCAGGAGGCGGAACATGAGCGGGATGGGCGCAGTGCGTGTGCCGTCGGGGATGATCACCAGCACCCGCTTGCCGTCAAGGGCCAGTGGGCCGAGGGCCTGCGCAAGGATTCCGGCGACCTCGGCGTCGCCCAGGGTCTTCTCCGTCGTGCCCTGTCCGATAACCATTGCAGACTCCTGTGTTGTTGTACTATGACCAGGTAGAGGGCTCTATTCTACACCCCGCTGAAGGCGCCGAATCCGCCGTCGACCGCCACGACGACGCCGTTGACGAAGCTGGCGCCGGGGCTGCAGAGCCAGATCAGGGTGCTGAGCAGCTCTTCGGGCTCTCCGAAGCGGCCGGCGGGGGTATGATCGACGATGGTCTGACCCCTGGGGGTGAGCGAGCCGTCGTCGTTGAGCAGCAGGGCGCGGTTCTGCTCGCCGACGAAGAAGCCGGGGGCGATGGCGTTGACGCGCAGGCCGGCCCCGCAGGTGCGGGCCAGCTCGACGGCGAGCCAGCGGGTGGCGTTGTCGACGGCGGCCTTGGCGACGCCGTAGCCGACCACGCGGGTCAGGGCGCGCTGGGCGGCCATCGAGGAGATATTGACGATGCAGCCACGCCCGGCCGCGGCCATCGGCGCGCCGAAGATCTGCGAGGGCAGCAGGGTGCCCTGGAGGTTCAGGGCGATCACCGGCTCCAGCCCTTCGACCGGCAGATCGAAGAACGAGCGCCCGGGCGCGAGGGTGGCGCCGGGCATGTTGCCGCCCGCGGCGTTGACCAGGATATCGAGGCGACCCCAGCGCTCGAGCACGGCGGCCCTGGCGGCCTCGAGCTGGCCGCGGTCGAGCACATCGGCGACCAGGGCGAGGGCCCTGCCGCCGTCGGCCTCGATCGCCCCCGCCAGAGCCTCGGCCTGCTCGCGCCGGCGCCCCAGGACCCCGACGGCGACGCCGGCCCGCCCCAGGCCGCGCGCCATGACCCCGCCCAGCACTCCGGTGCCGCCCGTGACGACCGCCACCTGCCCCTCAAGGCTGAACAAGGCCTTATCCATGCCCCGACCCTCCTGCTCAAAGCGATAGGCCCGTAGGCCGGCTCGGCGGCCTCGTCCATGGCAGAAGAGCCTGGACGACCTAGCCGGCGAGCCAGCCATAGCTGACGCGGCGCATTATACCCCTACGGGGCCCGCCGCGCCTGCCACGGGCACTAGGCCGGGCTGGTCAGGGCGGCCCAGGCGATATTCACGCCGACGGTGACGAGCAGGCAGAGGAACAGCCCCTCGAGCTGCAGGGGGAGCAGGCTCCAGCCAAGGGCCTGGAGCAAGCCGGGGAAGAGCGCGAAGACAAGCATGAGCGCATAGATGCATGCCGCACAGCTCTGACCGAGCAGAAAGGAGCCTCCGGGCATAGCCTGGCGAGGGCCGCCGACGAGCGCGTAGATGCCGGCGGCCAGCCCAAAGAGGCTGACGAGGACAAAGACGCTGCGCCAGATAAGCGGCTGGTCGCCGGTCAGCATGGCTCCCAGGCTCATCACCCCGGGGAGCAGAAACGAGAGGTGGATCAGGTGAGCCAGGCGGCGGCGGGCGGGGTTAAGCATCCAGGCATCGTAGCGGAACTGGATGACCGCCCACCAGAGGCCGAGGAGCGTGAAGCAGAAGGAGGTCACGGTCTGATAAAACGCATCCAAGGGTGGCTACTCCTATAACTCTACGGGATGCGATCAAGGTCGACCAATCTATAAACTCCTCACAGCGCCGCGATTCGCCGTCGGGCTGGCTGCGAGCTCAGGCGAGCAGGCCGAGCTGCGCCGCCCGTTGCTCGAGCAGCGCCACCAAGGCGGCGGCGGCGGGCGCGAGGGGCGGACCCTCGGCGCGACGGACGAGGGCGCTGTCGCGGGTCAGGGGCGCGATACCCGACGGCGACAGCTCGCGCAGCAGCCCCGAGCGCACGGCATCGGCCACCTGCATCCAGGGGAAGAAGCCGACGCCCGCGCCGGCGAGGACCATCTGGCGGCCGGTGTCCATCGGCACGTCGATCGTGGGCTGCACGGCCTCGGCCAGCCTGGCCAGGGGCGCGGGCAGGGAGAGCCACCAGCGCAGCACCAGGAAGGGGCGGGCCTCGGCCACCCAATCGGGCGCCAGCCGCGGCGCTCGCGCGAGGGGATGCTGGGGGGCCGCGACCAGCAGCACGCGCTCGCGAAGGGTAAGCAGCACCTCCAGCGGCATGCTCAGGCTCTCGGGGCAGGGCCAGGCCAGGAGGGCGAGGGCGATCACCCCGTCGCGCAGCAACTCGACGATCTGCTCGTGGCGGCCGGCGCGGACCAGCACCGCGACCCCCGGGTGGGCCCCGTGGAAGCTGGCCAGGGCCGGGCCGAGGAAACTGCCCGAAAGTGACTCGAGCACGCCAATGGTGACCTGCCCGCGCTGGCCCGCCTGGGCCTGGCGGGCGGCGGCGACCCCGGCGTCGAGCACCTCGAGGGCCCGGCGAGCGTAGGGCAAGAAGCTCAGACCGAGGTCGGTGAGGGTGACGCCCCTGCCGCTTCGGCGGAAGAGGGGACCGCCCACGCTGCGCTCGAGGGCCTGGATGCGGGCGCTCACGGTCGGCTGGGCCAGCCCCAGGGCCCAGGCGGCCCGGCTGAAGCTGCCCTCGCGGACGATCCGCTCGAAGGCGGCCAGCTGCTCGACGTCCACGGCCGACCTTTCATCAAGATATTCATCAAGATAGTCGATAGGAATCATTGTCAATATCCAATTGTACGATACATTCGGGCGCGTTATGCTTCCTGCAAGCCCACATGCCAGGGAGCACCGATGTCCGACGCCACGACAAGTCCACGACGCGCCGCCCGCTTCGACCAGGCCTACGTAACCGTCTGGGCCGCCACCCTGCTCTTCTTCGGAGCGTTCTACACGCTGCTGGTGCCCCTGCCGATCTACCTGGTGGAGGTCGGGCTGGCGGACTGGGAGATCGGCCTGGTCCTGGGCGCCTTCGGCGTCGCCTCGCTGGTCGGCCGGCCCCTCGCGGGGCTGGCCGTCGACCGCTGGGGAGCGCGCCCCGTGCTGCTGGCCGGCGCCCTGGCCCTGCTGGTCGGGGCGGTGGCGGTGCCCCTGGCGCGGGCCGTGCTACCCCTGTTCGTACTGCGCCTGTGCCAGGCCGTGGGCTACGTCTCCTTCACCACGGCGGGGACGGCCCTGGTGATCCGGCTCACGCCGCCCGAGCTGCGCGGCCAGCGGCTGGCCGTCTTCGGCGCGGCCGCGAACGTCGCGATCACCCTGATCCCGGCGCTGACCAGCGTGGCCCTGGTCGGCGCGCCCGAGACGACGGCCTTCTACGTGGCGGGGCTGCTCGCGCTGATCGCGGGCGGGCTGGCCCTGCGGCTGCACGCGCCGCCGGCCGCGAGGGATGCGGCGGGGTGGCAGCTCGGGCCGCTGCGGCGGCTGCTGTTGCCGATGCTGGCGGCGGGCCTGACGGGCGCGGGGTTCGCGGCCTTCTTCCAATTCGTGCCGTTGCTGGCCGAGCGCAGGGGCGGGCTGGCGGCCGGTGCGCTCTACACCATCTACGGGCTGGGGATCATCGCGGCGCGCATACTGACCGGGCCACTGCTCGACCGCTGGAGCATCGGGCGCTCGCTGAGCCTGGCGGCGGGGCTCATGACCGTCGGGCTCGCCTGGCTGGCCCTGGGCGGGGCGCCCCTCGGCGCGGCCATCGCGACCGTGCTGATCGCCTTCGGCTCGGGGCTCTCGCACCCGGCGCTGCTGGCCCATTGTGCGGCCCTGCTGCCGGGGGCGGCGGGGCGAGCGAGCGCGGGCTTCTACCTGGGGTTCGACCTGGGGATCGGGGCGGGGAGCATCCTCTTCGGGGTGATGCTGCAGCTGGCCGGGCTCAGCGGCCTCTTCGGCGCGGCGGCCCTGCTGACCCTAGCCGCGCTGCCGCTGGCGCCGCTGCTGGCGCGGCAGCGGGCCGAGGGGACGGGCTAGGAGAGTCCGTTGTCTGCTTGCAGGCAGTCGGGACCAAGGACGAAGGACCAAGGACGAAGATCGCGCAACGTAGGGCCAGGTCGACGTCTACGCGTGGCGCCGTGCCGGGGCCGTGAACGGCCCGGCAACAGTGGAGCGAAGGCCAGCTGCGTGGCCTGCCGGTTTACCGGCCGGGCGGGGCGAAGCGCGGCGATTGACAGGGCGGCGATGATATGCGATTGTGCGCCCTGCTGGTGGAGCTTCCACTGGGCAGGATGACACGATGTCTCGTCGCACCATCGCCATTCTCTCGCTGATCTTCGTCATGGGGATCTGGGGCAGCGCATTTAGCGTCACCAAGGCCGCCATCGCCGAAACGCCGCCGGTGCTGATCGCCTTCTTGCGCTTCGCCCTCGCCGCGGTGGTCATGCTGCCGATCGCCCTGCTCAGGCCCGGGCGCCCGCCGCGCATGGTGGGGCGTCAGCTGGTCACCGTCGCGGTGATGGGCATCTGCGGCTTCAGCCTGGCCCAGGCCGGCTCGAACCTTGCGCAGATCTACATCACCGCGACCCAGGCGGCGATCATCCAGAGCGTCATCCCGGTGCTCACCGCCGTGCTGGCCGCCGCCGTATTGCGAGAGCGACTGTCGAGCTGGGGCGCCCTGGGCATCGCCCTCTCGCTGGCCGGCGTCCTCGCGGTCGTGCTGGCGGCGGCGCCGAGCGACAGCGCCAGCAACCCGCTGCTGGGCGGGGCAATCATGCTGGGCGCGGCCTGCATGTGGGCGCTCTACACCGTCCTGGCCAAGGGCGTAGCGGGCGCCGATCAGCTCGACGTCGCGGCCTACAGCACCGCCTTCGGGGCCCTGTTCCTGCTGCCCATGGCCCTCGTCGAGGCGGGCGGCCCGCTGCTGCCCGATATTTCGGCCCGCGGCTGGCTGAGCATCATCTACCTCGGCCTATTCTCGTCGGCGGCGGCGAACCTGATCTACAACAACTCCCTGAGCTACCTGGGGGCGAGCCAGGCGGCCACCTTCATCAACCTCGTGCCGGTGGTGGGCGTCGTCGTGGCCGCGCTGTTTCTGGGCGAGGCGCTGATCGGCTGGCAGCTGGCCGGCGGGGCCCTGACCATGGCCGGCGTCTGGCTGGCGACCCGACGCCCGGCGGGCGAGGGCGAGGCCGCCGCTGGCCGGCTGTGACCTTGCCGGGCGTCGCGCGTCTGACTCAATGCAACTTCCGGGCTGGAAGGCGCACCGTCGAAACATAGCCCTGGAGCATACACCATGCCGAACCGCCTGCCGGTGATCTTCGTCCACGGCCTGCTGGGCCACGGGCCCAACGAGCTAGGCCCCTTTCGTTACTGGGGCAGCGCCTTCAAAGTGCCCTCGCCCCTGCCGCGCTACGAGGCCAACGTCGGGCCGCTGAGCTCGGCTCACGACCGGGCCTGCGAGCTGGCCGCCGAGATTAAAGGAACGGTGGTCGACTATGGCGCGGACCACGCCGAGGCGGCCGGCCATGCGCGTTTCGGCAGAGACCAGCGCGGCCACGGCTTCGCGCCAGACTGGAGCGCGAGCGCGCCGGTGCACCTGGTGGGCCACAGCCTGGGGTCGCCCACCATCCGCTGCCTGCACCATCTGCTCGCCACAGACTACTGGGGCTGGGGCAGCGACGAGCGCTGGGTGGCCTCGCTCAGCACGATCTCGGGGGTCTCGAACGGCAGCACCCTGACCTACTTCTTCGGCGCCGACGAGGGCTCGGGCCTGCTGAAGCGCAGCGGCGGCATCCTGCCGCTCCTGCAGCTGCTCGAGATGGTGATCACCGGGTCGGGCGATTTCCTCGAGACGCTCTACGACTTCGACCTGCAACACTGGGGGATGGCCCGCCAGCGGGGCGAGCATGTGGTCGACTACCTCAAGCGCCTGGGCGCCAGCCCCTTCTTCTGGGGGAACGACAACGCCGCCTACAGCCTCTCGCTACAGGGCGCCTACGCCGACAACGGCATCTGGCCCACCTTTCCGGGGGCGTACTACTTCTCGTATGTGACCGAGCAGACCACCGTCGGCATGCTGACGGGCTACTACCGACCGACCCCGGCGATGAACCTGGGCATGATCCCCGCCTCGACCTACATCGGCCAGAAGGTCTTCTACACCCCGCCGATCCCGACCCCGGGCTTCAGCAGCGCCGACTGGTGGGAGAATGACGGGCTGGTGCCGACCTACTCGCAGCTCTACCCGCACACCAACGGCAGCCACCCGGTGGGCGGCGAGTTCGACGCCACCACCCCGCCCGAGCACTTCCGGCCAGGTCGCTGGTATTATAAGTGGGAGCGCGACATGGACCACCTGGACATCTGCATTCTGCCCCAGATCAACCAGCGCGGCCGCCAGCGTCGCTTCTACCAGGACTTGCTGGAGCGCCTGGCGGCCCTCGACGTCCCCCAGGCGCGTGAGGCGCGCCCGTGGGCGAGCCCGGGGCCGCCAGTGGGCAGCGCCGCAGAAGAGGCATGAGCGCGCGCCGGGCCGATCGCCCGGCGCGTGACTAGTCAGCCTGCGCCGCCACGAGAGCCTGTGCCAGGGCCTGCTCGTCGAGGCTGCCGGGGACGCCGATGAACACCAGGGTTGTGCTCGGGTTCTGATCACCCCAGAGCGCCGCCTGGACCAGCGTCCAGCGCCGGCCCACCAGTTGAAACACGTAGCGATGGACAGGATCTTCCGCGAGCCGGACGAAGCCCTTGGAGCGCAAGACGCCCTCGGGCAGGCTGGCGGCAAGGGCCTCGAGCTGCGCCCGTAGGACCGGCTGCTCGATCCTCAGATTACAGGTCTGATAGAGCAGGTCGTGCTCCTCCTCGGGCTCGGGCCGAGGGGAAACGTCGGACCCAGCCGCAGACCCGGCGAGTTCGTGGGCGCCGAAGAGGACGGGCAGCGGCACCTGGCCGTAGCTGGTTGCATAGATCCTGGCGCCGGGGGCGACCGCGGCCAGCCAGGCCCGCAGCTCGGCCAGCTCGGCGGGGCTGACCAGGTCGGTCTTGTTCAAGACCAGCAGGTCGGCCCCCTTGAGCTGGCGCACCACCAACTCGCCGACATACTTATTGGTAGCCCTGGTGCGGATCTGCTCGGCGTCGATGACCACAATCACGCCGTCGAGATCGTAGCGCAGAATCGCCCCCGAATAGCCGATCTTCAGCGGGTCCGAGACGCCGCTGGCCTCAACCACCAGGTGGTCGAGGCGCTCGGCGTGGTCGCGCAGGCGGTTGAGGGCCACCAGAAAACCATCGGCGAGGCTGCAGCATATACAGCCACTGGCCAGCTCCATGGTCTCGCCGTCGTGGCTCACGATCAGGTCGGCGTCGATATTGATCGCGCCGAAGTCGTTGACCAGCACCGCCAGACGCAGCCCCTTGCTGTTGCGCAGCAGGTTGTTGAGCAAGGTCGTCTTGCCGGCGCCGAGGTAACCCCCGATGACGGTGTAGGGGATGTGCTTCTGTGAGATCATGGCTGCGCCTGTTGAAGATCAAACTGCCTTCGGGTAGACGCTCACGCCCTCTTTGAGCGTCTCGACGGCCTTGATCGACAGGATCGCGTCGGTCTCGACCGTCAGGGGGTTGGCGTCGAGGATGACCAGATCGGCCAGCTTGCCGGCCGCGATGGTGCCCTTACGATCCTCCTCGCGGATCTGCCAGGCCGCATTGATCGTCAGGGCCTTCAGGCCCTCCCAGCGGTCGACGCGCTCGTCCGGCCCGATCACCTTGCCCTCGCGCGACTGGCGAGTGACCGAGCTCCACAGCACGCGCATCGGCTCCATCGGGCAGACCGAGAAGTCGGTGTGGTTCGAGCAGACCAGGCCGTGGTCGATCGCCGAGCGCATCGGGCTGATGAAGCTGGCCCGCTGCTCGCCCAGGTTGACGGTGTGCTCGGTGCCCCAAAAGAAGGTGTGCATGGTGAAGAAGCTGGGCGAGAAGCCGAGCTCGACGTAGGCCGCCAGCTGCTCGGGGCGCATGACCTGCGAGTGGATGATCACGGTGCGCCGATCCTCGGCTGCGGTAATCCCCGCTTCGCGGGCGGCGTCGATAGTCATGTCGATCGCGGCATCGCCATTGGCATGGATAAAGGCCTGGATGCCCTTGCTCCACACCTCGGCCAGGGCCTGGTTGACCTGCTCGGGCGGAAAGAGCGGCTGGCCGCGCCAATTCTCTTCGCCGCCGGGGCCAGGAGTGAGCAGCGGCTCGCTCCAGAAGGCCGTCTTACCCTGAGGCGAGCCATCCAGGGGCAGCTTGAAGCCCTGCAGCTTGAGGCGGTTGCGGTAGGTGCCGAAGGCCTCGGGCGCCTCGGCGGGCAGCTCCATCGGGCCGCCCCTGAAGTCTGGTGCATACTCGGCGATCAGCTTCGGCAGATCCAGCAGCAGCGGCAGCGAGACGATGTCGAGGTAGAGGCGGCCCTGCTCGGCGGCCTTGCGCAGGAACTTGAGATCCTTGGCGTGAGTGGCGCCCTCCTGCACCGTCGTGACGCCCACACTGGCGTAGATCTGCTGGGCCACATCGAGAGTATCGAGCAACTCCTCCTCGGAGGGCTGAGGCATATTGCCGAAGAGGGGCAGGAAGGCCGTCTCCATCAACAGGCCCTCGGGGATGTTCGTGCCCGCTTTGCGCAGAATGATCCCGCCGGGGGGCGTGGGCGTGTTTTCGTCGATGCCCACGGCGGCAAAGCCGGCCGAATTGAGCACAGCGCCGTGGTTCGAGACGTGGATGAGCATGATCGGATGGTCGGGAAAGTGGGGGTCCAGATCGTCACGGGTCAGCTCGCGGGCCTCGGCCAGACACGAGCGGTCGTAGCCGTAGCCGACGATCCACTCGCCCGGCTTCAGGCCCCAGCGCTCGACGTGCGCTTGCAGCACCGTGACGATGTCGGCGATCGTGGCCACCGGGCCGACGGGCTGGCCGGAGACGTTGGCCCACTTCACCACCTGCGGGGCATTCATAAAGTGGCCATGCGAGTCGATAAAACTCGGCATCAGGGTCTTGCCCTGTAGATCGATCAGCCTGGTATGCTCCGCCTTACTGCGCATGACATAGTCGCGCTGACCGGTGGCAATAATCTTGCCGTCGGCGACGGCAATCGCCTCGACCTCGCGCCGGTCGTCGTCCATGGTCAGGATCGTGCCACCGAAATAGATCACATCGGCCTGGCTGTCAGCGGACATGGAAATCCTCTCATGAGCAATGATGTCTGGTCTACCACTAGGCTCCAGAGCTCGCCTATCCTGGTTTCCATACGTGTGTGTACTTGAGAGACGATCCTGCGTGCCGGAAGGTCACGGTCACTACCACTCGGGGCGGGTATGCTATTATGGGGCCTTGAGCGATGCCCCGCCTGCGTCGGCGCGACGGGCAAGCTCCAGCGTCGTACCGCATGTGATCCTGGCAGGGCTATGGCAAACATTCTGCAGCAGCTCCCCGTCGGAGCAAAGATCGGCCTCGCATTCTCGGGCGGGCTCGACACCAGCGCGGCCATCCACTGGATGCGCGCGAAGGGCGCGATCCCCTACGCCTACACCGCCAACCTGGGGCAGCCCGACGAGCCCGACTACGAGGACATCCCGCGCCGCGCCCTGGCCTATGGCGCCGAGGCAGCCCGCCTGATCGACTGTCGCCGCCCCCTGGTGAGCGAGGGCCTGGCCGCGCTGCAGTGCGGCGCCTTCCACATCGCCACCGCCGGCCTGCCCTACTTCAACACCACCCCCCTGGGCCGGGCGGTCACGGGCACCATGCTCGTCTCGGCCATGCAGGAGGACGAGGTCAATATCTGGGGCGACGGCAGCACCTTCAAGGGCAACGACATCGAGCGGTTCTACCGCTACGGCCTGCTGGTCAACCCGGGCCTGAAGATCTACAAGCCCTGGCTCGACCAGACCTTTATCGACGAGCTGGGCGGCCGCGCCGAGATGTCGGCCTATATGCAGCAGGCGGGCTTCAGCTATCGCATGTCGGCCGAGAAAGCATATTCGACCGACTCGAATATCCTGGGCGCCACCCACGAGGCCAAAGACCTGGAGTACCTCGACCAGGGCATGTACATCGTCGCCCCGATCATGGGCGTGGCCTTCTGGCGCGAAGAGGTCGCGGTCGCCTACGAGGAGGTGCGCATCACCTTCGACGCCGGGCTGCCGGTGGCGATCAACGGCAAGGCCTTTGGCGACCCGGTCGAGCTCATGCTCGAGGCCAACGCGATCGGCGGCCGGCACGGCCTGGGCATGAGCGACCAGATCGAGAACCGCATCATCGAGGCGAAGAGCCGCGGGATCTACGAGGCCCCGGGCATGGCCCTGCTCTTCATCGCCTACGAGCGCCTGGTCAGCGGCATCCACAACGAGGATACGATCAGCCAGTACCGGGCCAACGGGCGGCGCCTGGGCCGGCTGCTCTACGAGGGCCGCTGGTTCGACCCCCAGGCCATGATGCTGCGCGAGTCGTCGCAGCGCTGGGTGGGCCGTGTGATCAGCGGCGATGTGACGATCGGCCTGCGCCGCGGCAACGACTATACCATCCTGAACACCGAGTCGCCCAACCTGACCTACGACGCCTCGCGCCTGACCATGGAGAAGGGCGAGGCGACCTTTACGCCCCAGGACCGCATCGGCCAGCTCACCATGCGCAACAACGACATCACCGACACCCGCAACAAGCTGTCCGCCTATATCAACAGCGGCCTGCTCTCCGACCGCGGCCCCTTCCCCCAGCTGCCCGAGGCCGCGCCCGAAGAGTGAGGCGAACGACCAAAGACGATTGACCAATGACCAACCGCTCAGGCGCCTGCCTCGCCCGGGTCGTTGGTCGTTGGTC
>CAZKTU010000118.1:17872-19166 GCA_964555675.1 uncultured Oscillochloris sp.
TTGGTCTTTGGTCGTTGGTCTTTGGTCGTTGGTCTTTGGTCGTTGGTCTTTGGTCGTTGGTCGTTGGTCTTTGGTCGTTGGTCAGAACTGGCGAAGGACTTCCCGCTGGCAAATCAGCTGCCCCTGTAAGTTGAGTAGGCCCAGGGCGAGACCAGCAGGGGCACGTGGTAGTGGCCGGCGGGGTCGGCGACGCCGAAGCCCACCGTGACCAGATCGAGGAAGGGCGGGTCGGGTAGTTCGAGGCCCCTGGCCGCGAAGTAGGCGCCGACATGGAAGCGCAGCTCGTAGCGACCGGCCGTGAGGGCCGCGCCCTCGAGCAGCGGCCCGTCGGCGCGCCCGTCGGCGTTGGTGGTTACGGTGAGCAGGGGCGTCACCGTGCCAGCGTCGAGGCGGTAGAGCTCGACGCGCATGCCGGCGGCGGGTCTGCCGCCGTGGGTGTCGAGGACGTGGGTGCTCAATCGGCCCATGGCTGCTTCTCCCGATACCAATACTCGTAGCGCGTGCTGAAGCCGAGCTTTTCGTACAGGCGCAGGGCGGGCGCGTTGGCGCTGAAGACCTGCAGGTAGGCCCGCTCGGCGCCGTGGCCCTGGGCCCATGTCGCCAGGGCGGCGAGGGCGAGCTGGGCCAGGCCCCGCCCGCGCTGCTCGGGCGCTGTGGCGACGCTGAAGATGCCGAGATAACCCCGCTCGACCACGCCGAGGGCCACGGCCGCCACATCGTCGCCCGCCCGGGCCGCGGCGAAGCCCGCCCGCGGGCCGATGCGCTGCAGCATCTCGCGCCGGGCCGCGATCTTGGCGGGGTCGCGCTCGCCCTCGCCCGCGGCATAGGCCGCCAGCCAGCCCTCGTCGAACTGCTCGCCGACCTCGGTGCGTCCGTCGGCCACATTCAGCAGGACGGCCAGCGGCGCGGTCTGTACAAGCGTGGGCGCGCTGCGGGTGTAGCCCCGATCGGCCAGGGCGGCGTCGAGCCCCGCCGGCTCGCTCGCCGGGCAGAGCTGGAAGCGGCAGAGGATGCGCCGCCGCCGGTAGAACTCCTCGACCAGGGCCAGCTTCTCGTCCAGCCCGAGACCCTCGCCGTGGCGGGCCGCCAGCACCGAATTGGCCCGCCTGGTCACGCCCCCGGCGTAGCGCGCCCGCCAGCCGTCCAGCTCTTGCCAGATCAGGGGCGGCACCGCGTTGGCCGCCAGCTCCTCGATCAGTCCAATGTCGTCGCTCATGGTTTGTGCCGAGTAGTGCATGCGGCTCGCACGTACTCGCCGCAGCACAGCTGCTCTCGCATCTTCGTGACCTTCGTG
>CAZKTU010000119.1:0-19013 GCA_964555675.1 uncultured Oscillochloris sp.
TGCTCGCCACCCTGGTCGGCTGGCTGGGCGACCTGCAGCTGGCCGAAGACGCGCTCCAGGACGCCCTGGTGTCCGCCCTCGAGCACTGGCCGACCGCGGGCATCCCCGAGCGCCCCGGCGCCTGGATGACCCGCGCCGCCCGCCGCAAAGCCCTCGACCGCCTGCGCCGCGGCGACGGGGCCCGCGCCAGGGTCAGCGTCGACGCGCTCGAGGGCAGCCTGGCCGCGCCCCCCGACGACCTCGACAGCCTCGACGACATCCCCGACGAGCGGCTCAAGCTGCTCTTCACCTGCTGCCACCCGGCTCTGCCCCTCGACGCGCAGGTGGCCCTGACCCTGCACGCCCTGGGCGGCCTGACCACCGCCGAGATCGCCCGCGCCTTCCTGGTGCCCCTGCCCACCATGGCCCAGCGCCTGGTGCGCGCCAAACGCAAGATCAAAGACGCCGGCATCCCCTTCGTCGTGCCCCCCGCCCACCAGATCGGCGAACGCCTCGCCGCCGTGCTCCACGTGATCTACCTGATCTTCACCGAGGGCTACGGCGCCGCCCAGGGCGAGGCCCTCATGCGGCACGACCTGTGCGACGAGGCCATCCGCCTGGGCCGCATCACCGTCGCCCTGCTCACCAAAAGCCCCGAGCAGGCCCCGCCTGCGGCCCACGCCGAGGCCCTCGGCCTGCTCGCCCTGATGCTGCTGCATAACGCGCGCCGCCAGGCCCGCCTCGACGCCGGCGGCGCGCTGGTGCTGCTCGAGGCCCAGGACCGTACCCTCTGGGACCGCGCGCAGATCACTACCGGCCTGGCCCTGCTCGACAAGGCCCTCTCGCTGCGCAGCGCCGGGCCATACCAGATGCAGGCCGCGATCAGTGCGCTCCACGCCCAGGCCCCCACCCCCGCCGACACCGACTGGACCCAGATCGCGGCCCTCTACGGCGAGCTGCTGATGCACACCAGCAGCCCGGTGATCGCGCTCAACCGGGCCGTCGCGATCGGCATGGCCTTCGGCCCCGAGCGCGGCCTCGCCGACCTCGACCTGCTCGCCGACGAGCCCACGCTGCGCGACTACCACCAACTGCCCCTCGCCCGCGCCGATATGCTGCGCCGCCTCGGCCGCGTCGACGAGGCCCGCAGCGCCTACCTGCGCGCCCTCGAGCTCTGCCAGAACGGCGTCGAGCGCAACGCGATTCTGCGCCGGCTCAGTTACCTATAGGTCGCCGGGGCCGTCAACGGCCCAGCGTGCCGAGCATAGATTGCCATTGCCAGCACAGAGGATCTGGAGTATGCTGATCATATCTCCGTGATCTGATAGACATATCTGCAGCGATGCTGAGCTCCATCGAGGGAACCGCCTCGGCCCTGGCGCACGAGTCGTACGTCGCCGACATCGGCCTGAGCACCAGTCTCTTCCTCGCCCTGCGCATGGGCAAAGCCCTCTTGCTCGAGGGCGAGCCGGGCGTGGGCAAGACCGAGGTGGCCAAGGTGCTCAGCCGGATCTTCGCGGCGCCCCTGCTGCGTCTGCAGTGCTACGAGGGCATCGACGTGGCCCAGGCGGTGTACGAGTGGAACTACCCGCGCCAGCTCCTCGAGCTGCAGGCCCGCCGCGAGCACGCCGGCCCCGGCGCCCACCTCCACACCGAGGGCATCTACAGCGAAGCCTTCTTGCTCAAGCGCCCCCTGCTGCAGGCGATCGACGCCGCCAACGAGCGGGCCCCCGTGCTGCTGATCGACGAGCTCGACCGCGCCGACGAGGAGTTCGAGAGCTTCCTGCTCGAGCTGCTCTCGGACTTCCAGATCACCATCCCCGAGCTCGGCACCCTGCGGGCCCGCCACCGCCCGATCGTGATCATCACCTCGAACCGCACCCGCGAGCTCCACGACGCCCTCAAGCGGCGCTGCGTCTACCACTGGATCGACTACCCCTCGCCCGAGAAGGAGCTCGAGATCGTCCGCCGCAAGCTCCCCGGCGTCGGCGAGCGCCTCGCCGCCCAGGTGGTGGGCTTCGTGCAGGCGGCCCGCCGCGAGGATCTGGCCAAGCCCCCGGGCGTGGCCGAGACCCTCGACTGGGCCGAGGCCCTGACCCATCTGAACGCCAGCGAGCTGAGCCCGGCCGTGGTCGACGCGACCCTCGGTATGATCCTCAAATACCAGGACGACGTCGACACCCTGCGCGGCGCCGTCGCCGCCCGGATCGTAGAGACCGTGCAGTAGCCAGCCCCCTGGGCCCGCCGAGCGGCGCCGGGTCCCTCTCGTCTGGGAACACGTTAGATGGGCGACGAGGCCTTCCTCACCAACTGCCTGACCTTCGCCAGGATGCTCCAGCGGGCCGGCCTGCCCGTCGGCCTCGAGCAGCGCCTCGATCTGCTGCGCGCCCTCGCCCTGGTCGATATCGGCTCGCGCGAGCAGGTCTACCACGCCTGCCGCAGCATGCTGGTGGGCGGCCGCGACCAACTGCCGGTCTTCGACGCGATCTTCGCCCGCTTCTGGCGTCGCCACGAGGAGGGCCCGGCCCGGCGCCGCCAGACCATGCCCCGCGCCCCGCGCCATCGCCCCCGCGAGCAGCCCTTCACCATCGTCACCTACATGGCCTACAAGGCCCGCCTGGGCGACGAGGCGGTCGACGTCGCCGATAAGGCCGGCGCCTATAGCCCCGGCGAGCTGCTGCAGCGCAAAGAGTTCTCGGCCATGAGCCCCGAGGAGCTGGCCCAGGTGCGCCGGCTCATCCAGCGCCTCGACTGGCGCGTCAGCCGGCGGGTCACCCGTCGCCGCGCCCCGCGCCGCCGCGGCGAGGCCCTGCTGATGCGCCGGGTGGTGCGCGACGCCGCCCGCCACGGCGGGGTGCCGCTGAACCTTCCGCGCCAGGAGCGCAAGCGCAAGCCGCGCCCCCTGGTGATCATCGCCGATATCAGCGGCTCGATGGAGAAGTACAGCCGCCTGCTGCTGCAGCTCTGCTACAGCGCCGGCAGGCGCCTCAGCCGGGTCGAGAGCTTCGTCTTCGGCACCAGGCTCACCAGGGTCACCGGCCAGCTGCGCCTGCGCAACCTCGACCGGGCGCTCGAGCAGGCCGCCCGCGAGGTGGTCGACTGGGGCGGGGGCACCCGCATCGGCGCCAGCCTGCACAGCTTCAACCGGCGCTGGGCGCGGCGCGTGCTCGGCCGGGGCGCCGTGGTGCTGGTGATCAGCGACGGCTGGGAGCACGGCGACCCGCAGCTGCTCGCCCGCGAGGTGCGCGCCCTGCGCCGCCGCAGCCACCGCCTGATCTGGCTCAACCCCCTGGCCGGCCGCGACGGCTACCGCCCCCTCGCCGCAGGCATGGCCGCGGCCAGGCGCCACATCGACGATTTTCTTCCCATCCATAACCTCCAGAGTCTGGAGGATCTGGCTGCTCGCCTGGCAAACCTCGACCCGCGCCGCGTCCGGGCCTAGAAAGGAGTGTGCGACCGCTCAAGCAGTCCGGGCAGAGGCTAGTTGTCATTAAGGTGAGCAGTGTAGCCCCTAGTAGCAAGAGGTATCACCGATGATCCCGTCCGTGTTCGACTTCTATGCGCCAAAGAGCCTCGACGAGGCGGTGGCGCTGCTCAGGCAGTACGGCGACGAGGCCAAGGTCCTCGCCGGCGGTCAGAGCCTGATCCCGGCCATGCGCTTCCGCCTGGCCGCGCCCGCCGTCCTCGTCGACATCAACGCGATCGAGGGCCTCGACTCTATCACTGAGAGCGCCACCCACCTGACGATCGGCGCCCTCGCCCGCGAGGCGGCCCTCGAGGAGCACGCCTTCATCGGCGAGCGCTACAAGCTGCTGGCCGACGCCGCCCACGTGATCGCCGACCCGCTGGTGCGCAACCGGGCCACCGTCGGGGGCAATATTGCCCACGCCGACCCCGCCAACGATCACCCCGCCGTCATGCTCGCCTACAACGCCGAGGTGCTCGCCCACGGCCCCCGCGGCCCGCGCACGATCGCGATCGACGACTTCTTCACCGGCATGTTCTCGACCGCCCTCGAGCCCGACGAGCTGCTCACCGCGATCCGCATCCCCCGCCCCGGCCCCGGCGCGGGCGGCGCCTATATCAAGGTCGAGCGCAAGGTGGGCGACTACGCCATCTCGGCCGTGGCCGTGCAGCTGACCATGGCCGGCGACGTCTGCCAGGACATCCGCATCGGCCTGACCAACGTCAGCCCCACCCCCATGCGCGCCGAGGCCGCCGAGGCCCTGCTGCGCGGCCGACCCCTGAGCGACGAAGCCCTCGAGGCCGCCGGCCAGGCCGCCGCCGCCGCCTGCGACCCCTCCGCCGACCTGCGCGGCCCGATCGAGTACAAACGCGACCTCACCCGCGTGCTGGTCAAGCGGGCCGTGCGCAAAGCCGCCGCCCGAGCCGCCGGAGGAAACTGATGAGCACTCACAGCATCACCCTGACCGTGAACGGCGCGACCCAGACCGTGACCACTGAGGCGCGCACCCTCCTCGTCCACCTGATCCGCGAGCAGCTGAGCCTGACCGGCACCCACATCGGCTGCGACACCTCGAGCTGCGGCGCCTGCACCGTGCTGCTCAACGGGCGGGCCGTCAAGAGCTGCACCATGTTCGCCGTGCAGGCCGACGGGGCCAGCGTCGAGACGATCGAGGGCGTGGCCACCAACGGCAACCTGCACCCGCTCCAGGAGGGCTTCTGGGAGAAGCACGGCCTGCAGTGCGGCTACTGCACCCCCGGCATGATTATGTCGGCCAAGGCCCTGCTGGCCAGCAACCCCGCCCCCAGCGAGGACGAGATCCGCTACGGGATCTCGGGCAACCTGTGCCGGTGCACCGGCTACCAGAAGATCGTAGAGGCTGTTCAGTACGCCGCCGAGAAGCTGCGCGAGCAGCAGGCCGAGGAGGTGCCCGCGTGACCCAGCAAGACGATCCCCTGAGCCAACTCGACGCCCACAACGGCGAGCGCCACCTCGCCGACCGGGTCGAGTTCCATACCCCCAGCCCGGCCGGAACCTCGGCCGCGGTCGAGACCACCCACGAGGTGCGCATCACCACCCCCGCCAAGGTCTGCGGCATGGGCCACCGCATGAAGCGCAAAGAGGACCCGCGCTTCATCCAGGGCAAGGGCAACTACGTCGACGACGTCAAGCTGCCCGGCATGCTCTACATGGACATCGTGCGCAGCCCCTACGCCCACGCCAAGATCACCAAGATCGACAGCAGCGAGGCCCTCAAGGTGCCCGGCGTGTTGGCCGTGATCACCGGCGAGGACCTCAAGGCCGCCGGCAACCTGCACTGGATGCCGACGCTCATGTCGGATACCCAGATGGTGCTGCCGATCGAGAAGGTGGTCTACTACGCCCAGGAGGTCTGTGTGGTGGTCGCCACCGACCGCTACGCCGCCGCCGACGGCGTCGAGAAGGTCGTGGTCGACTATGACCCCCTGCCCGTGGTGGTCGACCCCTTCAAGGCCCTCGAGGACGAGACGATCGTCCGCGATGACAAAGAGCTGAAGACCAACCACATCTGGCACTGGGAGGCGGGAAGCAAAGACGAGACCGACCAGGTCTTCGCCAGCGCGGCCAAGGTCGTCACCCAGTACATGCACATCCCGCGCATCCACGTCGCCTCGATCGAGACCTGCGGCATGGTCGCCGACTTCAGCAAGGTGACCGGCAAGCTCAAGATCTGGATGACCAGCCAGGCCCCCCACGCCCACCGCACCGTCTTCGCGCTGGTCAGCGGCATCCCCGAGCACAAGATCCAGATCATCTCGCCCGACATCGGCGGCGGCTTCGGCGGCAAGGTGCCGGTCTACCCCGGCTATGTCTGCTGCGCCGTGGCCAGCATCGTCACCGGTCGCCCCGTGAAGTGGATCGAGGATCGCAGCGAGAACCTGCAGGCCGACAGCTTCGCCCGCGACTACCATATCACCGCCGAGATGGCCGCCGACGCCGAGGGCAAGATCACCGGCCTGCGCGTGCGCACCCTGGCCGACAACGGCGCCGCCGACGCCGCGGCCAACCCCTCGAAGTTCCCCGCCGGCCTCTACTCGATCTGCACCGGCTCGTACGACATGAAGGCCGCCCACGTGGCCGTCGACGGGGTCTACACCAACAAGCCGCCGGGCGGCGTGGCCTACCGCTGCTCGTTCCGCGTGACCGAGGCCGTCCACATGATCGAGCGCATGGCCGACATCATGGCCCACGAGCTCGGCGAGGACCCGGCCCACTTCCGCATGAAGAACTTCATCAAGCCCGAGCAGTTCCCCTACCGCTCGCCCACGGGCTGGGAGTACGACAGCGGCAACTACCACGAGGCCCTCAAGCTGGCCATGGACATGCTCGGCTACGACGAGCTGCGCAAAGAGCAGGCCGAGAAGCGCGCCCGCGGCGAGCTGATGGGCATCGGCATCTCGAGCTTCACCGAGGTGGTCGGCGCCGGCCCCTCGCGCGACTTCGACATCCTCGGCATCAAGATGTTCGACAGCGCCGAGATCCGCATCCACCCCACCGGCAAGGCCATCGCCCGCTTCGGCACCAAGAGCCAGGGCCAGGGCCACGAGACCACCTACGCCCAGATCGTCGCCGAAGAGCTGGGCATCCCCGCCTCGGACATCGAGGTCGAGGAGGGCGACACCGACACGGCCCCCTACGGCCTGGGCACCTACGCCAGCCGCAGCACCCCCACCGCCGGCGCCGCCGCGGTGATGGCCGCCCGGAAGATCCGCGCCAAGGCCCGCAAGATCGCCGCCTACCTGCTCGAGGTCAGCGAGGACGACCTCGAGTGGCAGGTCGACCGCTGGCAGGTCAAGGGCTCGCCCGAGCAGGCCAAGACCATCCAGGATATCGCCTTTGCCGCCTACACTAACCATCCGCCGGGGGTCGAGGCCGGCCTCGAGGCCACCGACTACTACGACCCGCCGAACCTGACCTTCCCCTTCGGCAGCTATATCTGCGTGGTCGATATCGACAGCGGCACCGGCGAGGTCAAGATCCGCCGCTTCGTCGCCGTCGACGACTGCGGCAATATCATCAACCCGCTGGTGGTCGAAGGCCAGATCCAGGGCGGCCTGACCATGGGCCTGGCCCCGGCCATGTTCGAGGAGATCGTCTACGACGAGCACGGCATGAACCTGACCGGCACGTTCATGGACTACCTGCTGCCCACGGCGGTCGAGACGCCCAAGTGGGAGCTGGGCAAGACGATCACCCCCTCGCCCCACCACCCGATCGGCGCCAAGGGCGTCGGCGAGTCGCCCACCGTCGGCGCCCCGCCCGCGATCGCCAACGCCGTCGTCGACGCCCTCTGGCACCTCGGCGTGCGCCACATCGACATCCCGATCACCCCCCAGAAGGTCTGGAAGCTGCTGCGCGAGCACGGCGTCACCGAGTAGACCGCTTCGCGGAGGGTTCAAGGGGCACCCCTTGAACCCTCCTCGGAAAAAACTATGTACGACGACTACTTTCTGAAGGCCCACGAGCTGACCCAGCGCGGCGAGCCGTTCGCCACCGCCACGGTCGTGCGCGCCGAGCGCCCCACCTCGGGCAAGCCCGGCGACCGGGCGATCGTCACGGCGGGCGGCGAGCTGCACGGCTGGATCGGCGGCAGCTGCGCCCAGCCCACCGTGGTGCGCGAGGCCCTGGCCGCCCTGCACGACGACCAGAGCCGGCTGGTGCGGCTCTCGCCCGACCCCGCCGCCCAGCAGCCCCGCGAGGGCGTGCGCGACGTGGCCATGACCTGCTATAGCGGCGGAACGCTCGAGATCTTTATCGAGCCGCATCCCCCGCGCCCGCGCCTGCTGGTGGTGGGCGGCCTGCCCGTGGCCAGGGCCCTGGCCCACCTGGGCCACGCCATGAGCTACCACGTGATCGCCGTCGACCCCGACCACGCCGGCGGCGTCATCGCCGGGGCGGCCGAGCAGCTCGCCGACCTCGACGCTATGGCCGCCCGGGTCACGCCCCTGACCTTCGCGGTGGTGGCGACCCACGGCCACTACGACGAGCTGGCCCTCGAGCGGCTGCTGCCAACTGCCGCGCCCTACGTCGGCCTGGTGGCCAGCCGCACCCGCGCCGAGGCCGTGCGCCGCTACCTGGCCGACCAGGGTCTGCCCGCGCCCCAGGTCGCCCGCCTGCGCGCCCCCGCCGGGCTCGACCTCGGCGCCCGTCGCGGCGACGAGATCGCCCTGAGCATCATGGCCGAGATTGTCGGCTCGCGCCGCCAGGCCCCCGCCGAGGCCGCCTCCGCCCCCGCCACCGCGGCCTGCCCCGTCTGCGCCACCATGGTCGCCGTGGCCGGCGCGAAGTTCACCGCCGTACACGAGGGCGCAACCTACTACTTCTGCTGCCCCGGCTGCCGCTATGTCTTCGTCCAGAGCCCCGCGCAGTATGTGGTAGCATGAGCGCCCGGCGCGTCACTGGCGCGCCGGCCTCGGCTAACTACTCTGCGGGGAGGTAGGACATGGAGCGCCTGAAGCTCGGGGCCGCGGGGCCCCTCGTCACCCGCCTCGGGCTGGGGCTGGCCGCCCTGGGCCGCCCGGGCTATATCACCCTGGGCCACGCCGAAGACCTCGAGCGCACCTACGACCCGGCCCTGATGGAGGCACAGGCCCACAGCGTGTGCGATGCGGCCTGGGAGGCGGGGGTGCGCTACTTCGACGCCGCCCGCTCGTACGGCCGCGCCGAAGAGTTCCTCGGCAGGTGGCTGCGCAGCCGGCGTCGCCTGCCCATCGAGGTGACCGTGGGCTCGAAGTGGGGCTACACCTACACCGCCGGCTGGCAGACCGAGGCCCCCGCCCACGAGGTCAAGGAGCACAGCCTGGCCGTCCTGCAACGCCAGTGGGCCGAGAGTACGGCCAACCTTGGGATCTACCTGCGGCTCTACCAGATCCACTCGGCCACCCTCGAAAGCGGCGTGCTCGAGAATGTGGCGGTGCTGGCGGCCCTGGCCCGCCTCAAGGCCGGCGCGATCACGATCGGCCTGTCGGTCAGCGGCCCGCGCCAGGCCGAGGTGATCCGCAAGGCCATCGGCGTGCGCGTCGACGGCGAGCCCCTCTTCGAGGTCGTGCAGGCCACCTGGAACCCCCTCGAGCCCTCGGCCGGCGCGGCCCTCGCCGAGGCCCACGCCGCCGGCGTCGGCGTGCTCGTGAAGGAGGCCCTGGCCAATGGGCGCCTCACCGAGCGCAACGCCGACCCGCACTTCGCCCCCCAGCGGGCCGTCCTCGCCGCCCAAGCCGCCCGCCTCGGCTGTACCCTCGACGCTCTGGCCCTCGCCGCCGCCCTGGCCCAGCCCTGGGCCAGCGTGGTGCTCAGCGGCGCCGCAACCGTCGCCCAGCTGGGCTCCAACCTCGCCGCCCTGGCTGTCCCCTGGGACGAAGAGGCCGCCGCCGCCCTCGCCGCCCTCGCCGAGCCGCCCGAGGCTTACTGGTCGACCCGCGCGGCCCTGCCCTGGAATTAGCGGGCAGACCCTCGCGGCTCGGTGGTGGGGGGCCCTGCCCGACTGGCTAGCTTGCCGCGCCCCCCTCGGTGTGCGATACTTCTGGCGTCCCCTGACCGCCGCCCGCAATCGCAAAGCGTCTATCGCAAGGACCGCCCATGCCCGACCTGCGGCGCGCCCTCGGCTTCCTGCGCCCCTACTGGCGCGAGAGCCTCGGCGCCTTCCTCAGCCTGCTCGCCGTCACCGTCGCAAGCCTCCTCGCGCCCCAGGTCATGGCCTACATCGTCGACCGCGGGATCACCGCCGGCGACCGCGACGCCCTGGCCCTCGGCTGTCTGGCCCTCGTGGCCGTCGCCGCCGCCCGCGACCTCTTCACCTTCACCCAGACCTTCCTGATCGAGAAGGCCGGCCAGGGCGCGGCATTCTCGATGCGCAACGAGCTCTTCCAGCGCCTTGGGGCCCTCAGCTTCAGCTACCACGACCGCGCCCAGACCGGCCAGCTCATGACGCGCGTGACCAGCGACGTCGACACGGCCCGCCAGTTCATCGCCGGGGGCCTGCTCCAGGTGCTCAGCGCGGCCCTCCTGCTGGTCGGCAGCGCGGCCATCCTGCTCGCCACCAGCTGGCGGCTGGCCCTGCTCGTGCTGCTGATCATCCCGGCGATCGGCCTGGTCTTCTACAGTTTCTTCCGCAGCGTCGGCCCGCGCTTTCGCTCGGTCGCCCAGAAGCTCGGCAACCTCAACAGTGTGCTGCAAGAGAACCTGGCCGGCGCGCGCGTGGTCAAGGCCTTCGCCCGCGAGCCCTATGAGGCGGCCCGCTTCAGGGCCTCGAACGACGACCTGCTCGGCGAGAACCTGGCCGTAGTCGGCGGCACCGCCCGCACCTTCCCCCTGATCTTCTTCATCGCCAACCTGGGCACCCTGGCGGTGATCTGGCTCGGCGGAGCCCAGGTGATCGCCGGCGAGCTCAGCATCGGCGATCTGGTGGCCTTCAACACCTACCTGAGCTTCCTGCTCATGCCGATCTTCATCCTCGGCGGGACCCTCGCCTCGATCGCCCAGGCCGACGCCTCGGCCCGCCGCGTCTTCGAGGTTCTCGACGCCCCGCAGGAGGTCGCCGACCAGCCCGGCGCCCTCAGCCTGCCCCGCCTGCAGGGCCGCGTGGCCTTCGAGCAGGTCACCTTCAGCTACAGCGGCAGCGAGCGCGCCTCGATCAGCGAGGTCTCGTTCGCCGCCGAGCCGGGCCAGACGGTCGCGATCATCGGGCGCACCGGCGCCGGCAAGAGCACAATCATCAACCTGATCCCGCGCTTCTACGAGGCGAGCTCTGGCCGGGTGACCGTGGACGGCCACGATGTGCGCGCGGTGACCCTGGCCAGCCTACGCGGTCAGGTCGGCATCGTATTGCAAGAGACCAACCTGTTCAGCGGGCCGATCCGCGACAATATCGCCTATGGCCGCCCCGGCGCCACCCAGGCCGAGATCGAGGCCGCCGCCCGCGCCGCTCAGGCCCACGACTTCATCAGCGCCCTGCCGGCCGGCTACGACACCGTGGTCGGCGAGCGCGGCGTCGGGCTGTCGGGCGGCCAGCGCCAGCGCGTCGCCATCGCCCGAGCCCTCCTCGTCGACCCGGCTATCCTGATCATGGACGACAGCACCTCGGCGGTCGACGCCGGCACCGAGTACCAGATCCAGCAGGCCCTGGCCGAGCTACGCCGCGGCCGCACCACCTTCGTGATCGCCCAACGCATGAGCACCGTGCGCAGCGCCGACACCATCCTGGTGATGGAGGAGGGCCGCCTGATCGCCCAGGGCAATCACCTCGAGCTGACGATCAACTGCGGCCCCTACTGCGAGCTGATCGCCGCCCTCGCGGGCGATCCGGCCGCCGTCGCGGCGGGAGCGTAAGCATGGCCACTATCACCACCGCAGAGGCGCCAGCCCCGGGGCGCAAGCCGCCGGTGCTCACCCGCCTCGTCCCCTACCTCGCCCCCTATCGCGCGCGGCTGCTCGGCGCCCTGGCCCTGGTGAGCATCGGCGCCGCGGCTCAGGCGGGCGGCCCGGCCCTGATCGGCCGCGCCATCGATACCGACATCAGCGCGGGCGACCTGCCCGGCCTCGGGCGCACCATGCTGCTGCTACTGGCCATCTACGTGGTCGGCCTGTTCGCCACGGCGGGGCAGGTCTTTCTCATGGGTAGCGTCGGGCAGCGCTTCCTGGCCGACCTGCGCCTGCAGGTCTTCGAGCGCGTGCAGCGCCTACCCCTGAGCTACTTCGACCGCAGCAAGGCCGGCGACCTGATGTCGCGCCTGATCAACGACATCCAGCAGATCAACCAGCTGATCAGCCAGGGCCTCGTCCAGGTGATCGGCAACCTCTTCGCCCTGGCCGGGATCATCGTGGCCATGTTCCTGCTCAGCCCGCCCCTGGCCCTGGCCAGCTTCATCGTCGTGCCGGCCATGCTCTGGGCCACGGCGATCTTCGCCCGCCGCTCGCGCGGGGCCTTCCAGCGCACGCGCGAGACTATCGGCGACGTCTCGGCCCATCTACAAGAGGACCTGGCCGGGGTGCGGGTGGCCCAGGCCTACAACCGCACCGCCGACAGCGCCCGCCACTTCGCCGAGCATAATGCCGCCAACCGCGACGCCAACGTGCAGGCCGCCATGATCAGCGCCGCCTTCACCCCCGCCATCGGCCTGCTCAGCACCGTCGCCACAGTGATCGTGGCCGGCCTGGGCGGCTGGCTCTCGCTGCGCGGCGACTTGCCGGTCGGCACGGTGGTCGCCTTCTTCATCTACGTGCAGCAGTTCTTCCGCCCCATCCAGATCATCTCGAGCATCTATACCCAGCTCCAGGCCGCCGCCGCCGGCGCCGAGCGCATCTTCGACCTGCTCGACGAGCCCGACGCCGAAGTCGACGCCCCCGAGGCCAGCGAGCTGCCGCCCATTGTCGGCCGGATCGAGTTTGCGGGGGTCAGCTTCAGCTACCAGGCCGACCGGGGTGGCCTGCTCCAGCTGGCAGACGTCGACCTGGTCGCCGAGCCGGGGCAGAGCGTGGCCCTGGTGGGTCCGACGGGGTCCGGCAAGAGCACCCTGGTCAACCTCATCCCGCGCTTCTACGACGTGAGCGCGGGGCGCGTGCTGGTCGACGGCCATGACGTGCGCGCCGTGACCCGCGCCAGCCTGCGCCGCCAGATCGGCATCGTGCTCCAGGACAGCTTCCTCTTCGCCGGCAGCGTGGCCGAGAACATCCGCTATGGCCGCCTCGCGGCGACCGACGACGAGGTGCGGGCGGCCGCCGAGGCTGTGGGCGCCCACGGCTTCATCGAGGAGCTGCCCCAGGGCTACGCCACCAGGCTGGGCGAGCGCGGCTCGGGCCTGAGCCAGGGCCAGCGCCAGCTGCTGACCATCGCCCGCGCCCTGCTGGCCGACCCGCGCATCCTCATTCTCGACGAGGCGACCTCGAATGTCGACACCGCCACCGAGGCCCTCATCCAGCGCGCCCTCGAGCGGCTGCTCCACGGGCGCACCTCGTTCGTGATCGCCCACCGCCTCTCGACCATCCAGGGCGCCGACCAGGTGCTCGTGATCAAAGACGGCCGCGTCGCCGAGCGCGGCAACCACGCCGAGCTGCTGGCCCGGGACGGCATCTACGCCGAGCTGCACCGCCGCCAGTTCCGCGAGTGAGCAGGCTCAGCCAGCGTGGTTGCCTGAGCTTGTCGAAGGCAACACGGTGTGGTGGGGCACGGGGAGGGCCAGGCTCCTCCCCGCTAACCCCTCCCGCCACGAAAGTGTGTGGTGGCCCTATCTAGAATAGCGACGTGCGGCCCTCGAGCTTACCGTCGATCGTGCCCTGGATGGTCTCGCGGACCATCTCGGTGAGGCCGAGCACGGTCAGCGGGTCGTCGGCCTCGCTGGGGTCGTACATATCGGTGCGGATCGGCTCGCAGAAGGTGATCGACCAGCGGGTCGGCAGGGGGATCACGCCGAGGGGCCCGAGCCAGGGGAAGAACGGGGTGAGCGGGAAGTAGGGCATGCCGAAGAGTTTGGCCACAGGCTCGGCGTTGGCGAGCATGGGGTAGATCTCCTCGGCCCCGACCACGGCCACGGGCACGATCGGCGCCCTGGCGCGGATCGCCGCCTGCACGAAGCCGCCCCGCCCGAAGCGCGCCAGCTTGTAGCGATCTTTGTAGAGCTTGCCCACGCCCTTCAGGCCCTCGGGGAAGACACAGACCAGCTCGTCGCTCTCGAGCAGGCGCACGGCGTTCTCGGGCAGGCCGGGCACCTGGCCCAGGGCCGAGAGGGCCGGGGCCACGAAGGGCAGCGTGCTGAACCAATGCAGGTGCAGGCTGCGCACGATCCGGTCGATCCTGGCCGGGTGATCCTCGGCCACCGCCACGGCGATCATCGCGCCGTCCCAGGGCAGCACGCCGCTGTGGTTGGCCACCAGCAGGGCCCGCCCGTCCTCGGGCACATGCTCGAGGCCGGTGGAGCTGACCCGCCACCAGGTGCGGTACATGAAATTGAGGAATGGTCGCACCGCCTCGATCAGCTCGCGGTCCATCCCATAGGGGTCGGTGCTGTACTGGCCGCCGAGGCGGCGCTTGAAGAACGCCACCTGCTCGTCGAGCTGGTAGCGCAGCACCATGCTGATCCCCTTCCAGAAGTCGGGGTCGAGGTAGTCTTTCAGGTCGATGCCGCGCAGCAGCTCGGTGACCTTATCGGCCTGCTCCTCGCTCATGCGGCGCAGATTGTCGGCGGCCAGCCTGAGGCTGCCGGCGGCCATTGCGCCCAGGTTCGCCATCTGGCCGCCGGCCTGCTCGGCCATGCTGCGCACCTCGGCCTCGGCATCATACAGACTGGCCGCCGTCAGGCCTGCGATCGGCACCTCCTCGTCGGGGGTCGACCCGGCCTGGGCGTCGCTCCACAGCGGGGCCGGGGCGGCCACGCGGGCGGGCGTCGGGGCGGCCACATGGACGGGGATCTCCTCCGCCGTCACGGGCGCGGGGGCCGACCTGGGGCGGCGCTTCTTCGCGGCGGGCGGCTCGGGCGCCTTGGCGGCCTTGGCGGCGGGGCTGGCCACCTTGGCGCGACGCTTCTTCGTGGCGGGCGGCTCGGCGGGCGGCGCGACGAGGGCGAGGCCGTTGGTGGGGGGCTGGGGCCCCTCGGCATCGAGCAACTCGGCCGCCAGATCCTCGACCTCGGCGGGGGGCGCCTCATGGGGCAGCCCGTTCGGGCTCGTATCGTCGCTCATGATCTAGCTCCTTCGAGAGAGGAAGGCCCGCAGGGCCTCCTCGGAAGTCTCGCGGCTGAGCGTGGCGCTTCCGTTGGCCCGCAGGGTCGCCAGGGCCTCGGCGGCCGAGTGGGCCGGCGCCCAGCCCAGCTCGGCGCGGGCGCGGCGCAGGTCGGCCACGCAGCTGTGGCGCAGGAAGCCGATGTCATAGGGCCAGGAGCCCAGGATCGCGCTGTTGCCCATCGCGATGGCCAGATTGACCATCTGCTCGAGCAGAGCCACGGGCTGGCGCCCGGCCAGCTTGATCACCTGCGAGAGGCAGAGGGTGTCCTCGGCGGCGAGGTTGATCGGCCCGTTGAAGCTGGCCAGGGCCGCGCGGGCGAAACCCTCGGCCGCGTCGTCGATATGCAGCACCTGCACGCAGGGGTCGAAGCCGACCAGCATACGCGGCCCGCTCTGGGACAGGTAGTTGACGAAGGGCGACCAGCCGCCCAGCAGGGGGGCGCAGCGCACCGGCACGATCGCGAGGCCGGGGTGCTGGGCGACGAACTCGGCCACGAACTGCTCGACCTCGGCGTAGTCGCGCAGCACCCCGGGGGCGTTACTGCGCACGATCGGCCGGTCCTCGTCGATGAAGGTCGGGTTGAGCGGGCTGGCCCCGTAGACGCGGGTGTGGCTGCGCAGCAGCACCCGCCTCACCCCGGCCCCGGCGCTGGCGCCCAGCAGCTCCATGGTGCCGAGCACATTCTGCTGGACGGCCTCCTCGCGGCTGCTCGCGGGGCGCTCGGCCCCGGCGAAGGCGAGGTGCAGCACCACCTCGACGCCCTCCGAGCGCAGCAGCTCGAGCAGCTGACGCCCGGCCAGCCTGGCGGTCAGATACTCGGCGCGGCCGATCGGCGCGGGCGGCGTGCCCTGGCCGAGGCCGATGACCGTCACGGCGGGGTCGGCGCTGAGGAGCTGGGCCACCTTGGCCCCGAGCAACCCATCGATACCGTTGATAAAGACCCTGGTCATAGGGCGCTCCCTGGCTCGCTGATGCTGTCACGCAGCCACTGCTCGAGCCCCTCTTTGTCGATATCCGAGTTGTTGAGCGCGCGGAAGACGTAGGACAGCTCGCCAACGCCGATCTCGGGGCGAAGAGCCGCGCCGTTGATCTCGAGGAAGCGCAGCAGCGCCAGCAGGGCCGTGGCGTCGTTGGCGCCCATGAACGGGTGGCTCTTCACCAGCAGATAGACGATCACCGAGGCTTTGCTGGCGAGGTCAGGGTACAGCTCGGCGCCGAACATCTCCTGGAGTGGCGCGGTCAACACCGTCTGCAGACGGTCCTGGCTCTTGATCCCCATCAGGCCGCCGTAGCGCTCGACGGCGAAGGCGTGCAGATCGAGCAGCTCGTCCCGCGTGAGGTAGTTCATAGGGCGCTACAGGCCGGCGAGCTGGCGGAAGGCCTTGTCGTACTTGTCGCTGATCCCCTTCGCCCACGCGCGCAGCTGGGGGCTCATCGGCCGCCGCAAAAGCACCTCCTGCTCGGTGAAGACGATCTCGACCAGCTCTTCGTCACCGAGCCCGGTCGCCCGTAGCCAACCCTGCACCACCTGCGGCAGATTCTCGCGCTCGACAGTGAAAGACCGGGGCATACAGGAAACTCCTCCAGGCTGTAGGGGCTGGCCAGGGGCCGACGCCGCGACCCCTCGGTCACGGCTGCTCGCGCTGACGCTTGTGCGGGAAGAGAATCACCTCGCGGATATTGGGCCGGTCGGCGAGCAGCATCAGGATGCGGTCGATGCCGATCCCCAGGCCGCCCGTCGGCGGCATGCCGTACATCAGCGCATTGAGAAAGTCCACGTCCATCTGGTGGGCCTCGTCGTCGCCGGCCGCGAAGTCGCGACCCTGCTCGAGGAAGCGCTGCTCCTGGTCGAAGGGGTCGTTCAGCTCGGTGAAGGCGTTCCCCAGCTCCATGCCCACGGCGAAGGCCTCGAAGCGCTCGGTGAAGGCCGGATCGTCGGGCTTGCGCTTCGCCAGGGGCGAGAGGGCCACGGGGTAGTCGACGATGAAGGTCGGCTGGACCAGCAGCGGCTGCACGAACTCGCTGAACAGCTCGTCGACCTGCTTGGCCCAGGTGGTCTTGCGCTCGACCTTGAGCCCCGCCGCGGCGATAGCCTCGTGCAGCGGGCCGAGCTCGCTCAGCTGGGCGATGTCGATGCCGGTGCGCTCGGCGATCGCCTCGGCCATGGGCAGGCGCTGCCACTCGCCGGCGAAGTCGACCGTCTGGCCCTGGTAGCTGGCCGTCGTCGTGCCGTTGACCGCCAGGCACATCTCGCGCATCAGATCCTCGACCAGGCGCATCATGTCGCTGTAGTCGGCGTAGGCCTGGTAGCACTCCATCATGGTGAACTCGGGGTTGTGGCTGCGGTCGACCCCCTCGTTGCGGAAGTTGCGCCCGATCTCGTAGACCCCCGGGAAGCCGCCCACAATCAGCCGCTTGAGGTAGAGCTCGACGGCGATGCGCAGGTAGAGCTGCTGGCCCAGGGCGTTGTGGTAGGTGGTGAAGGGCCGGGCCACAGCGCCGCCGTAGATCGGCTGCAGCACCGGGGTCTCCACCTCGACGAAGCCGCGCCCGTCGAGCACCCGGCGCATGGCCGTCACGGCGGCCGAGCGGGCCCGGAAGACGTCGCGCACCTCGGGGTTGACGATCAGGTCGAGGTAGCGCTGGCGGTGCCGCTCCTCGACGTCGGTCAGGCCGGCCCACTTCTCGGGGGGCGGGTTGATCGTCTTGGTCAGCAGGGTCAGCGCGCTGACGAAGAGCGAGGGCTCGCCGGCCTTGGTGCGCCGCAGCGTGCCACTGGCCTGCACAATGTCGAAGGTGTCCAGATCGTCGCGGAAGCGCTCGAACCACTCGTCGCCCAGGTCGGCCCGGCTGATCCAGAGCTGCATCGTGCCGGTGCCGTCCTCGATATGGGCGAAGGCGATCTTGCCCATGATCCGGCGGGCCCCGACGATGCGCCCGGCGATGGTCAGCGGCGCCTCTTCGGCGGCCAAGGCGTCGAAGCGGGACAGAGCCTCGCCGATGCTGTGGGTACGGGTTGAGCGCGTCGGAAACGGGTTGATGCCGGCCGCGCGCAGGCGCTCGAGCTTTGCCGCCCGCTGGGCTTGCAGGTCGTTCAGTTCCATAGCGCTTCGTGCTAGTTCGCCAGGGCACGCTGCCCCGCAATCGCGTCGCCCTATTTTACCATGGAACAAAACAGCCCCCCTTCCCGCTGCCGGGGAGGGGGGCAAGTGGGCCGGGGCGCGCCCCGGGCTTACTTCACTTTGACGATGGTCAGCTTCATCACGCCCGAGGGAGTCTGCACGGTGACCTTCTGGCGCGAGCGCTTGCCGAGGATGGCCGAGCCGATCGGCGACTCGTTGGAGATGCGGCCCTGCCGGGGGTTGGCCTCGGCGCTGCCGACGATCATCCAGGTCTCCTCCTCGCCGTCCTCGTCGAAGCGGACCGTCACCTGCGAGCCGACCCGCACCTCGCCGTTGCCGATCTGCTCCTCGTCGATCGTCTCGGCCCGCGAGAGCAAGCTCTTCAGTTCGCGGATGCGTCCCTCCAGTATTGCCTGGGACTTCTTTGCGTCCTCGTACTCGCCGCTCTCAGAGATATCCCCCAGCTCTTTGGCCGCGGCAATTCGCTCCGCGACGCCCTTGCGCTCCACCGTCGTGAGCAGCTCCAGCTCGGCCTCGAGCTTGGCGCGGCCATCACGGGTCAGATACGTCGGCTTGTCTGTCATTGTCGGTCTGCCTCTATTGCTGTTCCGGTCCGCCCGCAGGAGCTACAGCGTGGAAGGGCCGCTCGGGGTGGGTGGCGGACCCTGCTCCAGGGCGAATGAAAAGAAGAAACTGAGAGTTGTGCTCTCAGCTTGCCTACGGACCGAGGACTACATCGTCCTGCAGGGGTTGCTCGTCCCAACTACGCTCGCCAGGTCAGGGGCAGAGCGGCGCAGTGGTTCCGGCTACCCATTTTGTGTCCGTTGTACTTTGCAATTATAGCGGCTCTCGAGCCCGTTGTAAAGAACCTTGACGGATCACACCCTATGCGCTACGATCTCACGGCACAAACCGCCAGGAGCGCACATGGGTCTACCCGTGAACCCCACCATCTTTCGCGCCTACGACATCCGCGGCGTCGTCGGCGTCGACCTCGATGCGTCGGTCTATCAGCAGCTCGGTCAGGCGGTGGGCACGCTCTTCCGCGGCCGCGGCGGGCGCAGCATCGTCGCCGCCCGCGACGCTCGCCTCAGCTCCCCCGAGTTCCAGGCCGCCCTGATCGCCGGCCTGCGCGCCTCAGGCTGCGATGTGATCGACATCGGCGAGGCCGCCACCCCCGTGATGTACTTCGCCG
>CAZKTU010000120.1:0-10102 GCA_964555675.1 uncultured Oscillochloris sp.
CGAGGGTGATCCTGAGGGGTTTGGTTGCCATAGCCGGGGCATCCTAGCACGGTCGCGGCTGCGGGGCAAGGGGCGGCCCTTGCACTATATGCGCTACAATAAACCTATGCGCAAGCTCCTCCCGCTGCTGCTCTTGCTGCTCGCCGCCTGTGCCGCGTCGCCCGCCGGGCCGACCCCCGCTCCGGCTACGCCCACGGCCGCCCCCGCCGCCCTGGCCCCGACTGTTGCGGCGAGCCCGATCCCCGCCCCGACGGTCGCCGCCACCCCGACGACGGTTGCGGCCAGCCCGACGGTCGCCGCTAGCCCTACCCCGGCGCTGCCGAGCGCCACGCCCCTGCCGCGCTACGACCTGGTCCTGACCGGCGCAACCCTGCTCGACGGCACCGGCGCGCCGCCCCTGCCCGACGCGGCCGTGGCGATCAGCGCCGGGCGCATCGCCGCCGTGGGCCGGGCGGGCGAGCTAGCCTACAGCGCCGACACGCCGGTGCGCGAGCTGGCCGGGGCCACGCTCATGCCCGGCTTCATCAACGCCCACGCGCATACCTCGGGGCTCGACGACGAGGGCCTGCGGGCCTGGACCCGGGCCGGCGTCACCACGGTGCGCGACCTGGGCGGCCCCCTCGACGCCGTGGTCGCGCGGCGCGATCGCATCGCCACGGGCGCTGATCCGAGCCTGCCGCGGCTGCTCGTGGCCGGGCCGATCGTGAATGTGCTGGGCAGCTTCTCGACCGAGATCTACGGCGTGAACGACCGGGTGCTGATCGTCGACGGCCCCGCCGATGCCCAGGCGAAGATCGCCGGTCTGCTCGACGGCGGCGCCGACCTGGTCAAGCTGGCCGTCTCGGGGCGCACCGACGTCAGCTACGCCGAGCTGTCCGACGAGGAGCTCGTCGCGATCGTCGAGACCGCCCGCGGGCGCGGTGTCCACGTGGCCGCCCACGTCGACCGGGCCGTAGCCCTGCGCCGCGCCGTCGCGAGCGGCATCAGCAGCGCCGCCCACAGCCCCCGCGACCGCATCCCCGACGACCTGATCGCCCAGATGGTCGCCCAGGGTGTCGGCTTCGTGCCGACCATCGCCGTCTACGAGGGCCTGGCCCTCGAGCGGGGCAATGTCGTCGAGTGGCGCCGCGTGACCGCCCCCGTGATGTACGACAACCTGCGCCGCTTCGCCGCCGCGGGCGGCCTGCTGGCCCTCGGCGACGACTATGGCGGCGCGCCCGAGCAGAGCGTCGGCATGCCCATGGACGAGATCAACCACTGGCTCGCCGCCGGCCTCACGCCCGCCCAGATCATCGCCGCCGCCACCGGCGGGGGCGCCCGCGTGCTCGAGCTCGAGGGCGAGCTCGGCGCCATTGCCCCAGGCCTCGCCGCCGACATCCTGGTCGTCGACGGCGACCCCCTGACCGACATCACGGCCCTCACCAGGCCCCTGCTGGTGCTCCACGACGGGGTTGAGGTGCGGTAGGGAAGGGGGCCGCAGGCCCCCATACCCCCGCCGCGGGTAGCGGCGAAAACCGTAACTCGGTTACGAACCTTGGCTCACCACGGCGGTCATGTTCCAGCGCAGGCGCGGGTCGCTCTGTGCGAGGTCGACCACCACGGTGTAGACGATGTCGCCCTGGCGGTTGCCGCCGATCGGCTTGATCTGGCGCACCAGGCCCGGCAGCTCCAGCTCGGGCAGGGCGTCGAAGCGCACGCTCACGGCGTCGCCCTCGCGCAGGCGCACCACCTCGAGCTCGGTCAGGTCCTCGGTCTCGATCTGCCAGACCGCCGTGTCGGCGATCACCAGGGCGGGCATGGTCGGCCCGGCCAGCTCGCCGACGGTCAGGTCGAGGCGGGCCACACTGCCGGCGAAGGGCGCGACCAGGGTGGCCTGCGCGAGCTCGAGCTCGGCCTGGGCCAGGGCCACCTGGGCGGCCTCGATCTCGACCCGGGCCGCCTCAAGGTCTACCTCGCGGGGAGGCGCGGCCACCTGGGTCAGGGCCGCCTCGGCCTGCCTGACGCCCGAGGCGGCCAGCTCGATCTGGGTGTTGCGCGCCGGGCCGCGCAGGCGCGCCAGGTTGGCCTCGGCGGCGGCCACGCGGGCCTGGGCTGCGGCGACCTTATCATTGTCGGGCGCCGCGGTCAGCTGCTCTAGGCGCGCCTCCGCGTCGCGCACCCGCGCCTCGGCCGCGGCGATGCCCTCGCGCTCGGCCTGCTGGGCCTGGTCGAAGGCCACGCGGGCCTGCTCGAGTTGGGCCTCGGCATTCTCGAGATTGCGGCGGGCCGTGTCCTCCAGATCCTTGCGCTCGTCGGGCAGGTCGCCAGGCAGCTTCGCCAGATCCTGGTTGTCCCAGTAGATGCGGTCGTAGGCCTGCTGGCGCTCGCGCAGATTGTTGGCGGCCTGCTCAAGCGCCAGCTGGGCGCTGGTCTTGGCCGCCGAGAGGGCGTCGCGCTGCTGGGCCAGGTTCGCGCTGGCCTGGTCGAGGGCGGCCTGGGCTTGGGTGACCTCGGTGCCCTTGGGGCCGGCGAGCACGCGGGCCAGGGCCTCGCGGGCCTCGGCCAGCTGAGCCTCGGCGGCGCTCAGGTCGCTCGTGGTGACCCCGGCCTCGGCCTGGGCCAGGCCTGCCTGAGCCTGGGCCACCCCGGCTTCGGCCACGGCAACGGCCTCGGGCGCGGCCCCGGCGGCGACCTGGCTGTAGCGGGCCTCGGCTCGCGCCAGGCCGACGCGGGCCTGGTCGAGCTTGAGCTCCAGGGTCCTGGTATCGAGGCGGGCCAGAGGCTGGCCGGCCGCCACGCTCTCGCCCTCGGCCACCAGCACCTCGGCGACCGTGCCGGCCCGCTCGAAGCTGAGGGTCGCGTCGGCGGCGGGCAGCACCCTGCCGTCGGCCACCACCCCCGTCGTAGCCGTCTGGGGCGCCAGGGTGGGCTCGGCGGGCTGGCCGGCGGGGGCGGCGCTACAGCCGGCCAGTGCTGCGGCCAGGGCCAGAATGATCATCAGCTTGAGCATCGCTAATTCCTTTCAGGGGCCACAATCTGCCCGTCGGCGACGATGACGGCGCGCCCGGCGCGGCGGGCCAGGTCGGTGTCGTGGGTCACCATCACCACCGTCTTGCCCTGTGAGACCAGGTCGGTGAAGAGCGTGAAGATCGAGTCGGCGGTCTTGCTGTCGAGGTTGCCGGTCGGCTCGTCGGCCATCAGCAGGGGCGGGTCGTTGGCCAGGGCCCGGGCGATCGCGACGCGCTGCTGCTGCCCGCCCGAGAGGGCCGCGGGCAGCTTGTCGGCCTGCTCGACCATGTCCATGCGCTCGAGCAGGGCCTGGGCCCGGGCCAGGCGTTGGCGCTCGTTGCCGATATCGCAGAAGTCCATCGGCAGCATGACATTCTCGACCACGGTCAGGGTCGGCAACAGCTGGAAGAACTGGAAGATGATCCCCAGGCTCTTGCCGCGCCACTCGGCCAGGGCGTTCTCGTCCATGCGGGTCAGGTTGGTGCCGGCGACCTCGACCTCGCCGCTGGTGGGGCGGTCGATACCGGTGATCATGTTCATCAGGGTCGACTTGCCGCTGCCCGACTTGCCGACCACGGCCACGAACTCGCCGCGCCCCACAGCGAGGTCGATCCCGCGCAGGGCGGTGTAGGGGCCTGCGGCCGTGTCGTACTGCTTGACCACCGCGCTCAGGCTGATGATCGGCGCGTCTGGGCGGGCGGGCGCGGCCACGCTGGTCGGGCGGCGCTGTAGGATGCCGAACATGGCTGCTTCCTCAAGCTCACTCGTAGGCGAGCACTTCGCGGACGGTCAGGCGGGCGGCGGCGCGGGCGGGCAGCAGGCTCGCCACCAGGGCGATCAGCAGCACCACGACCAGCCAGATGCCCACGGCGTAGAGCGCGTAGGTCCAGGTCAGGGGCGTATTCAGCAGGCCCACCCCGAAGGCGTAGCTCATGGCGTAGCTCATGGGCAGCGAGAGGATGGTGCCGAGCAGCCAGGCCAGCATGGCGATCACCAGGCCCTCGCTCAGGACGATCTGGCGCACGGCGCGGTCCGAGGCGCCGACGGCGCGCATCACCCCGATCTCGCGGGTGCGCTCGAGCACATTGATGCTCATGGTGCCGGCCAGGCCCAGGCCGCCGACCACGCCCATCAGGGTGGCCAGGATCGAGAGCACGACGCTGATCAGGTTGAAGCGCTCGGCCAGGATGGCCCGGTCCTCCGAGCGGCTGCGGATCAGCCGCACCTCGTAGCCGTCGGCCTCGAGCCGCTGTTCGAGGGCCTCGGCCGTGGCCCTGTGGCTGGTGGGGTCGTGGCCGACGGTCGCGACGCGCAGGGTGTCGGTGCGGCCGGCGCCGCCGGCGGCGCTGGTGTAGCCCTCGATGGTGACATAGCCCAGGGCCGGGCTGACCGGCGGCATCAGCTCCTCGATGAAGCCGACCACGCGCCAGGTCTGCTCGTCGTCGCCGAACTTGAGGGTCAGGGTATCCCCGACCGCGATCCCGGGCTCTTTCTGCCTAAAGTTGGTGCTCAGCACGATCGCCTGGGCGTCGTCGGGCAGCAGCCAGCGGCCTTCGGCCATGCGCGGGGCGAACATGGTCGTGCCGGCGGGCATGGCCCGCAGGTTGATCACCTCGCCGGTGCTGCCGTCGGCCCGCAGCGGGAAGATCGCGTCGCGCAGCAGGCTCTCGACGCTGCTCACGCCGGGCACGGCCATAGCTGCGGGCGACACGCGCTCGGCGCGGTAGGGCCGGCTGAACTGCACCTCGACGTCGTAGCGCTGCGAGGCAATGCTCAGGTCGAGGGTGGTGAAGAGCGAGAGTCTGAGGGTCATCGCCGAGACGAAGACCGCGCCGCCGAGGGCCAGGGCGGCCAGGGTGCGGGCCAGCCGGCCCTTGCGGCGGAAGGTGTTGCGCAGCGCCAGGCGGGTCGGCCGGCTCAGGCCGCGCACGCGGGCGATCGCCCGGTCGAGGTGGCTCTGGCCCACCGGCGCGGCGGTGTCGCCCGCGAGGGCCTCGCGGGCGGGGCGGCTGATCACCGCGCGGATGGGCACGGCCGCGGCGGCGAGGGGCACCAGCAGAGCCGCGACCAGCTCGATCAGCAGCACACTGGGCGGCATGGTGACGCCGGAGATGTCGACGTTCAGCTGGCCCGCGATGAAGCGGGTCATGAAGAAGGAGCCGAGCGTGCTCAGGGGCACGGCGATCAGCAGGGCCAGCACGCCGAAGCCGGCGGCCAGGGCGAAGTACATGCCGGCGATCTGGCCGGCGCGGGCCCCGATCGCCTTCATCACCCCGATCTGGCGGGTCTGCTGGGTGAGGATGGCCCCGATCGTGTTGATGATCAAGAAGGTGCTGATCACCAGGGCCAGCGAGCCGATCGTGGTCATGATCGCCAGGATGGTCGGCAGGATGATCTCGACCGGGTGCTGCAGCGGCGTGGGCACGTCGGTGTTGAGCAGCTCGCGCCCGCCCCGCTCGACCACACGCTCGACCTCGGCGGCCACGGCGCGGATGTGCTCTTCGTCGCTGCGGTCGCCCGCGACGACGATCGCCAGCTGGTTGTAGCTCTGCGGGCCGCCCAGCCACTCGAGGGTGTCGAAGGTGATGTAGCCGAAGACCTGGCCCGAGATCACCGCCGGCGGCAGGCTCAGGTCGTGGGTCGAGCCCGCCACCGGCAGCTGGCGGGCAGTGTTGCCCGGCAGGGCCACTGTGATCAGGTCGCCCACCTGGGCGCGGGCCTTGCCGAGCGAGGCCCGCTCGATCAGCACGGCGTGATCGGGGGGCGGCCAGGCGCCCTGCTCGGGCCTGACGATGCCGACCTCGGTCACGCCGTCGTCGGGCAGCACATAGAGCAGCGTGTCCTGCCATGTGTCCGGGCCGGTCTGGAGGCGCGCGGCGACCGCGCGGCGGCCCTGGGCCTGGGCCACGCCGGGTAGGTTGCGCACCGTGTCGAGCAGCTCGTCGTCGAAGGGCTCGGTGGTCAGGATGGCGCTGGCCGGATTGGTGGCCAGGAAGCTCTCGCGCAGCTCGCGCTGTAGCACGATGCGCGCGGCCATGATCGTGCCGAAGGCGAAGACCCCGACCGCGATCGAGAGCACCACCAGGGCGGTCCGCGTGCGGTTGTGGGCCAGGTCGCGGATGACTTTTTTCCAGCGCGGGCGCAGCATCGCTGCTCCTCTATCGTTGTTGATTGACCAGTCAATCAAAATTGTACTACGCCTGTCAAGTGCGGGTATCGTCCTTTAGGCCGAGGTGAAGCGCAGGGTCTGGCCCCGCGCTGGATGCCCGTGAGGAGACCCGCAGGATCTCCTCACAAAAATACAAGCTCCACGAGCCGCCAGGCCGTCATGGCGGCGCCGGCGAGCATGAGCGTCGCCAGGTAGGCCATGACCCGGCGCGGGTCGCCGAGCAGGCAGTCCGACTCGCGCAGGCCGGCGCGCCAGGCCCGCCAGTACTTGCGCAGCCCGAGGCCGGCGAAGCAGGCCACGGCCAGGGGTGGCGAGACGAGCCAGGCGATCAGGGCCACGGTGGCGTAGATGCAGTAGGGCAGCGGGTCCTTCACCGCCGCCCGCACATCTGGCGCGCCAAGGTTCGCGCGCGCTGCCTGGGCTTCGCGGGCCGCGCGGGCTGCCTCGGCCGGGTCGTATGTGCTCATAGGGCCTCCTGCGCCCGCAGGGCGATCGTCTCGCGCCCGGCCCGCTCGCTCAGCTTCTGGCGCGCGAGGGCCGGCCAGGCCTGCACCGCGCAGAAGGGCGCGCACTGGTGGGCGTCGCCCTCGCTCTGGGTGCCCACGTGGACGCAGCACTGCAGCAGGCGCTCCTCGAGCATGGTGTTGATATCCATAAAGGGCTTGATCGTGATCCGCTTCACCCGGCGGGCCAGCAGCTCGCGCAGCTTGTCCTGGCGCCCCAGCACGGCGTTGCCGGCCAGTTGCAGCAGCGTGCTCAGGCCCAGGTCGCAGGTCGCGCAGACGTTGCGGAACAGCTCGCCGACCTGGGGGTGGCTCAGGCTGCTCTGCTCGCTGAGCAGACCCATCAGCGACTCTTTGACCAGCTCGCGCAGCTGGGCCGAGAGCTCGGGGTCGACGATGCGGTTGCTGACCAGGCCCAGGTTGGCGCGCAAGTTCTCGTGGCCGATCACCGCGGCCAGGGACTTCCATTCGCCTTTGTCGGTGTAGATCATATAGCCGACCGAGCAGCAGTGAGGGTGCGAGCAGGGCAGCGCGGTCAGGTCGCTCCAGCTCACCAGCCCGCCGGTCTGGGGGCCGAGGCGGGCCAGGGTGCCCGTGTGGGTCAGGCGCTGATTGGGGTCGATCGGCGTGCTGCGCCCGCTGCCGAACTGGGGCTGGATGCTCACCCCGCCGACGAAGGGCGTGTTCAGGGCGTGCATGACCACCTCGCCGATCTCGTCGTCGTTCACGCCCAGGGCCGCGGTCATGGTCAGGGTGGTGAAGACCCCGGCCTGGCTCAGGCGCTCGATCGCGCGCTCCTTGACCTTGCGCAGGTCGGCGCCGCGATGGTAGCGGTGGGTCTCCAGCTTGAAGCCGTCGAACTGCAGGTAGACCTCGATGCGCTTGCGGTGCTTCTGCAGGTAGGCCAGCAGCCGGTCGTTCTGGGCGATCTCGATGCCGTTGGTGTTGAGCAGCACGCGCACGATCGGCCGCTCCATCACCGCGTCGAGCAGCTCGTACAGCCCCGGGTGGATGGTCGGCTCGCCGCCCGAGATCATCAGCACGTCGATGCGCCCATTTTCGCGGGCCAGCCGGGTGTCGATGCTGTCCAGCACCGTCGCGATCGGCACGGTGCCCCGCAGCCGGGGCGCGCTCGCGGCGAAGCAGTTCGGGCAGCAGAGGTTGCAGCTCTGCTCGATGTCCTCGAGCAGGATGCAGGTATGCTGGGTCTGCATCTCGCCGAGCCCGCGCAGGTAGCTCGCGGGCACGGGGTCGAAGTTGCCGAACAGGTCGGGCACGTGGCGCTTGGTCGGCGCGGTCCACTGCTCGAGGTAGGCCAGGATCTCGGCCGACTCGTCGTAGAGCGTGCGCACCATGCCGTGGTCGGGGCAGCCGCGCACCAGCCAGACCGTGCCGTCGGCCTCGGCCGAGAGGTAGCCGCTCAGCCGGCGCACCTGCGCGAGGGGCCGTTCGGGGGCCTCGTGGTGACAGTGGGGGCAGAAGGCGCTCACATAACGCAGCACGCGGTCGCCGCGCAGGGGCATCCCGGTTGTCATAAGCTCTCCTATTGGGGAGGCCGGAGGGGCCAGACCCCTCCAGCTCCACGCGCGGGCGGGGCCGGCAGCCTGTAGGCGCCCCGCCGCCACTGGCGCACGAAGTACAGCAGCAGCAGGCAGGTGGTGGGGATGAGGAAGATCTGCGAGCGGGTCAGCCCCTCCCAGACCACCTCGTTGCCGCGCACGAACTCGACCGCGAAGCGGAAGAGGGCGTAGGCCAGCAGGTAGATTTTGAGCAGCTCGCCCTTGACATAGATGCGCGGGCGCAGCCACCACCAGATCAGGGCGAACATGGCCAGGTGGAAGATGATCTCGTAGAGGAACGAGGGGTGCAGCCTGGCCCCGGGCACGCAGTACGGGCAGTTGGGGATGCGCCCGGCCAGCTCGGCGCCCAGGGTCAGGCCCCAGGGCAGGCTGGTCGGCGTGCCGATCTGCTCGGTCAGCAGGCAGCCCACCCGCCCGATCGCCATGCCCAGGGCCACGGCCGGCGCGAACAGGTCGCCCGTGCGCTCGCCGTACCCCAGGATGCGCTTGAACAGGATGGCCCCCACGTAAGCCCCTGCCAGCCCGCCGAGGATACTCTTGCCGCCCTCGACGATCACCCCGAGCAGACTCGGCTCGGGCGCGACCTCGACGTACAGCCAGAGGGTGCTCAGCTTGGCCCCGACCGCGCCGCAGAAGAGCGTCCCCGCGATGATGCCCACCAGCCGCTCGTCGAGCATGCCCCGCCGCCGGGCCTCGTACACAAACACGACCGTCGCCGCCAGCACCCCGGCCAGCACGAAGAAGCCGTGGGTCGGCACCGGCCAGGGCCCGAGCTGAAACAGGTATGGCAGCATCAAGTCCTCAGAGATGCTCGGACGGAATACTACACCCCTGAAAGGCGGTCGATGATATTCAGGAGCAGGGTGATCAGCGTGCAGCTCACCACCGTCAGGGCGCAGGCCCAGATCAGCACCCGCGCCCCATACGGGTTGCGCCGGCGGGCGAAGAGCCAGCCGACGAGCATCAGGGTCGGCACCACCATGGCCAGGGCGAACGGGCCCCCGCGCTGCACCCAGGGCGGCAGCCCGCCCGCGGCGAAGACCACGCCCCCGAGGCCCAGCAGGTTGAAGATCAGCAGCAGCGCCAGGAAGGTCAGGGCGCAGCCCAGGGGCCACGCCGGCGCGTTGCGCGGGTCGTAGGATTTGCTCATCAGCCCACGTTCGCGAAGAGCACCGCGACGCAGATGCCGACCAGCAAGGCCAGCAGCGCCAGGGCGATCATGGTAAAGGCCGCCCCCCAGACCAGGGCGCGACCCAGCCGGTCGCGCGGCCCGCCCGTGAGGCGCCTGCCACCCACGAGCTCGCCGCCCAGGGCCAGCCCTACCGCCAGCACGGGCGCGATCAGCCAGAGCAGGTTGTCGTTGCTGGCGGGGAAGAGCGAGGTTACAACGCTGGCCAGGACGCCGAAGAGCATGGGGAGCACAATCAGGTTCGCCAGCATGATCAGCAGCCCGAAGGGCCAGGCCACGGGCTTGCGCACGGGCGCCCCGCCGATCCGCGCCACGGCGGCGGCGACCAGCTCGGGCGGGTGGCCCGCGTCGAGTAGCTGCCTGCGCAGGGCCTCGAGCTCGACCTGCCCGCGGTGCTGCTCGAGGTAGTCGACGAGCTGTTGCAGGGCCGCGTCGTCAGGGGCGGGGGAGGCGTGTGGCTCCATCGGCGCTCCGCGAATGGGCAGGGGGTGACGGAGGCATTATAGCATCGGGGCCTGCGGCATGCTTCTCTACCAGGCCGCGCGGGCGGCCTTCGTTCCCTGTTGCCGGGCCGTTTACGGCCCCGGCGCGGCTAACCCGGGTGGGTCAAGGCGAGTCGGGCGGGAGGTAGCGGAAGATCAAGATAAACTGGTGCTGCTGGTTGGCGACGAAG
>CAZKTU010000120.1:10202-15094 GCA_964555675.1 uncultured Oscillochloris sp.
GGGCGGGAGGTAGCGGAAGATCAAGATAAACTGGTGCTGCTGGTTGGCGACGAAGGCGAAGGGGTAGCCGAAGGGGTAGAGGTTGAGGCTCTGGTCGTGCCAGATGCGGTAGCCGCGATACTCGAGGCCCGGCAGCTCGCGCAGGGCCGCGGTGATGTCGGCGTGGAGCATATTATGGTGCTCGGGGGTGGGCTGCAGGTCTTTGGTGAAGAGCACCAGGTGGCCGCGGGGCCGCAGCAGGGTCAGGGCCCCGGCGAGGACCCCGCGCAGCTCGGCCAGGAACTCCCAGTAGCCCAGGTTGCCCAGGTCGGCGGGCGACTCGGTGAAGGGCGTGGCGGCGCCCTGGCCGCGCTTCTTGCGCTCGCCGGTCTTCTCGCGGGCCATCATCGCCGCGTAGGGCGGGTCGGTGAGGATGAGGTCGAAGGGGCGCTCGATCACTGCGGGGAAGCTGCCGAGGGCGCGGGCGTCGCCCACCACATAGGGCTGTGGGGCCAGGCCCAGGCGCTCGCAGACGGCCCCGTAGATCTCGGCGTAGCGGGGCGAGAGGTCGACCCCGACGGCGCTGCGGCCCTCGAGCGAGCAGGCCAGCAGGGTGCCGCCCACGCCGGCGAAGGGGTCGAGCACGTGCCCGTCGCGGCGGGTGAAAAAGCGCACCAGCTCGGCGATGAGCTGGGGCGGCTTGGGCGAGGGGTGGGCCCGCCGCAGGTCGTGGGCGAAGGCGTCGGGGCCGCTGGTCGGGTAGCGTGTGCTGATCACCGAGCGCAGGGCATAGGTCCACTCGCGGCCACTCAGCTCGTTGAGCCTGTTGCGCGGGTCGACCTCGTCGCTCATAGGCCGGGGCGCGCGGCGTCCATAAGGGCGGTGAACTCGTGGAACAGGTAGGTTGCGTCGTGGGGGCCGGGGCCGGCCTCGGGGTGGTACTGCACGCTGAAGCAGCCCAGGCCGGGGTGGCGCAGGCCCTCGACCGTCTGGTCGTTCAGGTTGATGTGGGTCACCTCGGCCTCGGCGGGCAGGCTGTCGGGGTCGACGGCGAAGCCGTGGTTCTGCGAGGTGATCTCGACCCGGCCCGTGGGCAGGTGGCGCACCGGGTGGTTGGCCCCGTGGTGGCCGAAGGGCAGCTTGTAGGTGCGGCCGCCCAAGGCCAGGCCCATCAGCTGGTGGCCCAGGCAGATCCCGAAGACCGGGGTGCGCCCGATCAGGGCCCGCAGGGTCTCGAAGGCGTAGACCGTGGCCGCCGGGTCGCCTGGGCCGTTCGAGTAGAAGATGCCGTCGGGCTTGAGGGCCAGGGCCGCGTCGGCCGGGGTTGTGCCGGGCACCACCGTCACGCGGCAGCCGTGGTCGACCAGGCGGCGCAGGATGGTGCGCTTGAGGCCGAAGTCGTAGGCCACGACGTGGTACTTCAGCTCGGGCGCGGGGCCGTCGGGGTAGCTCGGGCTGAAGGGCGCCGAGCCCTCGGCCCAGCCGTACGGCTCGTCGCAGGCGACCACGCGGGTCAGGTCCAGACCCTCCATCGCGGGGGCTTTGCGGGCCTTCGCCAGCAGGGCCTCGACGCCCTCGCCGGTGGTCGAGATAATGCCGCGCATGGCCCCGGCCGTGCGAATATGGCGCGTCAGAGCCCGGGTGTCGACGTCGCCGATGGCGACGATCTGATGATCGCGCAGCAGCTGGGCGAGGCTGCCGCGGGCGCGCCACGAGCTATAGTCCTCGCTGTACGAGCGCACGATGAAGCCCGAGACCTGGGGGCGCAGCGACTCGGGGTCGAAGTCGTTGACCCCGGTATTGCCGATATGGGGCGCGGTCATGGTGACCAGCTGCCCGCTGTACGAGGGGTCGGTGAGGATCTCCTGGTAGCCGGTCATGCCGGTGTGGAAGACCACCTCGCCGATGCGCTCGCCGAGCGCGCCGAACGACCGCCCCGGGAAGACCCGGCCATCCTCGAGGACAAGCACTGCATCCATGAGCGTTGAGGCGCGGCGCGCAAGCGCAAAACAGCGCCGATAACACAGCGATGTGCAGACCAATGCCTGCACCGGCCCATTGTACCATGGAACGCCGGGCGGCTTATGTGGCACGTCAGGTATATGCTTATAATAAAGCTCTGCCGCCCGCCGCTCTGCGAAGTGCCAATCCACCATGCGCATCCTCCATATCTACAAGGACTACCCGCCCGTGCTCGGCGGCATCGAGAACCACCTCGAGCTGCTGGCCGAGGAGTTGGCCGCCCGCGGGCATCAGGTCACCGTCCTGGTGAGCGGCCAGGGCCGGCAGACCAGCGTGAGCGAGCGGCGGGGCGTGCGCCTGATCGCCGCCGGGCGGCTGGCCACCGTGGCCTCGACGCCCCTCAGCCCCGCGCTGCCGCTGCTGCTGGCCCGCGAGCGACCCGAGCTGATCCATCTGCACCACCCCTACCCGCCCGGCGACGCTGCGGCGCTGCTTGCGGGCCGGGGCGCGCCTCTGGTGGTCACCTACCACAGCGACATCGTGCGCCAGCAGCGCCTTGCCCGGGTCGTGGCGCCGCTGCTGCGCGCCACCCTGCGGCGGGCCGCCCGGATCATCGCTACCAGCCCCGCCTACATCCGCTCGTCGCCCTTCCTGGCGCCCGTGGCCTCGCGCTGCCGGGTGGTGCCCTTCGGCGTGCCCCTCGAGCGTTATGGGCAGGCCGACCCAGCCCTGGTAGCGGCGGTGCGCGCCCGCTTCCCCGGCCCGCTGGTGCTCTTCGTCGGGCGCCTGCGCTACTACAAGGGCGCCGACCGGCTGGTGCGCGCCATGGCCGAGGTGCCGGCCCGCGCCGTCTTCGTGGGCGCCGACGCCACCGTCCGCGCCGCCGACCTGCAGGCCCTCGCCGCCGAGCTTGGCATCGGCGAGCGTGTCCACTTCGTCGGCGAGCAGAGCGACGCCGAGCTGCGGGCCTTTTACGCCGCGGCCGATGTCTTCGCCCTGCCCTCGGTCGAGCGCAGCGAGGCCTTCGGCATCGCCCAGGTCGAGGCCCAGGCCGCCGGCCTGCCCGTGGTCTGCACCGAGCTGGGCACCGGCACCAGCTACGTCACCCGCCACGGCCAGACCGGCATCGTCGTGCCGCCCGGCGATGTCCCCGCCCTCGCACGGGCCCTGCGCTCCCTGGTCGAGAGCCCGCCTCTGGCGCAGGCGATGGGCGCCGCCGGCCGCGCCCGGGCCTGCTCCGAGTTCAGCCTGGCCCGTATGCTCGACCGCGTCGAGGCGGTGTACGACGAGGCGCTGCGGGGAGATTAGTACCGCCCGGCCTTAATCCCTGTAAGTTTTACCGCTTATTTCTAAGGAGCTGTGCGATGACTGATCCCACCGACCGCCTGCGCGCCAATTTGCGCGCCGCCGGCATCCCCGCCACCGAAGACGACCTGGTCGGCATCGCCGCAAAGGGCTTCCTCGGGCGGCTGGCCGACTTCGAGCGGCTGATCGCCGGGGTCGACCCGGCGACCCTGCCCGACTATCTCGACGCCGCGACTCTGCCGGCGCCTCGGGCCGCCGTCACCCCGGTCGCCCCGCCGGTTCAGGCGCCACCCGGGTCGATCCTCGCGACGGCCATGCAGCTGCGCGGCGGCGCGGCCTCGCCCACGGCCCTCGCCGAGGCAGCCCTGGCGCGCATCGCCGCCCTCGACCCGCAGCTCAACGCCTTCCAGATCGTCACCGCCGAGGCGGCCATGGAGGATGCCCGTCGCGCCGAGGCCGAGCTGGCCGCGGGGCATGATCGCGGCCCGCTCCACGGGGTGCCCGTGGCGGTCAAGGATCTCTTCGACGTGGCCGGGCTGCCGACGGCGGCCGGCTCGAAGATTCGCGCCGGCGAGCTGGCCGTCGTCGACGCGACCGTGGTGGCCCGGCTGCGGGCCGCCGGCGCGGTGATCCTCGGCAAGACGCGCATGTCCGAGTTCGCCTACTCGCCCGGCTCGAATAACGCCCACTACGGCCCCACCGCCAACCCCTACGACCCGACGCGCGACACCGGCGGCTCGAGCAGCGGCTCGGCTGCGGCCGTGGCCGCGGGCATGGCCTTCGCCGCCCTGGGCACCGATACGGGCTGCTCGATCCGCATCCCGGCGGCCTTCTGCGGCCTGGTCGGGCTCAAGCCGACATGGGGCCGGGTGAGCCTCGCGGGCGCGGTGACCCTCTCGTGGTCCCTCGACCACGCCGGGCCCCTGGCCCGCTGCGTGGCCGACGCCGCGGCCATGCTCGCCATCCTGGCCGGCCCAGACCCGCGCGATGGGCGCACGCAGCGGCCGGCGCCCCTGTTCGCGGCGGGTGACCTGGCGGCGGGCGTGGCCGGGCTGCGGGTGGGCGTGCTGCGCGACGACGGCTCGGGGCGCGAGCTGGCCGGCCCCGAGCAGCTAGGGGCTGTGGGGCGTGCGGCGGCGGCCCTCGCCGCCGCCGGGGCCGAGGTGAGCGAGCTAGATCTGCCGCAGCTCGACCCGCTGCGCGTCGCCGGCGGCGCCATCCTGGGCATGGAGGCCGCGGCCTACCACTTGCCCTGGCTGCGCGAGCGTCTCGACGACTATGGCGAGTTCATGCGCCAGCGCGTCCTGGCCGCCTTCGCCTACGAGGCCGGGGCCTTCGTGCGCGCCCAGCAGGCCCGCGCCGAGCTGCGGCGGGCGGCCAGTGCGGCCCTCGAGGGCTACGATCTGCTGCTCGGCCCGATCCACCCGGGGCCGGTGCCCGCCCTGGGGGTGCCCGCCGCGAATGGGCTGGCCATCCCGTTCAACACCCTTGGGTGGCCGGCCCTCACCCAGCCGGCGGGCCTCGGCGCCGACGGTCTGCCCCTCGCGGTGCAGCTGGTGGCGGGCCCCTGGCGCGAGGCTACCCTGCTGCGCGCGGCCTATGTCGTCGAGGAGAGCCTGGGGCTGATCAGCCCCGAACGCTGAGTG
>CAZKTU010000120.1:15194-18809 GCA_964555675.1 uncultured Oscillochloris sp.
AAGTCGGCGACGAGGGCCGCGTAGCTTGCGGCCGGCGGGTGCATCTGGGCGAGGCAGGTGGCCTCGAGCTCGGCGCAGTGATGCGCCAGACGGCGCGCCCCGATGCTCAGGCAGCTGCCCTTCAGCCTGTGGGCCAGCCAGGCGGCTTTGCTGTGGTCGCTTGTCGAGAGCGCTTCGCCCAGATCCTCGACCACCGGCGGCGACTCCTTGAGGTATGCTTCGACGATGCCGCGCAGCAGACCTGGACCTTCCGGCCCGAGCAGGTCCAGAAACTCGCGCAGCACGCGCGTGTCTATCATGGTCTCAGCCCGTTGTGTCAGCTGGCATTCCGTCATACGTACTCCTGTCGGGGTTCTTAACCAAATTTTTACCACGGGCCCGCTAGTCATGAATATGGCCCTTTGGTCCTATCTGCCTCTAGTACCAGGGCGCGCCTTGTGGTCTTGCCGCCAATGCTATAATGCCCGCCAGTCTCGCCCGACCACCGCGAAGGATCGCTCATGCGCCGCCTGATCCCCTTTCTCTTCGCCGCCCTTCTGGCGGGCTGCGCCCTGCCCATCCCCGGCGTCCAGCCCCCGGCTGAGACCCCGCAAGCTGATACAGCGCCGTCGCCCATCCCCGCCCCGACTGCCCCGACTCTGGCCGAGGCGATCGTCGTCGAGGAGGGCGGCTTCACGGTCAGCCCGCCCACCGGCTGGGTGAGCGCCGTCGTCTCGAGCACCGCCACCCTGGCGCCCTCGCAGAGCGCCCTCGAGCGGGCGAGCCCCGGGCCCGACCTGGTGCTGACCATCGACGCGACCCCGCTACAGGCGATCGCCGCCCAGTTCGGCCCCGCGGCGGCCAGCGACCCCGCCAGCTTCTTCGAGGTGAGTAGCGGCGCCGCCCAGGCCGCCGGCTACAGCATCAGCGCGACCTCCCCGATCACGGTCGACGGGCGCCCCGGCCTGGCCGCCGACCTGAGCGCCCCGGGCGGCGCGGGCCGGCTCGCCGTGATCCTCGGCGAGGACATGGCCATCCGCGTGCTCGGGCAGGCCGACCCCCAGGCCTGGCCCGGCCAGAGCGCCGTCTACGAGGCGGTTCTGTCCAGCCTGCGCCTCTTCGCCCCGCCCCAGCCCACGCCCGTCCCGGCCGACGCCGCCGAGCAGCCCGCCCTGGTCGCCGAGGGTCCCCCCGGCTTCGTGCTGCGCCTGGGCGGAAGCGCCGGCCCGCCCAACGGTCGCTTCGTCTCGGCCCGCGGCCTGGCCGTCGCCCCCGACGGCACGCTCTATCTGGCCGAGAGCAGCCGAGGCGTCTGGGCCTTCGCCCCCGACGGCGAGCTGGTGGGCGTCTTCGGGGCCGACCAGTTGCTCGACGCCTACGACGTGGCCCGCTCGGCCGACGGCGACCTCTTCGTGGCCGACTTCGGGCGCAACGCCGTGGCCCGCTTCAGGGCCGACGGCAGCTTCGTCGGCCGCTGGGGCAGCGCCGGCGACGGGCCCGAGCAGTTTGGCCTGGCCTCGCCCCAGCGCATCGCCATCGGCCCCGACGGCAGTGTCTATGCTCTCGACGCGCGCCCCGGCCCCGAGAGCGGCCGAGTGATCAGCACGATCGCTCGATTCAGCCAGGACGGCCGCCTGCTGAACCGGATCGAGCTGCCTGCCGACCTCGCGCCGACCGACCTCGTCATCGACGCCGGCGGCGCGATCTACCTGGCCGAGACCTTCGGCGGGGTGGTCAAGCTGGCCCCCGACGGCGCTGAGCTGGCCCGCTTCGGCGACCCCGCCGACCCCCAGGCCCTCGCCGCGGGGGCGATCGACCTCGACCGGCTCGGCAACCTGGTGGTGGCCACCTACGCCTCGGGCATCCTCAAGCTCTCGCCCGGGGGCCTGGTGATCGCCCGCGGCGGAGCGGCGGCCGCCCCCGGCTCAACCCCCGCGCCCGGCGAGTTCAGCCTGCCCAACGGGGTGGTGGCCGCGCCGGGGGGTGTGGTCTGGGTCAGCGACAACAGCGGCGAGTACAGCGCCGTGAGCGCCCTGCGCCTGGAGGTCGACTCGGCCGCCGCCGCGACGGCCCAGGCCCTGGTGGTCACCCCCGAGCCGAGCGCCCAGCCGACCCCGCCCGCCGCGGCCCTGGCGCGCCAGTGGGCGACGGAGGCCACCGCCTCGAGCTTTTACGCGCCCGACTACGACCCGGCCGGGGCCACGGGTGCGCCGGACGTGCCGGCCTGCCAGGACAGCCCCGACGCCTGGGCCGCCGCCGACCCCAACGGCCTCGAGACCCTCGAGCTGCGCTACAGGGCCCCGGTCTTCGCCGTCGGGGTCACCGTCCACCAGAGCTTCAACCCCGGCTTCGTCAGCAAGGTCGAGCTGATCGACGAGCGCGGCGAGGCGAAGACCGTCTACAGCGCGACGCCCGCGCGCTCGGACGTATGCCCCCTGCCTCTCGAGATCAGCTTCGAGCAGACCCTGACCCGCATCGTCGCCGTGCGTCTGACCATCGACCAGCGCCCCGGCGCCAACTGGAACGAGATCGACGCCGTCGAGCTGATTGGGGTGCCATAGGCCGGCCAAAGTCCAGACCAGAAAAGTAACCATCCTTCGCCCGAGGAGCTCGGACGGAGCCCTACTCGGGCGCCTTCGCGCCCTTGCGCCGGGGCAGGTCATACTGGACAGGGCGGAGCAGGCGGATGGCCAGGAAGAGGAAGAGGGCGGTGAGCAAGGCCGAGACGAAGATATAGACGATCCAGGGCGAGGGCAGCGCCAGCTCGCCTGCGTTCGAGGGGACCGTCACCAGCCAGGGGCTCTGGCCGTCGGCCAGGAAGGTGGCCGACAGGCCCAGGGCGATGAAGGGGTGAGCGCTGAGCAGCAGGCCCATGATCAGGACGTAGAGCGTCCCGGGCTGCCCGTCGAACGAGTTGGTCAGCAGCGAGCCCACAACGAAGAGGAAGGGGATGAAGAGCAGCAGCATGATCACCGTCCCCTGGGCCATCACCGTCGCCGAGAGGGTGGTGCGCATCACCGTCGACCAGAACAGGCCGATGGTCGCATAACAGATTGCGGTTACGGCCAGGCCCGTCACGCCGATCAGCAGCTCGGCCCCGCTCACCCCACCGAAGAGGAAGGCCAGGGCGGCCATGGGCAGGGCGGCGATGATCAGCAGCATGGCGAAGGCCAGGGCCGAGGCCAGCTTGCCGAGGGCGATCTGCAGAGGCGAGAGCAGCGTCGTGATCAGCAGATCGTAGGTCTGCCGCTCCTTCTCGCCCGAGACGGCCCCCGCCGTCAGCGAGGGCGTGATCACACACACCTGGATGAGGCTGACCGCCATCACAGTGACGAAGATCGTCTTGCCGATCACGCGCCCGGCCTCGACGTCGTCGAGGCCCCCCTGAAACGAGTTAGCCGCCGCGGCGTAGACCAGCAGGGTCACGGCCGCGATGATCGACAGGTAGATCACCAGGATGAGCAGGGCGCGGTTGCCGCGGATGCGCCCACGCAGCTCGCGCGAGAGAACCGGGTTGGCCAGGAGTTTCATGGGTGGCTCCGTGTGTGGATGCTGACACTATTGTAGCTGATTGGCGGGGGCTTTGCCCCTCGGCCCCAGGCTTTGGCGGGGGCTTTGCCCCTCGGCCCCAGACTT
>CAZKTU010000121.1:0-18669 GCA_964555675.1 uncultured Oscillochloris sp.
CCCTGCTGCCCTTGCTGGCCGGCCTGGGCGATCTGCTCGCGGGCGTTCTGCACCTCCGAGAGGGACTGCTGGGTGCCCTGCTGATTGGCCATGCTCGCCTGAGCCTGGCGCACGCTCTCGGCGGCCTGCTGGAGCTGCTGCGCCGCCTGCTGGGTATCGCCCTGCTGGAGCGCATTGGCCGCATTCTGGAGGTTCTGGGCGGTCTGGGGATCGCTGGCGGCCATCTGGGCGGCCTGCTGGGCGAGCTGCTCGGCGAGCTGCTGGCGCTGCTCCTCGCTCATCTGCTCGAGCTGACGGGCGAGATCCTCGAGCTCCTGGGCCGCCTGCTCGAGGCTGGGCCGCTGACTGGCCGGGCGCCCCGAGAGGGCCTCGAGGTTGCGGGCCATCTGCTCGAGGGCGGCGCGGCGGGCGTCGCTATCGGGGTCGAGGCGCTGCTGGAGGCGGGCCTCGGCGGCCGAGAGGTCGGCCAGAGCCTCCTGCCGGTCGCCCTGGTTGCGGCGCAGCTGCTCCTGGAGGGCCTGGATCTCGCGCAGCAGCGCCTCGCGGTCCTGCTGGGTGAGCTGGGCGTCATCGGTGATCTGCTGCTGGAGCTCGGCCATCTGCTGCTCGGTCTGGGCCAGAGCCTCTTGCACGGCCTGGCGCTCGGCGATCACCTGGTCCTGGGGGTTGGGCAGGACGAAGAGCAGCAGAGCGGCGAGGGCGAGGGGGGCGAGGGACCAGAGCAGGGGCCGGCGGGCCACCCGCAGGGGCAACTGCCCGGCCTTGAGGGCCTGGGCGACGAGGCCGGCATCCTCCTGCTGGCGCTCGCTGACCAGGTCGTGGGCCTCGGACGAGTGAAGCTCGAGGGCCGTGGCGAGGCGCTCGCGCAGCCCGAGGATCAGGTCGACGCGCTGGGCGACCCGCCGCGGCGGCAGGGGCCTGAAGAGGGCGTAGCCAAGCACGACCAGGACCCAGAGGATCAGGGGCAGCGCGGCCCAGAGCCGCAGGTTCGGGATAGGCAGCAGTCGACCGGCCACAGCGACCAGGGCCGTGCCCGTCGCGCCGATCCAGAAGCTGCGGCTCGCGAAGAGCAGCGTATCGCTAAGGCGCAGGCGCAAACCCAGAGGGCGCAGCTGCCGGCGCACGAGGTCGTATGAGTTCAGGGTCTGGGCCATCTGCCTGCCTTTCGGGACAACCGGCCATCGGCGACCGACGACGGCCGTCCCTCGCCGTCACCCGTCAACAATAGCGACGCTCGCGCGGCCCGGCAAGTTCCACCGGCCGCTCGCCCGCGTCACTACTCGGTCGTCTTCTTCCACACATGCTTCTCGACAATCTGGCGGGTCAGGCTCCCCTGGTCCCAGATCTCGACGACGCGCTGGCTGACAATGGTGACGACATCGGCCACAGGCGAGGCGCCCGGGGTCAGGGCCTCCTGGCCGGGGCGGGCTGCCAGGGCGGTGGTGGGCACGCCGACCCGCTCGGCGCGGCGCTTGAGCCAGGCGATGCCGGCCTCGGCGGCGACGGCGGCCAGACCGACCGCCACGGCCCTGCTCACCTGCTTGACCTGAGCGAGGGGGATGCTCTGGCCGGCGATGACGATAGCGTCTTCGCGGCGTGTGGCAAGGGCGTTGTGCTCGAGGGAGACGCCGCAGGCCCCGCAGTAGCGGTTCTCCATCGGATTGCCGTGCTGGCAGGCAGGGCAGATGCGCTCGACCATCGGTGGCTCCTTGAGCGGACGTGGGGGAAATACGCTGATCAGGGGCAGTATAGCACTGCGAAGCGGCGCGGCGCAAATAGCAAGGGCGCCCTGGCGGGCGCCCCTCAGGCGAGTCTAGCGTCGCTTCGGCACGAAGCGAGCCAGGATGACGCCGACCTCGTAGAGCAGGTACATGGGGACGGCCAGCAAGGCCAGGTTGAGGGGGTCGCCGGTGGGGGTGATCAAGGCGGCGATAATCACGACGGCCACCAGCGCGAAGCGCCGGTATTGCCCGAGCTGCGCTGCCGTGACCACGCCGAGGAAGGCCAGGACATAGATGATCACCGGCAGCTCGAAGACCACGCCGTTCATCAGCAGCAGGGTCGTGATCGTACTGAGGAAGTCCGAGAGGGTCGGCTGGGCCTGGATCAGCTCGGAGCCCGAGAAGCCAATCAGAAACCTGATCGCCGTGGGCACGGTGATAAACCAGCCGAAGAGCAGCCCGGAGACGAAGAAGAAGGTCACAAACGGCAGCGAGGCATAGAGCACGCGCCGCTCTTTGTCGGTCAGGCCGGGGACGATGAAGGCCAATAGCTGATAGACGATCACCGGCATCGCGCAGATCACGCCGATCACCAGGGCCACCATCATATACTGGCTGAACTGCTCGGCGGTGTTCACCGCCTGGATGGGCGCATAGTTCGGATTGATCGGCGCAAAGGTCTTGATGATGATGTCGATCAGCTTGACCGGGCCAGTGGGCAAGACCAGCACCACACCGACGATCATGCCGAGGATCACGCCGATCCCGGCCCGAACGAGGCGGGTGCGCAGCTCGACCAGATGCTCGATCAACGTCATCGAGTGCTCGACCTCGGCGGCCGGGGGCGTCTCACCTGCTGTGGGGCGTGTGTCCTGAGTTATCACCGCGACAGGCTCTCCTGCTCATTGACGGCTGCGTCGGGCTGCCAGTCGCCCCCAATCACGCCCTGGGCCTGCAGACCGCTGATCAGGGCCTGCAGATCGGCGCTCAGACTCTCGATCTGCCGCAGCATCAGCCTGAGCTCATCGGCCGAGATGGCCGGCGCCGCGAGCGCGGGCGACTGGCCATTGCGCGACCCGGCCGCCGCCTCGGGCTGGGCTACCTCGGCGAGGGTCGGCCCATCGTCGTAGGAGGGCGCATCGTGCAGGCTGCGCCGACGCTGCTCGAGGTAGCTCAGCCGCTCGTCGCGCTGCTCGAAGACGGTAGTCGGCTCGGTCGCGGCCAGCCGATTGGGGCGGGTCGCCGCCTGAACGGTGCCCTCGGGTACGGGGCGGACCAGGGGGTCGGCCTCGCCGGGCGTCGGGTCGTCGATCACGTCGAAGAGCCCGCCCTCGGGCAGGGCGCCCTCCTCGCCATCGGGCGCATCCCAGGTTTTGGGCAGCTCAGCCCCGGCGGGCGTCGGGTCGTCGATCACGTCGAACAGCTCGCCCTCGGGCAGAGCGCCCTCCTCGACCTCGGGCTCGTCCCAGGTCTTTGGCTGCTCAGCCTCGGGCTTGGGCGGGGCCGCCCCGGCGGCGCCCTTGGACTGCTCGCGCAAACTCAGCATGGGGCGGAGCTCGTCGCGAATACTGTTGAGGTTAACCTCTTGGGAGATGTCGAGCTGCTTGCGCGTGCGCACGAGCTCGTCGCGCAGGCTGGCGATCTCCTGCTCGAACTCTGAGCGCACGTCATTGATCATCTTGAGCTCAGGCGACTGCTGCTGCCAGGCCAGGAAGCGCGCCACCTGCTTGCCTGCGAAACGCCCGACCTCGGGCAGGCGCTCGGGGCCGAAGACCACCAGGGCCAGGCCCGCGATCAGCAGGAACTCAAAGATGTGGATGTTGAAGATCTCCATGAGCGCCTTTCGCACACCTCAGGCCCGTGACCACATCTTACCACGAACCGGCCCGCGCAAGGAACTCGCAACTCTGGCCGCCTAGCCATTCGGTTAGGGGTATGTAGCCTCTCGGGGTAGCGTGCAACAGCTGCAACAACGGTATTGTTACCATGCAGAATAGCGAATCAGTAAGGAGCCGCCATGGATGCGCTTTACAGCATAGCCGCTGAACCGGCGCCCGACGCCTGCGCCAGCTTCGTCGAGGAGCCAGGCGCCGCGCCGACGCTCCCGTCCTTTGAGGCGATGGTCGAGCGCTACCAGGGCCAGCTTCTGGGGATCGCCTATCGTATTCTCGGCAACTGGCAGGACGCCGAGGACCTGGCCCAGGAGGCCCTGCTGAAGGCGCACCTGCGCATCGGCGACCTGGCGAACCCGGCCGCCCTCGGCCCATGGCTGCGGCGCCTGACGGTCAACGCCTGTCTCGACGCCCTGACCCGCCGGCAGCGCCGACCCTCGACCATCTCGCTCACCGCGCCCGACGACCAGGACGCCCCCGCCACCGAGCGCGCCCTCGCCGTGGGCTCGGCCGAGGAGGCCGCCGTCCGCGCCGAGGAGTGGCGCGACCTGCGCGCGACCCTGGCCGGCCTCGACCCCGGCGCCCGCGATGCCCTGGTCCTGCGCGAGGTCTACGGCTACAGTTACGCCGAGATCGCCACCATGCTCGACCTCGGCCTCAGCGCCGTGAAGATGCGCGTCCACCGGGCCCGCAACGCGGTGCAGCGCGCGATGAACGAGCGCCTCGCCACCTGGGCCGATTAGGCCTTCTCCGCCGCCTGGGCCCCTACAGCGCGCCCCGCCGGGCCAGCGAGCCCGCGCCCACCACCCGATTGCGGCCGCGCTGCTTGGCGAGATAGAGCGCTGCGCTGGCCCGCATGAGCATCATGTCGCAGCTCACATCCTCGGGTTCGTTCGTCCCCACCCCAAAGCTGGCCGAGGTCATGACCGGCCCCGCCGTCGTCGCCCACGGCGCCGAGGTCAGGGCTTTGCGCATCCGGCGGGCCATCCTGAGGCCGCCCGCATGGTCGGTGACCGGCAGGATGACCGCAAACTCCTCGCCCCCGTAGCGCCCGATCGTGTCGGTGATCCGGATCATCCGGCGCGCCATGGTCGCCACCAGGCGCAGCACCTCATCCCCTACAGACGGCCCGTGCGTATCGTTGATCCGGCGAAAATGGTCGAGGTCGAAGAGTACCACGCTGAGCGGGTGCCCGTAGCGCTGGGCGCGCAGGAGCTCGTGCTCGGCGGCCTGCAGCAGGGCCGATCGGCTGTGGACCTGGGTCAGACCGTCGGTGCTCGTCGCCAGCTCGAGCTGCTCGCGCAGATCCTCTAGCTCCTGCTCGAGGCGCTTGCGCGCCGAGATGTCCTCGATCACGACGACCCGAAACCTGCCGCCCCCATCCTGCTGCAGCAGCGAGTTGGTGGCCTGCACCGCGACGTTGGTCCCGTCCTTGCGGCGCACCAGCCACTCGGCGGGGGGGTACAGGCTGCCCTCGAGCACGTCGCGGTGGATCTGCATGCCCAGCTCGCGAACCGTGGGCGGCAGGGTTATGGTAAACGCTTGGCCGAGGAGATCCTCCGGCTGATAGCCGTGGATAGCGCAGTAGGCCTTGTTGACCAGGATGTAGCGCCCAACCTCGTCAAAGACGCAGACGCCCGTCTCGATGTTTTCGCACAGTGCGCCGATGAGGGCGAGCGGGTCGAGGTCGGTGAGCAGCTCTTTGAGCAACACGTGTGTGCTCCGGTATAGGTGCGATGTAAGCTCGATCGGGCCGGCGTCAGATGCTGCGCTGGGGTGCCAAACAATGAAGGCACAAGGAACGTAACGCCATTATAACAGCAAGGGTGCACCCAGAAGTGTCGACGGGCCGGCCTGGACTGATATGGTATTGTACAAAAGCCGACCCCTGGCCCGCTCTCACGAGGTGCGATGATGCCCCGAGCGCTCCTGGCCCTGCTTTTCGTAGCCGTCTGTGCCGCCGGTGCGGCGCCGGCAGGTTCAGCCCAGAGCGCCACACAGCGCCCGTGGCTCCTCGCCGTGCGCTCAGCGGGCGCGACGAAGGCCCCGCCCGATGAGCAGAGCGCCTACCTCGTCGTCCTGGCGGAGCCGCCCCTCGCGCGCGCCGCGAGCGACGGCCCGGGCGCGGCGCTCTCGCCCGCCGCCGCGGACCAACTTCGACGCCTCGACGAGGACCGCTCGGCGACCCTCGCCGCGATCAGCGCAGCCCTCGGGCGGCCCGCTCAGCCCCTGGCGACCTTCAGCTATGCCCTCAACGGCGTGTCCCTGACCCTCACCCCGGCCGAGGCCGCGGCCGTCGCCGCCCTCCCCGGGGTGCGCCTGGTGCAGCGGGACCAGCCCCTGCGGACACTCACCGATGTTGGGCCGGCCCGCATCGGCGCGGCCCAGGCCGACCTGCGCCCGGCCATCCTGTTCGCCCGCCTCGCAGGGCCGGCGGGCGCCGCAGGCCGCGCCGAGGCCGCCTACGACGCCGCCGCAGCTCGGCTCGCCATCACCGTGGCCGCCACGGGGCTCGACGGCCCGCCCACGGGGGCGCGCCTCGTGCTGCCCCGCCCCGGCCAGCCCGCCACAGCCGTCGCCGACCTGACGCCGCTGCTCGCCGGCGACGCGCCCGCCTTCGCGGGGGCGATCACCCTTGGCGCAGCCCCGGGCCTGACGCCCGCCGCGGTCGAGGCCGCGTTGCTGGACGGCAAGCTCGAGCTGCGGCTCGCCACGGCGGCGGCGCCGGGCGGGGCCCTGAGCGGGGCGCTGCTGCCCGCCCGCGGCGAGGGCGTGATCGCGGCCGTGATCGACAGCGGGGTCAACCCCTTCAGCCCCTCGTTCGGCGCGCTGGACTCGGGCGGCGCGCCCCTGGCCAATCCCCTCGGCCCAGGCGTATACCGGGGCGTGTGCGACCCGGCCGACCTGCAGTACCGCTCGGACTTCCCGTGCAACAGCAGGCTGATCGGGGCCTATAGCTTCCTCGGCAGCAGCGGCAGGCCCGACCCCCAGGGCCGCCCGAGCCCCTTCGACGACGACGGCCACGGCAGCCACACGGCCGCGACCCTGGCCGGCAGCCTGGTCGGCACGGTCGACATCGGCGGCACGACCCTCGGCCCTGTGGCGGGGGTCGCGCCCCACGCCGCCCTGATCGCCTATGACGTCTGCGCCGGGGGCGGCTGTTCGGTCAGAGCCTCGGTGGCCGCGATCGACCAGGCCGTGGCCGATGGGGCCGCCGTGATCAACTACTCGATCGGCGCGCCCCCTCAGGACCCCTGGGGCGACGCGACCGCCCTGGCCATGCTCGGCGCCCTCGAGGCCGGCGTGCTGACCTCGGCCGCCGCCGGCAACGATGGTCCCGGCGCCGCCAGCGTCGGCTCGCCCGCCAATGCCCCCTGGGTCATGGCCGTCGGCGCAACCGCCCACGGGCGGCGGATCGCCCGGGTCCTGGCCGACTTCAGCGGCGGCGCCGGCCCGCCCCCGCCGCCCCTGATCGCCCAGGGGCTCGGCGCCGCGGCCATCCCCGCCGCTCCGATCGTCGCAGGGGCGACCCTCCCCAATATCTTCGGCCAGCCCAACTCGACCTGCCAGCCCTTCGATCGCGCGGTTCAGCTGGCGGGGGCGATCGTGGTCTGCCGCGTGAACGGCTTCGCCTTCTCGATGGCCTCGAGCGTGGCCCGCGCGGGCGGCGCGGCCCTGGTGGTCGTCTGGCCGCCCTTCGTCGGCCGCCAGCTGCCCCTGCAGTCCCTCGACGTCCCCACCGTCCACCTCGACGCGAACTCGGGCCAACTCTTGCTCGACTGGCTGGCCAGAGGCGCGGGCCATCGGGCCAGCCTGGGGGGCGCCGCCCGCGACATGGGCGGGCCCGACGATAGCGTCGCCACCTTCAGCTCGCGCGGGCCCGACCTGCTCAACCCCGACGCCCTCAAGCCCGACCTGGCCGCGCCCGGGCTGAATGTGCTCTCGGCCGACGCCGACTTCGACGCCGGCGGCGACGATTACCTCTTTCTGAGCGGGACCAGCATGGCCGCGCCCCACGCCGCCGGGGCGGTCGCCCTCTTGCGGCAGATCCACCCCGACTGGCGCCCCGGCGAGCTGCGCTCGGCCCTGATGACCACGGCACAGCCGGCGGCGACCCTGGCCGACGAGACCAGCCCGGCCACGGCCCACGACATCGGGGCGGGCCGACTGCGGGTCGACCTGGCCGCCAGGGCCGGCCTGCTACTCGACGAGAGCGGGGCGGCCTTCCGCGCCGCCGACCCGGCCCTGGGCGGCGACCCGGCCGCGCTCAACCTGCCCGGCCTCAGCCGCGCCATCTGTCTCGAGCAGTGTGTCTTCACCCGCACCGTGCGCAGCGCCCTCGGCGCGCCGGGCACCTGGGCGGCCCGCGCCGAGGCCGAGCCCGGCGTGAGTCTGGCGGTCAGCCCGCCCAGCTTCAGCCTGGCGCCCGGCGCGACCCAGACGCTCGTGATCACCGCCACCATCGCCCGCGAGGCCATGACCCCCGAGGGCATCTACCGCTTTGGCGCGGTGCTGCTCGAGGAGGCCCGCGGCCTAGCCCCGCCCACGCGTCTGCCCGCGGCGATCGGCGCCAGGGCCTCGGTGCTGCCCACGACGGTGTTCACTCGCACGACTGCGGCTACGGGGAGCCTGGTGGTGCCGGGACTACGCTCGGTCGCGGCCGCCGAGCTGACGGTGCGGCTCAATGGCCTGAGCCGGGGCGGGCTGCTGCGCCTCAACCTCGGCGAGGACCTGACGCCGACCGACCCCTTTGACGGCGGGCCGGGCATCTACAGCACGACCCTGCGTCTGCCAGCAGGCACGGCACGGTTATACGTGGCCGTCGAGCGCTCGACGTCGCCCGATATCGACCTGCTGATCTTCGCCGACGGCGAGGGCGGGCCGGCCGACGGCGCACCACAGCTCGAGGAGCTCGTCTGCCTGAGCGCGGCCCTCAGCTCGGACGAACACTGCGACCTGCTGCTCAGGCCGGGGGCCGAGCGGCCGATGATCGTGCTCGTACAGAACTACAGCGGCTCGGGCGCGGCCGAGGACAGCGTCGACCTGCGGGTCAATCTGGTGCCGGGGGCGGCCGTGGGCAATATGAGCGCCACGGGCCCGGCGGCGGTCGCCACCGACCAGCCTTATAGCCTCAGCCTCGGCTGGTCGCTGCCCGACAGCCCCGAAGGCGTCGGCCTCTACCAGGGCGTGATCGAGCTCAGCAGCACGCCCGACCCGGCGCGAGCCGGCGATCTCGGGCGCATCCCCATCGACCTTGCCTATATGCGGGGCCTGGTGTATCTTCCAGCCACGCAGCGCTAGGCGCGAGGTCGCAGCAGCGGGCCGTACCTACGCGGCAAGGGCCGTGATCTCGTGGCTCTCGAGCAGGTCGAGGCCGAACTGCTCGGCGATGAAGTCGCCCAGGGCCTCGGCGTCGGGGAAGCTGACCACCGTCTCGTCGTCGCCGTCGCGGTAGGCGACCCGCCAGTGCTGACCAAAACGCTCGTCCTGCCAGACACGAAGCTCAGCTCTCAGGGTAAGTGCGCGCTCCATTCCGCTTCTCTCCTCTCGGCGCGGCCCACCGCGCCAGCTTCTGCTCTCTCAGGGGTATCTGATATGTAAGACGCACAACCCGGTTCTTTGGTTCTAGAGCGTTGATGAGATCATGATGAGATTCATCTCGACGAGATACTGAGAAGGGCCGTCAGCCCGATGGAGCTTGCACTGTGACCGGCGCCGCCGCAGAACCTAGCAGAGAACGTGCCAGCGCCAGAGCCCCCGGCGGCCTCTGGGGCGCCCTGGCCCGGCGAATGCAGGCCCGCGCGCCCGGCCGGCCGCTCTACGCGACCCTCGCGGGCCGCCTCGCCACGCCGGCGCCCGACGGCGAAGGCCTCTACACGGGCCTCGCACAGCGCGCCGACCTCGCGCGCTTCTGCCCGGTGCGCGCCACCGGGGTCGCCGAAGAGCTGATCAGCGAGGAGGGGCAGAGCTACCTGGTGCTGCGCAGCCCGGCCGGGCGCTACCTGCGCCTCTCGCCGGCCGAGGGCGAGCTCTGGCGCTCGATGGACGGCTCGCAGTCCGTGGCGGCCCTGGCGACCATGGGCTTCTTGCGCTTCCGCCAGCTGCTGCCCGTCGCGGGCCTGGTGCAGAGCCTGCGCCAGGAGGGCTTCCTGGCCGACGAGCCGGTGAACCTCTATGCGGGCCTGCGGGCGCGCCTGGAGGGCGACGGCGTCGAGGGCTGGGGGCGACGCATGGCGCGCGCCTTGCGCTCGCACGAGCTGGCGATCGACGGCATCGACGGGCTGGCCGGGGCCCTACACCGCTGGGGCGGGTGGGTCTGCTTCACGAGGCCGTTCGCGGCGCTCCTGGTCCTGCTGAGCATCGCGGGCGCGGGCGCGTTCGCCCTGGTGGGCTCGGGGGCGCTTCACGGCTACAGCCTGGTCGACGCCGAGCGCATCGGGCTGAGTCTGGCGGCCCTCTGGGGGGCCCTGCTCGTCTCGTTCGTGCTGCACGAGCTGGCGCACGCGGTGGCGGTGAAGCACTTCGGCCGCAGCGTGCTGCGCGGCGGCGTGATGCTCTACTACGGCATGCCGGCGGCCTTCGTCGACACGAGCGACATCTGGCTGGCGGGGCGGCGAGCCCGCATCGTCGTCTCGCTGGCCGGGCCGGCCTGCGACCTGGCGGTCGGCTCGCTGGCGGCCCTGGCGGCGGCGCTGCTGCCCACGGGCTGGGTCGGCGAGGCGGCCTACAGGCTGGCGGCGGCGAGCTTCCTGGCCGCGATCTGCAACCTCAACCCGCTGCTCGAGCTGGACGGCTATTACATCCTGAGCGACTGGCTGGGGCTGCCGAACCTGCGCCGCAGGGCCCTCGACTTCATCGGCGGCCCCCTCTGGCAGAAGCTGGGCGCGCGGGCCGCCCTCGGCCGCGACGAGCGCATCTTCACCCTCTACGGGGCTCTAGCCGGGCTGTACACGGCCCTGGCGGTCGGGCTGGCCCTGATCTTCTGGCAGCAGCAGCTGGCGCGCCTGATCGGCGAGCTCTGGTCGCGCGACGACCTGGCGGGCCGGCTGGCGGCCGCCCTGATCGTCCTGGCCGTGGTCGTGCCCGTGGCCCTCGGGCTGCTGGTGGCGGCCTGGGGCATGGTGGCGGCGGCGGCGAGCTGGGCGGGGCGGCGCGGGCTCGGGCGCAGCCCGCTGGTGGTCGCGGTGACTATGGCCGCCCTGGCCTGCGCCCTGGCCGCGCTGCCCCTGCGCTACGGCGTGGGCGTCGAGACCAAGCTGATCGCCCCGCTGCTCTGGCTGACGGCCCTGGCGGCTCAGCTCGCGCTCCATGCCGACTATCGGGGCGCCGCCGTGGCGCGGGCCCTCGACGCCTTCCTGGTGGTGACCGCCCTCGAGCTGCTCGCCCAGAGCGGCCTGCTACTGCTGCCCGAGCAGATCCTGATCTGGACGGCCCTCGAGAACCTGGGCTTCACCCTCTTGCTCTTCGCCGGCTTCGTGGCCCTGCTCGACATCGACCTGCGCCAGTCGCCCCCCGCCGAGCTGGCGGGCAGCGCGGTGCTGATGGCCCTGGCCTTCCTGGCGGGCGGCATGGCGATCGGCGCGATCCAGACGGCCCTGCCGGGGCTGCCCATCGGCGCCGTGGTGGTGCTGGCGGCCCCGGTCTACAGCACCGCCGTAGCCCTGGCCCTGCTGCTGCCCCAGGTGGCCAGCCTGCACGACTCGCGTTTGCTCTGGAGCTGGCTGCTGCTCTGGGTCGGCATCGCGGCCCAGGCCGTAGCCTACATGCTCGAGCTGCGCAGCGGCTCCAGCCTCTCGCGCGAGGCCCTGGCCGCGGTGGTGCTGGCGGCGGGGCTGTGGGCGGCGGCCTGGTGCGCCCACGTGGTCGCCCTGCGCCAGGTGACGCCCAGCGAGCTGCGCTGGCCCCTAGAGGGCGCCACGGGCGAGGCCGAGCGGCTGCAGCGGGCCTTCCGCCACAGCTATGCCGGGCTCTACCGGCTGCTGCGGGCCTATGGCGGGGCGCGGCGAGTCCAGGCCCTCGACGACCGCATGGACGTCGTGGCGGCCACGGCCAACTGGCAGATCACCCTCGACCGCGAGCAGGCCCGCATCGGGGCCGAGCTGGCCGGGCGCACCCTCGACGTGCAGGGCGGGCGCTACGCCGAGGTGCTGCGCTACGCCGTGGCCGAGATCGAGCGCCAGGCCGGGGCGACCTTCGCCCGGCGCGCGATCCGGGCGGCCTACGACGCCCTGCCCTGGCCCGAGCGCGAGGCCGCCGACCGGCGCTGCTTCCCCGACACCCCCTGGGCGCGCGAGCTCTCGCGGGCCTTCGGCGACACCAGGGCGGCGCGCCTGCGCCTGCTGCGCCAGGTCGAGCGCTTCGCGGCCTGCGACGACGCCGAGCTGGCCGCCCTGGCCGCGGCCCTCGAGCCGCGCCACGTGGCCGCCGGGGCGATCGTCCCGCGCGGCGACCCGCCGGACCTGTGGGTGGTCGAGGCCGGCGAGGTGGCCGTGCGCGAGGGCGGGCGCGAGACGGCCGAGCTGCACCGCGGCGCGGCCTTCGGGGCCGACGAGGCCCCCGCCGAGCGCCTCTATCGGGCCAGCGTCGACAGCGAACTGCTCTTCCTGCCGGCCGACGAGCTGGCCAGGCTGCTGCGCGAGGGGGCGGTCCACGCGGGCGAGGGCGAGGCCCTGGCGGCAACGGTGCGCGATCTTGAGCGCTCGCCGATCTTCCACGACCTGCCCCGGGCGACCCTGCGCAGCCTGGCCCGCCAGGCCGAGCGCCTGCACCTGCCGGCGCGCACGCCGGTGATCCGGCAGGGGCTGCCGAGCGGGCGGCTCTATGTGATCGTCGCCGGCGAGGCCGCCGTCGTGCAGCGCCTCGACGGCGAGGCCGCGGGCAACGGGGCGAGCGGCCGGCGGATCATGGCCCGCCTCGGCCCGACCGAGCTGTTCGGCGAGCTCGAGCTGCTGCACGAGACGCTGCCGATGGCCAGTGTGGTGGCGGTCTCGCCGCTCGAGCTGCTGGCCCTGCCCCACCGCGCGGTCGACGGCCTGCTGCGGGCGGGCGGCGAGCTGGGGCGGGGCCTCGAGCGCATCGGCAGCGGGCGGCTGATCGAGCTGCGCTCGTAGGGATGGCGCGGGATCAGGACAGGCCGCGCCAGCGGCGGATCGGCCGGGGCGTGGCGGGGGCGATCAGGCCGTCGCTCAGCACGGCGGCGGGGACCTGGCGGGTGAGCAGGTCGGCCACGGCGGCGCCGACGAGCTGCTCGGCCCGCTCGCGAGCCAGGGCCAGGTTGGGCAGGCGCCGAAAGTGGGGGCCGTGGGCATCGGTGGCGAGGATCTGCACGAGCCCGTGGCCGAGCAGCAACTCGGCCATGTGCTGGAGGCGCCCGCCCTGGTTGCCGAGCAGGGCATCGCCGGTGAGCTGCATCAGGGCCCCGCGCTCGACCAGAGGGATGAGCGCGTTGGGGTCCTCCTGCACATAGCGGTAGCGCTCGGGGTGGGCGACGACGACCCGGTGGCCGGCGAGCTGGAAGGCGAAGACGATCTGCTCGGCGGCGTCGCGGGTGATGCCGAGGGGGAACTCGACCAGCACCGCCCGGCTCTCGCCATAGGGCAGCAACTCGCGGGCGCGCAGCCGCTCGAGGGCCCCCGGCTCGCCATAGATCTCGGTGCCGGCGACGAGCTCGAGGGGCACGCCCGCGGCGGCCAGGGCGGCACGCAGCTCGTCGAGACGGTCCTGGACCTTGAGCGGGCTGTAGCCGGCCCAGGCGCTCACCGAGCTATGGCCGTGGGGCGTGGCGGCCATCAGGGTCACCCCCTGGGCCGCCGCGGTGCGGGCCATCGCCACGGCATCGGCCAGGGTCTGGGCCCCATCGTCGACCGCGTGCAGAATGTGCGAGTGCAGGTCGATCAATACGCGTACCCCCGCTCGAGCCTGGCCCCGTTGAGCACAACCCCGACGATATTGGCCTTGACCTTCTCGAGGATGGCGCGGGCCTCGCGGGCGCGGTCGCGACGGGTGTGGCCGGCCTGAAGGACGAGCAGCACGCCGTCGACGCGGGGGGCGAGGGCCGAGGCGTCGGTGACGGCCACTACGGGCGGCGTATCAAAGAGCACAATGTCGGCCTCGGCGCGCATGCGCTCGACCAGCAGGCCCATGCGGCGCGAGCCGAGTAGGTCGGCGGGGCGGGGCGGCAGCGGGCCACTGGGCAGCAGGCTCAGGCCGGGGACGCTGGTGCTCACCACCGGCAGCGGGCCGTCGCCCTGCTCGAGCATGGCGCTGGTGAGGCCGCGCTCGTTGGGCAGGCCGAATAGGGTGTGCAGGCTGGGGCGGCGCAGGTCGCAGTCGACCATCAGCACGCGCTGCTCGGCCTGGGCCATAGTCACGGCCAGGTTGGCCAGGGTGGTGCTCTTGCCCTCGTCGGGCGCGGTGCTGGTCACCAGCAGGGTGTGCAGGGGCCGGTCGAGGCTCGAGAAGAGAATATTGGTGCGCAGGGTGCGGTAGGCCTCGGCGGCGGCCGAGCGAGGGTCGCGCAAGGTGATCAGATTGGCCTCGGGCGAGGCGCCGGGAGTGCTCACTGGTGTCCCCTCACTTCTCAACGGTCGGGATGGCGCCGATGGTGGTCAGGCCGACGAAGCGCTCGACGTCGCCGCTGCTCTTGAGCGTATCGTCGAGATAGTCGAGGATGTAGGCCAGCAGCACGCCGACCATGAGGCCCAGGAGGGCCCCGGCCAGGACGTTGATGCGCGTATTGGGCTGGATGGCGATCAGGCGCGCCTGCTGGATGCGCTCGACATTGATGCGGGCCGTGCCCTCGAGGGTCGCGTTGATGCGGTTGACCTCGGCCACGATGCGGTCGCCCACGGCGTCGGCCATGGCCATCGACTGGTCGAGGGTGGCCGCGTCGACCTCGATGATAATCTTCTGCTCGTCGGGGCGCGGCTGGATATTGACGTCCTGCATCCACTGCTCGCCGCTGATGTCGAGGCCGATGCTCTGGCTGATCTGGTCGAGCACACTCGGCTGCAGCACCAGCTCGCGGTAGCTGTTCATCGAGTTGCGCAGCACAATATTGAGGCCATTGTCGGCCTGGTTGGCGAAGGCCAGGTAGACCGCCTGCGAGCGGTAGGTATCGCGGATCAGCTTGCTGACCCCGTAGGCGGCCACGGCGGCGGCGAGGATAGTCAGGGCGATCACCCACCAGCGCTTGAGCAGGACGGTCACATAGTCGCGGAGCTGCATACGCTACTTCTCTTTCGGGATGACGGCGAGCACCTTTGCGCCGAGCCAGTCTTCGGCCTGGCGCGGGCTGCGCAGGCGGTCATCGAGATAATGGACCAGGAAGGCGAGGCCGACCCCGGCCGCGAGGGCCAGGGCGGCGCGCAGGGCCACCTCGCGGACGAGGGCGCGCAACCCGTCGACCGGCGCGGCCGCGCCCGGCGGGTCGAGCACGGCGACCTGCAGGCCGCCGGCGCGACCCCAGTACTTCAGGCCGCCCTGCTGGAGGGCCGCCACGGCGCCGCGCAACATGGCCGCGGCCTGCTCGGGCTGGCTCGCCGTGGCGGTGAGGAAGACGGCGCGGTGGGTGACCTCGGGGCGCAGGCCCGCCTTGATCGCGGCGGCGTCGGCGGGGTAGCCCTCGGCGGCCATGGCCGCCCCGACGTCGGCGGCGAACGAGGCGCTGGCGAGCACGAAGGGCAAGTCGTCGAGGATATACTCGGTGGTCGCCCAGGTGGCGCCGTCTTCGAAGTCGGGCAGGGGCGAGGCGGCGGCGGCGGGCAGGGGCGCCACGGTGATCAGCAGGCGAGCCTCGGCCTGGTAGGTCGGCTGGCGCCCGAGGGCCAGGGCCAGACTTAGCCCGCCGGCGAGCAGCGGCAGCAGCAGCAACAGCGGCCAGAAGCGGCGCAGGATGGCGAGATACTCACGTAGTTGCATCGGTCCTCGGCAGCGCTCCGGGTCCCAGGGCCGTCGCGACCGACGGGGCGGAGGGCTGAGTGAGTCAGCGGATGACGCGCTGCAGGCGGCGGTCGAGGAGCGCCTCCTCGATCAGGGCGCGCATGCGCTTGAGGAAGATCGTGCGGTCGTAGCTCTCGGCGTGGCGCCTGATGGTGTGCTGGTCATAGCGATCGGCGCGGGCTGCGGCCACGGCGGCGGCCAGAGCGGCGGCCGACTGCTCGTGGAAGAAGCGGCCGGTCACCCCGTCGATCACCGTCTCGAGGGCCCCGCCGGCGCCATAGGCGATCACCGGGCGGCCGGCGGCCATGGCCTCGAGGGGCGTAATCCCAAAATCCTCCTCGCCGGGGAAGATGAAGCCGCGGCAGCGGGCGAAGAGATCGCGCCGGGTCTCCTCGTCGACCCAGCCGAGGAACTCGATCGTCGGGCCGGCCAGCTGCTCGAGGCGCCCGCGGTCGCGGCCGTCGCCGAAGATCTTGAGCGGCAGGCGCAGCTTGGTGAAGGCCTCGACGATCAGCTCGATGCGCTTGTAGGGGATGAGCCGTCCGCCGGCCAGGTAGAAGTCTTCGGCGGGCTGGGGCGCGTAGGGCGGCAGCTCGACCGGCGGCGGAACGACCTCGGCCTCGCGGCCGTAGTAGCGCGCAATGCGCCCCGCCACCTCCTGAGAGTTGGCCACAAAGGTGTCGACCCGGTTGACCGTCGCGACGTCCCAGAGTCTAACATAGGTGAGGGCGAAGGGCAACAGGGCGCCCTGCAGACCCCCGATCTGCTCGCGCTCGACGTAGTCGCGGGTGCGCCAGGCGAAGCGCATCGGCGTATGGCAGTAGCAGACATGCACGGCCCCGGGGCGCGGGATGACCCCCTTGGCGTAGGCGCTGCTGCTGGAGAGGATGAGGTCGTAGGCGCTGAGGTCGAAGCTCTCGAAGGCGGTGGGGTAGAGCAGGAAGTAGCGTCTGAAGTGCTGGCGCCAGCCGGGCAGGCGCTGCATAAACGAGGTGTGGATCTGCCAGCGCTGGTAGTGCTCGGGCATCGCCTCGGCGTCGTAGATCGAGGTGTAGACCGGGGCGTCGGGGTATAGCTCGTGCAGGGCCTCGAGCACACGCTCGGCCCCGCCGTACTGGTTCAGATAATCATGGATGATCGCGACGCGCATAGTCGAGACCCCGAGCCTGCGCGCGGGCGAACGGGGCCCGCGGCCCGGCGTCTGCACGCCGGCCAACAATCGTCATAGGATAGCATACATTCGCGCCGGCGCTGCGGCCCGCCAGGTATGGTACGATAGCCTGCGGTTTTTTATTATTGCAGACCTGGAGGTTGGCGTGCTCTTTACAAACGTCGCCATCGAGGCGCTGGGCTACGAGCTGGCCCCACATCGCATTAGCTCGGACTGGCTCGAAGACCAGATTAGTGACACCATGCAGCGCCTCGGCGTACCCAGGGGCCGCCTCGAGCAGCTCTCGGGCATCCGCGAGCGACGCTTCTGGGATACGGGCACCCGGCCCAGCGAGGTCGCCACCCTGGCCGCCCGCAAGGCCCTTGCGACCGCCGATATCGACCCGGCCCAGATCGGCATCGTGATCAACACCTCGGTCTGCCAGGACTACCTCGAGCCCTCGACGGCCTGCTTCGTGCATCGCAACCTGGGCCTCTCGCCCCGCGCGATCAACTACGATGTGCGCAACGCCTGCCTGGGCTTCCTCAACGGCATGTATATCGCCGCTATGATGATCGAGGCGGGCGAGACCAAGTACGCCCTGATCGTCGACGGCGAGGGCTCGCAAGAGGCCGTGATGTCCACCATCGCGCGCCTGCAGCGCCCCGAGACGACCGTGCAGGAGTTTCGCGACAACTTCGCGACCCTGACCCTCGGCTCGGGCGGCGCGGCCATGCTGCTGGCCCACAGCAGTGTCTCGAAGAGCGGCCACCGGCTCGGCGGGGTGGTCTCGCTGGCCGCCAGCGAGCACAACGAGCTCTGCATCGGTATGCCCGACTATATGAAGACCGACGCCAGCGCCCTGCTGGTGGCCGGGGTCAAGTTGGCCGCCGAGACCTGGCAGCTAGCCGCCGAGACCTTCCCGGCCTGGAGCGACGAGCAGATCGCGGTCTACGCGCCCCACCAGGTCAGCGCCCGCCACATGGCCGGCGTCGCCGAGGCCCTCGGCGTCACCCCCAGCAAGCTCTACCTGAACTTCCAGACCCTCGGCAATATCGGCCCCGCCGCCCTGCCGATCAGCCTGGCCCAGGCCGCCGAGGCCGGGCGCATCAAGGCCGGCGAGCAGGTCGGCCTGCTCGGGATCGGCTCGGGCCTCAACTGCTCGATGATGAGCGTGACCTGGTAGCCCTAGCCCGCCTCAAGGCTCAGCTGCTCAAGCTCAAGAGACTGACGCCCCGGCGCGTCGATGACCCCCCAGCGCAGTTTGCCCTGGGGGGTCGCCACGAGGTACTGGTTGTCGACCCAGGCCACGAAGCACATGGGCCCGCGCGGCGAGGGCGCCTCGTCGAGCACGACCCGCCCGTCGACCAGGAAGCGGCTCGTGCGCTCGCCCCACTCGATCACATACTCGTGCCACTGCTCCAGCGGCGCCCGCACCAGGGCCTCGGCCACGCCCACGACCCGCTGAATGGGCGGCCAGAGCGCGCGGTAGAGCACGGGGCTCCACAGCAGCGGCACGGCCAGGGGCGCCAGGGGCAGCAGGGCCAGGGCCCGCGGGCGGCCCGTATCGATCGTCGCGGCCTTCCAGCCGCTGCCGGGCACGCCCATGGCCAGGGGCATGTCGCCGGGCGGCGAGCCGTAGAAGAACCAGATCGCCCGCGGCATGCCCAGGGGCATGGCGATCGGGTAGTTCCAGAAGCCGAAGCCGGCGGTGCCGCGCAGCTCGCCCGCCGGGTGCGAGAAGCGCGCCCGCAGGCGCAGACGCAAGGGCGGCCGGCGCACGAAGCGCTCGCCCGGCCGCCCCTGGTAGTCGTCGATCTGCGCGTCGCTGTAGACCCCCGCGAGCGCGTCCTCGGTCAGCAGGCGCAGACCACCCCCGTCAGCCCGCTCGAGCCGCCCCCGCCCCACCAGATGGTGACGCCACGGGGGCGCGCCCGCGGCCATGGACTCTAGCTCGTCGGCCATG
>CAZKTU010000122.1:0-14543 GCA_964555675.1 uncultured Oscillochloris sp.
GGCTATAATGCCGCTCAGGGTTGCGCCATTCCGCGGAGAGATGCCATGAAGCTGATCGTGTTTGTCACCGACGATGCTCACGCCGACGCCAGCGTCGACGCCCTGGTCGAGCAGGGTTTCCGGGTCACCCGGCTGGCCACAACCGGCGGCTTTCTGCGCCGTGGCAACACCACCCTGCTCGTCGGCGTCGAGGATACACAGGTCGAGCGGGCCTACGACCTGGTACGCAAGGCCGCCCCGAACACCCTGGCGATCACCATGGACCTGGAGCGCTACGAGCGGTTGTGAGAGTCCTCTACGTCGCCGCCGGCATCCCGGTGCCCGGGGCCCTCGGCGGGAGCACCCACGCCTACGAGGTGGCCCGCGGCCTCGCCCGCCTGGGACACGAGGTCCACCTTGTGGCCGCCTCGCGCGAGGGCTGGGCCGGCCTCGCCCCCTTCGCTCGCCCGGTCTCGTCGCAGCTCGACGGCTTCCACCTGCACCAGCAGGACGTGCCCAAGGCCCTCAGCCTGCTGGGCGCGGCGCCTATACTGCGCCTGGCCCGCGCCCTCAGGCCCGACGCCGTGATCGAGCGCTACTACAACTTCGCCGGCGCCGGCATGCTGGCCGCCCGCAGCCTCGGCCTGCCCGCCCTGCTCGAGGTCAACGCCCTGATCGTCGACCCGCCCGCCGTGCGCAAGCGCCGCCTGGACGACGCCCTGGGCGGCCCGATGCGCCGCTGGGCCGAGTGGCAGTGCCGCGCCGCCGGCGCGATCGTCACTCCGCTCCACACCACCGTGCCCCCCGCCATCCCCCGCGCGAAGATCGTCGAGCTGCCCTGGGGGGCCGACACCGAGCGCTTCGCCGCCGTGGCCGCCGGGCGCGGGTCGTGGGCCGGCCGTAGCCCCAACCTCGTCTTCATGGGCTCGTTCCGGGCATGGCACGGCGTCACCGACTTCGTGCGCGCCGGGGTGCTGCTGCTCGAGCAGGGGCGCGACGTGCGCTTCACGCTGATCGGCGACGGCCCCGAGCGTCCCGCCGCCGAGGCCATCGCAGCCCCGTGGGCCGGGCGCTTCACCTTCACGGGCGCCGTGCCCTACGGGCAGGTGCCCGCCCTGCTGGCCGCCGCCGATATCGGGGTGGCCCCGTTCAATACGGCGCCCCACCCGGCCCTGCGGGCCGCGGGCTTCTTCTGGTCGCCCCTCAAGATCTACGAGTACATGGCGGCCGGGCTGCCGGTGGTGACCGCCGCCATCCCGCCCCTCGACGAGGTGGTGCGCGAGGGCCGCGAGGGCGCCCTCTTCCCCGAGGGCGATCTGCCCGCTTTGGCCGCCGCCGTGGCCCGCCTGCTCGACGAGCCCGCCGCCGCCCTGGCTATGGGCCGCGCCGCCCGCGACCGTGTCGTCGCCCGTTACTCCTGGGAGCGCCACTGTGTCGAGCTCGAGCGCCTCCTGCGCGGGCTGGTTGCGGCCCGAGGCGGGCCCGGCATCCCGCTCGGGCGCGCGGCGCTGTGACCAGTTCCGCCGCGCAATGGTCATCTCTCTATAGCCGGCCGCGTTCGCCCCGGCGCACTGTCAAACAGCCCTGCCTGGAGATGCCCTAACGATGTCGATCAGAGAGCCGAGCGTCACCCTGCCCCTGTTCGCCCGCGTCCGCGAGCTGGCGAGAGCGATCACCGAGTCGTTGCTCTTTCAGCAGTTTATCGTCGCGGTGATCATCATCAATGCCGTGACCCTGGGGCTCGAGACGATCGACTTCGAGTCGGCCTCGGTCGAGGTCATCCTGAGCACGATCGACCATATCGCGCTCGCGATCTTCGTGGTCGAGATCGGCCTCAAGCTGATCGCCCAGGGCCGCCGCTTCTTCAGCAGCGGCTGGAACCTCTTCGACGTGGCGATTGTCGGCATCTCGTTCGCCCCCGCCGCCGGCGGCCTCTCGGTGCTGCGGGTGCTGCGCATCCTGCGCATCAGCCGCCTCTTCAGCGTGGTGCCCAGCCTGCGCCTGATCGTCGAGGCCCTCGTCGGCGCCATCCCGGGGATGACCTCGATCATGCTGGTGCTGGCCCTGATCTTCTATATCAGCTCGGTGCTCGCGACCAAGATCTTCGGCGAGCAGTTCCCCCAGCAGTTCGGCAGCCTCGACGTCTCGGCCCTGACCCTCTTCCAGCTCATGACCCTCGACGGCTGGAGCGGCGAGATCGTGCGCCCGGTCATGGAGCTCTACCCCTGGTCCTGGCTCTTCTTCATCCCCTTCATCGTGATCACCTCCTTCGCCGTGCTCAATCTGTTCATCGGCGTGCTGATGAGCAATATCGAGGCCCAGCAAGAGCAGCGCGAGGTCGAGCGCGACGAGCTGCTGCGCGAGACGATCAACCGCATGGCCGCCGAGATGAGCGAGGTGCGGGCCATGCTGCGCGAGCGCGCGGCCGAGGCTCCACCTCGCGACTGATTGCAGAGATCGGCCGAATCTGGCATAATGATCATCGGTGCGGGGCCATTGCCCCGCCCGTTTCGTGTTGGAGACGAGCATTATGACGATTGCGAGCATTGGCGCCCTGGGCAAGCACTACGGCGCCGAGCTGATCTTCGAAGATATTAGCTTCCAGGTGGCCCGCGGCGACAAAGTCGCCCTGGTCGGCATCAACGGCGCCGGCAAGAGCACCCTGCTGAAGATTATCGCCGGCATCGAGACCCCCGACGCCGGCCAGGTGGCCATGGCCCGCGGCACCCGCGTGGCCTACCTCGCCCAGGAGGTTCGCTTCAGCGGCGAGCGCACCCTCTGGGAGGAGATGGAGGACGCCCTCAGCGCCCTCGCCCTCCTGCGCGACGAGATCGCCGCCCTCGAGCCGGTGATCGCCGACACGGCCGCCCCCGGCTGGGAGCAGGCGATGGAGCGCTACGGCGAGCTGAGCGCCCGCTTCGAGCACGCCGGCGGCTACGAGATCGAGCCCCGCATCAAGCGCACCCTCCAGGGCCTCGGCTTCCACGAGGCGCAGTACCACCAGCGCCTCGGCCAGTTCTCGGGCGGCCAGAAGACCCGCGCCGCCCTCGCGGCGACCCTACTCTCGGACCCCGACCTGCTCTTGCTCGACGAGCCCACCAACCACCTCGATATGCAGGCCCTCGAGTGGCTCGAGCAGTTCTTGCGCAACTGGGAGGGCACGATGATCGTGATCTCCCACGACCGCTACTTCCTCGACCGGGTCACCAAGCGCACCCTCGAGATCGCCTTCGGCAAGCTCGAGGACTACCCGGCCCCCTACAATAAGTACCTCGAGCTGAAGGCCGAGCGCCTCGAGCGCCGCCTGAAGGAGTTTCAGGCCCAGCAGGACTTCATCGCCAAGACCGAGGACTTCATCCGCCGCTACAAGGCCGGCCAGCGCGCCCGCGAGGCCAAGGGCCGCGAGAAGCGCCTCGAGCGCCTCAAGCGCGACCACGGCCTCGAGCGCCCCAAGGAGCAGACCAAGCTGCGGCTCTTCCTCGACTCGAAGCTGCGCAGCGGTGAGCTCGTGCTGGCCCTCGATGGCCTGGTGGTGGGCTACCCCGGCGACCGGCGCCACGAGTCCGACCCGCGCGTGCTGCTGCGCGCCGACGGCCTCGAGATCCACCGCGGCGACCGGGTGGCCCTCCTCGGCCCCAACGGCGCCGGCAAGACGACCCTGCTGCGCACCCTGATCGACGAGCTGAAGCCGCTCCAGGGCCTGCCGCGCCTGGGCCACAAGGTGCATATCGGCTACTACGCCCAGGGCCACGATGTGCTCAACTGGAACGCCACCGTGCTGGAGGAGTTGACCCGCGCCAGCCCCAGCCTGGGCGAGCCGGCGGCCCGCAATCTGCTCGGGCGCTTCCTCTTCAGCGGCGACGACGTCTTCAAGCGCGTCGGCGACCTCAGCGGCGGCGAGCGTTCGCGCGTGGCACTGGCCCAGCTCACCCTGCTGCCCGGCAACCTGCTCATCCTCGACGAGCCGACCAACCACCTCGACATCGGCGCCCGCGAGGCCCTCGAGGGCGTGCTCAAGGAGTACCCCGGCTCGATCCTCTTCGTCTCTCACGACCGCTACTTCATCGACGCCGTGGCCGACAAGGTCTGGAATGTCGAGCAGGGCCGCGTGCGCGAGTACCTCGGCGGCTACAGCGACTTCGTGCTGGCCCGCGATCGCCAGGACGAGCGGCGGCAGACGGCCGACGATAGCCAGGGCGCCGCCCAGCGCCAGGAGCCAGCCAGGATCCCCGCCCCCTCGGCGACGACCGCCGGCCCGTCCTCACCAGAGGACCGGCAGCGCAAGAAGCGCCTGGCCGCGATCGAGGCCGAGGTGGCCCTGCTCGAGCAGGAGCTCGGCAAGCTCAAGGCGGACCTCGAGCGCGCCAGCGCCGCCCAGGACGTCAAGAAGGTCACGGCCCTCGGCACCCAGTATGCCGAGCTCGAGACCCTGCTCGCCGAGAAGTACGCTCAGTGGGAGCAACTGGCCGCTTAGCCGCGGGCCGCCGGCAGAATCATGGAGCTCTACCGCGGCTACGCACCCATCTACGACGCCATCGGCCAGGGCGCCTTCGCCCAGGGTCTGGTCGGGCGCGTCCTCGCCGCCTTGCCGGAGCCGCCCGCCCGGGCCCTCGACCTGGCCTGCGGCACGGGTGCGGCCACCCTGGCCCTGGCCGCGGCCGGCGCCGAGACGGTCGGGGTCGACCGCTCGCCCGAGATGCTCGCCATCGCCCGCGCCCGCGCCCAAGCTCTCCCCATCACCTTTATCGAGGCCGACATCAGGTACTTGCCGATCGGCGCGCCTTCAGCTTACCCCCTGCATCCCGCCTCGTTCGACCTGATCACCTGCCTGTACGACAGCCTCAACTACCTCACGGGCGACGGCGAGCTCGCGCAGACTCTGGCGGGGGCCGCGCAGCTGCTCGCCCCGGGCGGGCGCCTGATCTTCGACCTGAACACCGAGCACGAGTTCGCGGCCTGGGACGACGTCGACCAGGTCGTCTACGACGAGGGCGGCATCCTGGTCTATAACCGCCTGAGCTACGACGGGAGCGCGCGCCTGGCCCACGGCCGGATCGTCTGGTTCGTGCGCGAGGGCGAGCGCTGGTGGCGCGGCGAGGAGACCCATGCCGAGCGGGCCTGGCGCGACGAGGAGGTGGTGGCCGCCCTCGCCGCCGCGGGCCTGACCCTGATCGCTCGCCGCACCCCCGACTGGCAGCTCGCCCCGCCCGACGCGCCCCGCGTGGTCTACGAGGCGAGCAAACCCGCCTGACTGCTAGGTCCCCTTCGGCTCGACCTGGCCCTTGCGCGTCGTCGACGGTACCACCCCCGACGTCCCTGCACCAATGTCCCAGTAGCCGGGGCCCCGCGCGCCTGTGGGCTCGTCGGTCATAGCGTCGCCGGTCGCGGCCGCCACCGCCAAGGGTCCGGCCGCCGGCGAGCCCGTGCCCGCGCCCGAGACGGGCAGCGCGGCGCCCGCCTTGAGGCCGCTGAGGCCCTCCTGGGGCCCGCCCTGGGCGGGGATGGGGTTCAGGCCGACGCCGGTCTCGAGGGGGTCGCGCGTCGAGGTGTGGCCCTGCTGGTCCGGGCGCTCGTCGTCCCTGGCCCCGGGGTCCAGCATGGGGTCGCGCTCGTCGCCGGTCACATAACGGATCTGCCCCGCGTCGATCAGGCCGCGCAGCAAGGCGTCGGCCTCGTCGGCGCCAAGGGACAGCTCGTCGCGCAGGGCGCGGGCCATGGCGGCGCGGCCCTCGTCGATTCCGCTCGGGTAGCGTACCCCCAGCCGCCTGCGCAGGATCTCGACCAGATCATCGCTCTGTCGCTCTGTCACGGCGCTCCTCCTTTCACTGCCAAATCTCGCAGGGCTAGAGGAGCAAAGAGCGTGCCAGCCTTCAGGGGTAGGCGAGGGCCTCGAGGAAGCGCTCGGCGATCAGGCGATGGCCCTGGGCATTGGCGTGGATATCGCCGAAGAGGATGAAGGTGTGGGTGTAGAAGCGCCCGCCGGTGAAGTCGTCGTAGACATCGGCCACGGCGACACCGCGGCGCCCGGCCTCCTCGCGGATGGCCTGATTGAGCTGCTCGACCCAATAGGCGTCGCCACCCTCGAGGCTAGGGTCGCCCCCGTAGGGGTTGTAGTAGGTCATGATCGCGATGTCGGCGGCGGGGCCGGCGGCGGCCTGCAGCTCGTCGAGGATGCGCGCGATATTGCGCCTGGCCGTATCGACGGCGGCGGCCCGCTCGGCGACGCCGGCCCGCTCGACGTTGCGCAGGTCGTTCCCGCCGATGTCGAGGGTGATCGGGCTGACCCGCAGGCCCTTGCCGCGGGCCTCGCGCAGCAGGGCCACGGCGCGGGGCAGCTGCCGGCCGACAAACGAGCCGGTCGTCTCGCCGGGCACGGCGAGGTTGACGGTCTCGATGGGGGCGCGGCCGGCGAGGTCGGCGCCGACCAGGGCCGGATAGCTCTGCGTGGCCTGCTCGTCGAGCCTGAAGCCCCAGGCCAACGAGTCGCCGAGGGCGAGGTGCAGGTCGCCCTGGCCGCGCGGGGCGTAGGGGCGGGGCTGCTGGCCCGCCCAGGCGAGGCCGACGCCGACGAGGGCGAGGGCGGTGGCGAACAGTATCAGGAGGCGCTGTTGCATAGTGCGGTGGCTAGGGCAAAGAAAAAGCCCCTGCGGTGCAGGGGCTCTCCTGGGGAAAGGGGTCGCCGGTTCGGTGAGACCTAGAGAGTCGCACCAACGGCGACGCCCATACGCTTACTATCATTCATGGGCATCACCTCCTTCGTGCCTGGTCGGCAGTTTTGATTGATACATCCCACACGAACAATATACCGAAGTCTGCGGGCCGTGTCAAGGGCACTTTCGGCCAATGTGCGCGAATCGGCCTTAAGGCGTAGATAGGGTGGGCGAAGGCGTGACCATGGGCGCCTGGGGGCCGGCCACGGGCGTGCGCAGCAGCGAGGGGATGAGCAGGGTCTGCCCCGGCTGCAGGTTGTTGGGGTCGGTCAGCCCGTTGGCGGCGACCAGCTCGTCGACGGTGGTATCGAAGCGGTCGGCCAGGTCGCTGAGGGTGTCGCCGGCCTGTACGGTATAGAGGGCCGCGGCCGTAGGCGTAGGGAGGGCCAGGTTGGCGAAGGCGGTGGCCGTCGCGTCGATATCGAGGGTGGGCGCGGGGGTGATATCCAGGACGGCCGGCAGGGTCGGCAGCACGGTCTCGGGTGGCTCGGGGGCGCAGGCCGACAGGGCGGCAAGCAGGCCGGCCGCCAGGAGGCCGCGGGTCAGGGGGGCGTGGTGTCGCAGGAACACAGTGCGGGTACCTCAGCGTTATGGGGTATACTGTAGTCTATTGTACCGATGTCATTCAGGGTGCGCTATGCCGATTACGCTGAAAAGTCCCCGCCAGATCGAGCTGTTGCGCGAGTCGGGGCGCCTGGTGCGCGAGACCTTCGAGCTCCTTCGCGAGCAGATCCGGCCAGGGGTTACAACAGCCGAGCTCGACGCCATCGCCGAGGAGTTTATCCTCTCGCGCGGGGCCGAGCCGGTCTATAAAGGATACGTGCCGCGCAGCAGCCGCGGATGGGCCCAGATCCCGCCCTTCCCCGGCACGATCTGCGCCTCGGTGAACGACGTGATCTGCCACGGCATCCCCAGCAAGAAAGAGCGGCTGCGCCAGGGCGATATCATCGGCATCGACATCGGGCTGCGCCTCAACGGCTGGATCGGCGACGCCTGCGAGACCTTTGCGGTCGGCGAGGTCAGCGACGAGACCCGCCGCCTGCTCGACGCGGCGAAGCGCTGTCTCGACCTGGGCATCGAGCAGGCCCACGTCGGCAAAACCCTGGGCGATATCGGCGCGGCAATCCAGCGCCACGCCGAGGGTGCCGGCTTCGCGGTGGTGCGCGAGTACACGGGCCATGGGCTGGGGCGCAACCTTCACGAGGACCCCACGGTGCTGCATTACGGCGACCCCGGCACGGGGCGCAAGATCCTGGCCGGCATGGTCTTCACGATCGAGCCCATGATCAACCTCGGCCGAGCCGAGACCAAGCTCGAGCGCGACGGCTGGACGGTGCGCACCGCCGACGGCAAGCTTTCGGCTCAGTTCGAGCATACCCTGGCCATCACCGACGACGGGCCGATCCTGCTCACCGCCTGAGGGCCGCCCGCCAGAGCCAGAGAGGCGCCCATGGAAGCCAGCGAGCCCCTCGAGTACCAGCTTGTCGCCGCCCTCCTGGCCGATGACCAGGAGGAGGCGCGACGTCTGGCCCACGCGCTCCACGCGCGCGGTTTCGACATGACGACGGTCGACGAGGCCCTCAAGCTGCATCCCGAGCTCGAGCAGCCCCTCTACGCGGTGCTGCAAGAGGTCATCCCGCTGTCGCGCCGGGCGGCCAAGCGCCGGGCCATCCGCGCCGCCGAGGAGCGCGACTGGGGCGACTGGGCCGAGGGCAAGAAGCCGAACCAGTGAGGCAAACAAAAACGGAGAGGGCCAGGCCCTCTCCGCTGTCTAGGGGCGCCGACGACGCGACCTCAGAGGAGTTTGTAGATGACCACGGTGGCGGGGCCGCTGCTGTCGCGCAGCAGGACTTCGATCTCGTGGCCGTCGACCGCGCCGCGGCTGTAGGGGTCGAAGTTGGCCGCGCCCTCGACATAGTAGTAGTAGGTCGCGCCGTCGTGGCTGAAGCCGCGCAGGTTGCTGGAGCGGGCGCTGAGGCCCGGGCTCAGCTCGATCAGCGGGTCGACCACGGCGCCGCCGACGCGGGCGCGGATGGCCTCGTGTACCGGGCTGATGTCGTGGCCACTTGCCAGGGGCGTCGCGGGCGGCAGCAGGGCGGACAGTGCCCAGACCAGCACGCCGATCATGAGGATCAGCTCGAGACCGACCATGGCCGTGAAGGCGCGCGGCCCGATCTGGCGGACTGGTATGAGTCGATCGCGCAGGGCGCCTTCGGCGCCCGTGTGGGTGGTCGCGTTGATCACGGCGTGGCCCTCTTGTCCTGTGTCGCCGTCAGACTATGGGTGAGACCGGGGGAATGGGTGGCTGGGAAGCTCACTGCCATAAGTGTAGCAGACGGGCGTAACCGTTACCATAGGTCGAAAGTCATAGAAGGATGAGAGATTGATGGCGGAACAACGATCAGCTGAGCGGGGCTCACTATCTATGACGAAACACGAGGCCAGAAAGATCCACGGTTTGGGGCCCAATCGGTGGGCAATCTGGCTGGTCTGGGCCGCGGGGGCCCTTGAGGCCCTGCTGCTGGCCCGGTTGCTGGCCCGACTCCTGGCCGCAAGGCCCGACAACCCCGCGATCAATCTGTTATACGGCATCACATCGCCGTTGGTCACACCGCTGCGGGCCCTCGACTACGACCAGCCGCCGTTCGGGGCAGCCCTCGAGCTCTCGACCCTAGTCATGGCAATTGGCGTGCCGCTGGCGGCCTACCTGGCCTGGGTCTTGCTCACAGGGCGCAACACGGGGGGTGAGCCCGACGTCTAAGGTGTAGTTGTGACACCAGATAGGCTCTGGATTGGGAGGAATATATGGAACAGCTTGGCACCTTTTTCTTCTGGCTGCTGATCGCCATGGGCGTCGCGCTGACGATCGCCGTGATCGGCCTGGCCCTGATCTGGCGCCAGATCAGCCGCCTGAATGTGCCGCCCACGGCCGGCTTCTTCGCCACGCTGCGCTATGTCCCGCTGACCCTGGTGGTTCTGCTCGACCTGCTCGACTTCGGGCTCGACATCTTCGCCGCCCCGGTCAGCTGGATCGTGCTCGACCGTCTCGGCCTGAAGGGCCTGCGCAACAAGGCCGCGATCGAGGCCCTGATCCCATTCACCCAGCCCATCCCCACCTTCACCCTGGGCTGGATCGCCGCGCGCACCCTCGGCCTGGGCGACGAGGGGATGGCCCAGGTGATCGAGGGCCAGGCCTACGAGCCGCGCCCGCAGCTGCCGCGCTAGACTCTGGCAGCCCCCCAACGGGCGGGCTATAATTGGGCCGGACGCATTGTCACCGACGCGTCCGGCCCAATTGTGTATGTCCGGCCGTCGTAGCGTCACAATTCCACCGTGTGCAACCGTTCAGATCAGCGAGTTCGCGGTGCGAGCTGTCGCTCGCAGGCCTTGATTGAGAAAGGGCCTGGCAATGAGCGAGCCCGACTTCGAGCAGGCACGGCGCTATGCGCTGGCAAGGCTCGAGCGTGAGCTCAACCCCGCGCTCTGCTACCACTCCATCGCCCACACGCGCGACGAGGTCGTGCCGGCCACCGAACGGCTTGCCGCAATGGAGGGCTGCGGCGGCGAGGATCTGCTGTTGCTGCGCACAGCGGCCTACTTTCACGATATTGGCTTCGTCCAGCGGCGCGACGGCCACGAGTTGGCCGGGATCGGCATCGTCGAGGAGAGCCTGCCCCAGTTCGGCTATAGCCCGGCCCAGATTGCGAGCGTCAGCGGGATGATCCTTGCCACGCGCCTGCCCCAGACGCCGACGTCACGCCTGGCCGGCATCCTGGCCGACAGCGACCTCGACCTGCTGGGCCGCGACGACTTTCTCCTGCTCAACCGCATGCTGCGGGTCGAAATGGCCGCCTTCGGCGCGCGGTTCACCGACGCACAATGGTACAGCCAGCAGGGCGCCTTTGTACGCCAGCATCGCTACTGGACGGACTCGGCCCGCAGCTTGCGCTCGGAGGGTAAAGAGCGCAATATCAGGGCCCTCGAGGCGCTTCTGGCCTCGGCTCTGGCGGCCGAACACTCCGCCGACTGAGGGCGAACCCTATGCCGCAGCAGCGCATCGCGCCCTACATCCCGATTGATCGTCGCTTCGCCCTCGCGGCAGGCGTGGGCCTGCCCGAGGCCGCCGTGGGCGCCGCCCTCTTCGCCGATGTGTCGGGCTTCACCCCCCTCACCAATACCCTGGCCCGCGAGCTCGGCCCCCAGCGCGGCGCCGAAGAGCTCTCGCGCCAGCTCAACCGCATCTACACGGCCCTGATCGCCGAGGTCGACCGCTACCACGGCACGGTGATCGCCTTCGCCGGCGACGCGATCACCTGCTGGTTCGACGAGGGGGCCCAGGGCGCGACCGACCGGGCCGCCGCCTGCGCCCTGGCCATGCAGCAGCTCATGGCGGGCTTCGCCGAGCTGCGCACGCCCGGTGGCGCCGCCGTGACGCTGGCGATCAAGGTGGTGATCACCTACGGCCCCGTGCGGCGCTATGTGGTCGGCGACCCCGCGATCCAGCTGATGGACGCCCTGGCCGGCGCGACGATCAGCCGTCTGGCCCTGGCCGATAAGGCCGCCCGCCGCGGCGAGATCCTGGCCTCGGCCGAGGCTGTGGCCGCAATGGCCGCACCCCCGCAGATCGGCGAGTGGCGCCCCGACGAGAGCCAGGATCGGGGCTTCGCCACCATCCTCGGCCTGAACGCCCCCGTCTCGCCCGAGCCCTGGCCCTCCCTCGCCCTCGACGCCGTGCCCCTCGAGCGCCTGCGCCCCTGGCTGCTGCCGCCGGTCTACGCCCGTCTCGCCAGCGGCCAGGGTCAGTTCCTCGCCGAGCTGCGTCCCGTGGTGGCCCTCTTTGTGCAGTTCGAGGGCATCGACTACGATGGCGACCCCGAGGCTGGCGCCAAGCTCGACGCCTTCATCCGCTGGTCGCAGGGGATCGTGGCCCGCTACGGCGGCGCCCTGCTCCAGCTGACCATCGGCGACAAGGGCAGCTCGTTCTACTGCGCCTTCGGGGCGCCCCTGGCCCACGAGAACGACCCGGCCCGCGCGGCCCAGGCCGCCCTGCTGCTGCGCGCCCCGCCGCCCTCCCTCGCCTTCGTCGCGCCCCAGATCGGCATCAGCCAGGGCCGTATGCGCACCGGCGCCTATGGCGGCGAGACCCGCCGCACCTACGGGGCCCTCGGCGAAGAGGCCAATATGGCCGCCCGGCTGATGCAGGCGGCCCCCGCCGGGCAGGTCTATGTCAGCGCCGCGGCCCAGAGCCGCACCGGCGGGGCCTTCGTGTGGGAGCAGCTGGCGCCGCTGCTGGTCAAGGGCCGCAGCGAGCCGCTCGAGACCTACAGGCTCGTCGCGACCCTCGAGCGCTCGCCGACCCTGGCCCAGGCCGCCCGCTATGGCCTGCCCCTGGTGGGTCGCCATAGCGAGCTGGCCCGCATCGGCGCGATCACCGACGAGGTGCTGGCGGGCCACGGCCGGCTGATTGCGATCATCGCCGAGGCGGGCCTGGGCAAATCGCGCCTGGTGGTCGAGGCCATGCGCCTGGCCGAGGACCGCGGCATGATGGTCTATGCCGGCGAGGCCCAGTCGTACGGCACCAACGACAGCTACCTGGTCTGGGAGAGCATCTGGCAGCCGTTCTTCGGCCTCGACCGGACGCGGCCCCACGCCGAGCAGCTGGCCGCCCTCGAGGCCGCCCTGCTGGCGATCGACCCCGAGCTGCTGCCGCGCCTACCGCTGCTGGCCCCCGTGGTCAACTTGAGCATCCCCGACAACGAGCTGACCCGCTCGCTCGACGCGCGGCTGCGCAAGATCTCGCTCGAGAGCCTGCTCGTCGCCTGTCTGCTGGCCCGCGCCGCCGAGCGGCCGATCATGCTCGTGCTCGAGGACTCCCACTGGCTCGACCCGCTCTCGCACGAGCTGCTCGAGCTGCTCGGGCGGGCGGTTGTCGACGCGCCGGTGCTGATCTTGGCGGCGATGCGCCCGCCCGAGCTCGACCACCTGCGCCCGCCGCGCATCCTGGCCCTCGATCACTGCACCCAGATCGCCCTGGGCGAGCTGACCCCCGGCGAGGCCGCCGACCTGATCACGCTCAAGCAGGTCCATCTCGATATGCCCATAGCCCTCAGCGACGAGGTGGTGACGCGCCTGGTGGTGCGCAGCCAGGGCAACCCCTTCTTCATCGAGGAGCTGCTCAACTATCTGCATAGCCGCAACCTGGCCCCCCAGACCGCCGCCGAGCTCGAGCAGCTCGACATGCCGGCGAGCCTCTATAGCCTCATCCTCAGCCGGATCGACCAGCTGAGCGAGGCTCAGAAGGCGACCCTCAAGGTGGCCGCGGTGATCGGGCGCCTCTTCCGGGCCGCCTGGCTCTGGGGTGTATTGCCCGACCTGGGCCAGCCGTTGCAGGTGCGCACCGACCTCGAGCTGCTCAATCGCATGGAGCTGACTCTGCTCGACCAGCCCGAGCCCGACTCGGTCTATCTCTTCAAGCATATCCTGACCCACGGCGTGGCCTACGAGAGCCTGCCCTTCGAGACGCGGGCCTGGCTCCACGGCGAGCTGGGGCTGTTCATCGAGCGGACCTACGGCGAGCTGATCGACCAGTTTGTCGACGTGCTGGCCTACCACTTCGACCTGAGCCAGCACGACGACAAGCGGCGCCTCTACCTGGGGCGGGCGGCGCGGGCGGCCCAGGCGGCCTATGCAAATCACGCCGCCGTCGACTACTACACGCGGCTCCTGACCCTGTTGCCCGAGGACGAGCAAGGTCCGACGCTCTTCCGCCTGGCCCAGGTGCAGGAGCTGATGGGCGAGTGGCCCGCCGCCGCGAGCAGCTATCGGCGCGCCCACGAGCTGGCCGTGCGCAGGGGCGACCGGCGCGCCGAGGTCGAGTGCGAGCGGGCGATCGGCTGGCTCTACCGCAAGCAGTCCGACCACGCCGAGGCGCGGGCCTGGCTCGATAGGGCGCGCCGCGCCTGCCTCGAGATGGGCGATGTGGCCGGGGCCATCCAGACCCTGGCCGACCTGGGCGAGGTCTTTCGCATGCAGGGCGAGTACGGCCAGGCGGCCCTCTGCTTCGCCGAGAGCCAGTACCTGTCCGAGACGGCGCCGCGCACCCCCGAGCTGCTGGCCGCCCGCGCCAACGCCCTCAAGGGCGCCGGAACGGTGGCGGCGCAGCAGGGCAACCTCGACGAGTCGCGCACGCTCTATGAGGAGAGCCTGGCCCTGCGCCGCGAGCTGGGCGACCGGCCCGGCGAGGCGGCCATGCTCAACAACCTGGGCCTGGTCGCGATGTACAACGAGGAGTACGGGCCGGCTGGCAGGCTCTTCACCGAGGCTCTGGCCCGCCTGCGCGAGATCGGCGACCGCTGGGCGATCGGCGTGGCCCTCAACAACCTGGGGCTGATCGAGCGCTACCAGGGCCACATGCCCGCCGCCCGCCGCCTGCTCGAGGAGAGCCTGGCGGTGCGCCGCAGCCTGGGCGACAAGTGGGGCGTGGCCAATGCGCTCAGCAGCCTCTCGAACCTGCTGCTGCACCAGGGCGACCACGGCGAGCTGCCGGCGCTGCTGCGCGAGAGCCTCGAGCTCAACCGCGAGATCGGCGACCGGCTGGGCCTGGCCTACTGCCTCGAAGATTATGCGGGTCTGGCCGCCGCCCGTGGCGCCGCCGAGCTGGCCCTGCGCCTGGCCGGCGCCGCCGCGGCCCTGCGCGCCGAGGTCGGCACGCCCCTGCCGCCCGCCGAGCAAGAGGCCCTCGACCGCCAGCTGGCCGGCGCGCGGGCCGCGCTGGGCGAGGCCGCGGGCGCGCTCTTCGCCGCGGGGCAGGCCCTCACGCCCGACGCGGCGGCCGCCCTGGCGAGCGCGATCTGA
>CAZKTU010000122.1:14643-18548 GCA_964555675.1 uncultured Oscillochloris sp.
GGGCCGGTGGCGGGGCAGGGGATGGGGTCCTGGACGCTGCGCATCAGGCGGGTCTGGCCCTTGAGCACCACGTCGAGGCTGATCGGGGTGAGCACGATGCAGCGGTCGCCCTTGTTGCGGCTGAGGTTGAAGTTGATCACGTAGGGCCTGCCGTCCTCGCCGATGTAGAAGCCGCGTAGCTGGCCGTTGTCGCTGGCGCCGTTGGTGCGGCCCACCAGGGCCCAGCCGTCGAAGGGCTCGCCGTCGTAGTCGCCGAGCCCGGCCCGGGCGACGTTGCGCTCGATCCAGACCCGGTCGCCGACCTGGCGGGCCCGGTAGAGCGGCTCCTGCTCCTCTCGCTCCTCGACGACCCAGCTGCGCAGCGCCGGGCTCGGGTCGGCCACGCCGCGGCTGTCCACGGCGCGCACCTGCAGGGTATAGCTGCCCTCCTCCAGCCCTGAACGCTCGAAGGGGCTGGCGCACGCGGCGAAGGGGGCCTCGTTCAGGCTGCACTCGAAGCGCAGGGCGCCAAAACCGCCGCTGCCGGTGAAGCTGATCGTGACCGGCGTGTCCTCGTCGATCACGGCGGGCGGCCCGGCCGTGATCGTGGTCTCGGGCGCCGGCCGGCGCACCGTCCACGCGGCCTCGGCCGGGGTGTCGTCGAACAGGCTGCGCCCGTCCACCGCGCGCACGCGGAAGGTGTGGGGGCCCTCGCCGAGCTCGCTGTAGCTGACCGGGCTGCTACAGCCCGCGAAGTCGGCCCCGTCGAGCGAGCACTGGAAGCCCAGGGCGCCCCGGCCGCCGCTGCCGCTGAAGCTGAAGCTGGCGTTGCCGTCGCTCACCTCGCCCGACGGGCCGGCGCTGATCACCGTCTCGAGCTCGGGGATGGGCAGCACGCTCAGGGCGCGCTCGACGGGGCCAGAGGCTACATACGGGATGCTCGGGCCGCCGTCGAAGGCCGCCCGCACCGTGTAGCTGCCCGGGCTCAGCGGGCCAACGCTGAGGGTGGCCTGGCCGTTCAGGTTGGTCCTGACGGCCACGCCGAAGCTCTCGCCCTCGGCGGGCTGGACGGTGAAGATGATCGTGCGGTCGGCGATCGGCCTGCCGGGGCCCTCGCCGTCGTCAGTGCGCAGGATCGCGGTGTAGCTCGCGACCTCGTCCTCGTAGATGCTGAGCGGGCCGTCGGGGCTGAGGCTCAGCACGGTCGCGTCGGGGCTGATCGTGAAGCTGCTGGCCAGCTGCGAGCGGGTGAAGCTGGGCTCGCCGGCGAAGCTGACCACCAGCGGGTAGGTCGCCGGGTCCTGGGTCAGGTTGAGGCGGAAGCTCGCCACGCCGTCGGCGTCGGTGGTGGCGAAGGCGAACTGCGTCCCGAGGGCCAGGCGCAGGATCTTGCCGGCGAGGGCCGCGGGCTCGGCCTCGAGGGTGGCGAGGCGCACGCTGATCGCCGCCCCTGTGTCATAGTCGCCGCTGTCGGCCAGGCTGACTGCCGCGATCGCGGTGCCCTTGACCTCGGCCGGCGGCACGACGGGCACGAGCGGGTCGACCAGGTAGAAGGCGCCGGCGTTGGTGTCCAGGCTGACCTTGCCGGCGGCGCCGGCGGCCTGGACCATGTAGACGGTCCCGTCGGGCAGGTCGATCCCGCCGGCGGGTCCGCTCCAGAGGGTCGGGTTGGCGGCGTCGCTCTGGCTCAGGTCGACAGACTCCCACAGGCCGCTGCCGGGCGTGTTGTAGGTGACCCAGACCTCTTGCACGCCGATGCCGGCCCGGTCGACCACGTTGACCTTGAAGCCCACCTTATCGTTGTCGAGGCGCTCGCTGGTCACCTGCACGATCTCGGGGGCCGTGGCCAGGCCGGCCGCGCGGATGGGCGAGCCGGGCCAGTCGGCGGCGAGGTAGAAGAGCTTCAGTTGCAGGCTCGAGTAGACGCGCATGGTGCCCGCGAGGGCGCCGGGGGTCGAGCGGAACTGGGCCGGGACGATCATGAGCCGGGTCGGGCCGCCGTCGATGGCGTCGTAGTGGTTCGAGCTCCAGGTCTGCAGCGGGTAGAAGCTCTCGCTGTAGAAGCCCGGGTGGCCGCCCGAGAACTCGGTGGCCGGCGAGGCGGTCAGGGGCGTGATGCCCGCCAGGTCTTCGAAGCTGCCGCCGCGGAAGCCGATGCCGCGCAGGGCCTGGCCCGCGACGCTCACGTCGTAGGCCTCGAGGGGGAAGATCGGCTCGGCCGGATTGGCGACCACGTCGCCGCCGGCGCCCACGAGGTAAGTCGCGGTGATCAGGTTGTCGTCCTGGTCCTGCAGGTCGACCGTGCGCACCTGCGGGGCCGGGTTGACCGTGATCAGCTGCGAGCCGCCCTGCTTGCCGACGGCGAGCCCGTAGTCCTGGGCGGGGCTGAGCGGGGCGACGGGCTCGACGCTGTCGACCACGTCGGGTGTGATCCCGGCGGCGGTGGGGTCGCCGGGCAGGCTCACCCGCAGCATCGGCAGGCCATAGAGGTTGAACTGGATCAGGGTCTTCTCGTCGATGCCGCTGAGGGCGGCCTTCTGGGCCAGGTAGTCGCGCTTGCCCTCGACCAGGGCCCTGCCGATGGCGACGGGGGCGTCGCCCTCGCTCATGGCGCGGGTCAGGTTGAGCAGGAAGCGCTCGCCGTACTCGACCAGCTCGGTGTCGCCATAGGCGAAGCCGGTGGCCGCGATGTAGGTCGCACCCTTGCGGGCCCAGGCCTCGGCCCAATCGGGCTCGGGCGAGAAGCCGGCCAGGGCGTCGGGGCCGGGCACGTTATAGCCGCTGTGGCAGCCCAGGCCGAAGACGAGCGTATTGGTGAAGTCGGCCTGAGAGTCGGCCACCTCGGCGGCGAGCAGGCTGGTCTGATAGTCGGCGGCCAGGGCCGAGCCGGCGGCGAAGTGGCCGGTGAAGAAGACCAGGTCGTTGCGCTTGCTCGGGTCGAGCAGCAGGTCGCGCAGATCCTGGGCGCTCCAGGCGTCGGGGCCGTCGGGGGCCTGGCCCACGGGCTGGATGAGCGTAGTCGGGGCCACGGCGGGCGCGCCCGGGGCGGTCAGGCCGGCCTGCAACTCGGCGGCCACGGCCTCGGCGCCGTCGGCCACGAAGTCGTAGCCGGTGACCAGGGCCGAGCTGGGGCTGACCTGGCCATTGGCGCCGCTGTAGGCGGCGAGCATACCGCTGATGGTGGCCGGGTCGCCCACCAGGCGGCCGACGGCCAGGTCGGGGATGGGCAGGGCGTACGAGCCGCGCCAGATGCTGACCGAGCTGCCGTAGCCGTCCTGGCCCTGGACGCGGCCCTCGCGCAGGCTGGCGTCCGAGGCGCTGTCGGGGCGCACGGGCGGGATGTACTCCTTCTCGCTGGCCAGGCCGGCCACGTCGGGGTAGCGGAAGAAGGGGATAGCGTCGTCGCCGCCGACCAGCACGATATACTTCAGGCTGGTCGTGGCGCCGGCCTGGTTGACCGCGCGGTGGGCGTCGATGACCTGCTTGATCTCGCCGGCGACGATATTCGCGGCGGCGGCGCAGCTCTCGAAGAGCTCGGGGGCCAGGCTCTTGCGGGCCTCGACGACGCGCGGGAAGCGGGCCTCGCCACTATCCAGGGTTGCGCTCAGGTCGATCAGCTCGCCGTCGATCTCGGCCCTGGCGGCGAAGGCCAGCAGGTCGGCGGCGAGGGCGGCGCGCTCGGGCTCGGCGTAGCGCGACGAGTCCCAGACGATCAGGGTGTCGCGCGCGCCGGCGGCGGGGCTCTGGGTGAAGACCGGGAGGCCGGCGGCGGGCGGGGTCACGTTCGAGCAGAAGCTGCCCTCGCGGCTGACCGACAGGTTGAAGCTGCTGCCGGCGGGCGCGGTGACCCGCACATAGAAATCCTCGGCCAGGTCGTAGGAGTTGCGCTCGATGCGCAGCTGGCCCGACTCGGCGTCGGCGGCGTA
>CAZKTU010000123.1:0-8552 GCA_964555675.1 uncultured Oscillochloris sp.
CCTCCGCCTCGCGCAGCCAGGCCGGCGCCTCATCGGCCTCGTTCGACGCCCTTAGCCCCAGCGGGGATGGCGGCGGTTCCTGCAGCCAGGCTGGCGGCTCGTCGCGGGGCGAGGAGGCGGGCGCCACGGCGCCCGTAGGCTGATCGGCCGAGGGTGCGGCCTCGCGCAGCCACGAGGGCATCTCGTCGTCGCCCGCCGGCTCGGCCGCGGGCTGATCGACCGCAGCTGGCCACGGAGGAGGCGCGGCGGGCGCCGGCTCATCGGCGTTGCGCAGCCAGGCCGGCACGTCGATCTCCTCGCCGGCCAGCCGGTCTGTGGGCGGGCGCAGGGCTGCATCGCGCAGCCAGGCCGGCTCATCTTCGGCGGCAGACGCCTCGGCGACTGCCTCGCCCTCGCCCAGATCGCGCAGCCAGGCCGGCATCTCGGCGCTGCCTGCCAGGTCGGCGGGCGGGCCCTGCTCGGCCCTGGGCTGCCTGACCTCGTTGGCGCCGGCCACATGCTGCAGCCAGTCCGGGATCTCCTCGGCCGTCTCATCGCCGGGCGAGCCCTTGAAGTTCGCCGAGACCGTGCTGGCGTCAGGGGTTGGCGTATCGTCGGCCAGCCAGCCGGGGGCGGCCGGGTCGAAGCGGGGCTGCGAGTCGGGCGCCTCGGCCTCGATCCCGCGGGCCACCTCGTCGGCGGTCAGGTCGCGCAGCCACTCGGGGACCCCGCTCTGGTCCTCCATCGAGCTGAGCGGCTCGGAGAGCGGCTCGGAGCGGGCGTCGGGGTCGTGGCCGATACTGCGCAGCCAATCGGTCGCCCCGACGGGCATCTTGACGCGCGAGGTGGTGCTCTGCTGCTCGTCCTGCTCGGCGGCCTCGGCCTGAGGCGTCTCGCCGGCGGGGTCGTTCAGCCACGAGGCGTCGACGAAGGGCTCGGGGCGCGCGGCCTGCTCCTCAGCCTGGGCGGGCTCCGCCAGGTCGGCGAGCCAGTCAGGGGTGACGCCCTGGCCTTCTCCGGCGTCATCGGCCACCTCGCCCTGGAGCTCGACCAGCCACGAGGGCATCTCATCATCGCCCCCCGCGGGCGGGGCGGCGGGCGGCGCAGGCGCTTCGGCGCGACCGGGCGGGCGCGGCGGAAGGGGCACGTTACGAAGCCAGGGCGGCAGATGTTCCATGTCAGCGATCGAGGTATGGCGTATCGAAGCCGAGGAGCACACGGACCCCGGCGACGAGCGCGCCAATAGCGGCGCCGATCAGCAGCCCGCGGGCGCCGGCCAGTGCCACATAGTCGTTGAGCCACTGGGCGGCGAGCCCGATGCCGGGCAGCGCGGCGACGGGCGGCAACTGGGCGAGCAGCGCCAGAGCCGCCACGACGACAATCACAATCGCCTCGGCGCTGCCGCGGCGCAGGGCCCGCAGGGCGGCACTAAGGCTGAAGAAGGCCAGCAAGGCCAGCAGGCTGGCCGCGAGGGGCTCGTAGACGATGCGGAAGAAGCTGCGAATCGGCACCTCGGCCAGGCTTCCGGGCAGCACGATCCCGGCGCGGCCCGGCAGCGGAAAGAAGATCCCGACGACGATCACGGCCAGCATGCCCAGGATCAGCACGAGGCTATACGCCCAGTCGGCGCTGCGTCTGCGCACGCGCCCGAGGTGCGAGGCCGCCACGCTGAAGACGCCCAGCAGCAAGGCGATCGCCGTGATCACCGCGGCCCAGTCGACCAGCACATTCGCGGCCACCGCGAAACCGCCGCCGCCGCCGGCGTAGTCGACGAGCACGATCAGCCCGCAGACCCCGGCGATCAGGACAGCCAGCAGGCGTTTTGGATCTCGCAGCAGCGACATACGCTCTTCCGCGCTACGCTCAGGACTTAGAGCGACAGAGGCAGGGGTGGCAGACCGAGGGCCGGCTGAAGCAGGCTGTAGACAAAGCCGCCGATCAGCAGCAGGATCACGGCTGTCCGTAGCACGTCCTGGGTCAGCAGGCGGGCCTGAGGCGGCCCGGGCGAGGCGACATACGCCTCGGCGGCGAAGATCTCTTCGCCGATCAGGGTCGCGGGCGTGGTGAGCATCATCAGCGGAAGGGCCAGGCTACTGGTGGCGCCCGCCACCTGGGGCAGATCGCGCTGCGCCCCCTCCTCGCCGACGAGCAAGAACTCCTGGTTGAAGCCGCCCACCAGGACGCTGGCCTCGAGGGGCTGTCGCTCGTAGAGGGTGGCCACCCCCACCGCGTAGGCCAACTCGTCGTTGTGGGCCAGCAGTTGCACCCGCGCCGGGTCGTAGTCCTGGGTCTGGCCGGCCACCTGGTAGGCCTGCCTCACGCTGCCGCGCAGGGCCAGGTGGGCCACGGCGTCGCCCGAGCTCACCAGGATGGGCGCGCCGTTCAGGGCGGCCTCGCCGGCGACTCGCTCGGCCACCAGCAGGCCGGCGATCAGCTCGGCCGTGGTGGCCCTGCTGCCGTCGGCGCCAAGCACGCTGGCCCCGGGGGCGACGTGGGTGGCACGACCCGTCTCGGCGCCGCGGCCCAGGGCGGCCCGCAGCGTCTCGAGGGCGGGCAGCGGACGACGGCTGGGCAGCCTGCCGGCCGACACCCGCGCGTGGTGCAGCCAGGTCAGGGCGACTACGACGAGCACCACCAGCATCACAAGAATGGTAGCGGGGGCGAAGAACATGGGCGGTCTCCGGCCGGCCGTAAGGTCACAACTCTTTACAGACTCGGCGCGTTTACTGCTTGGAGTGTAACCGAGCGCCCCCCCTTTGTCAACACTCCTCGCCAGTCGGCAGAGCGTTAGCAAGCCCAGGTCGTGGCCGCGCGAGCCCTACCCGCCCTCTCGCGGCGTCGCACCCCCCGCGCCTGCGGCCCCATCAGCCGCACAGCGCTCGCTGCCCGTCGGGATGGTGGGCACGGGCTGCGCGTCAAAGGATTGAACATAGCGGTCCAGCTCGAAGTAGCGCACACTCGCGCCCGGCTGCTCCTGGCTGTAGATCGCGATCCGGTTCACGCCGTCGACGGTGACCATCCCAAACAGGCCGTAGTCCGGCGGGATCGCGGCATTGGGGCTCGCCAGGGCGATCAGGTAGTAGGCGGGCGGCGCGTTGCAGCGGTAGAGGCCGCGCGTGTACCACGCCGTGACCTCGGTCGAGAGGTTGCTGGCGAAGGGCCCGCTCAGGACGCCCTGACGGTAGAGCTCGCCGACCGCCTTCCAGCCGTCGCGGCTCGGAAAGCCGAAGCGCGCGGCCTCGTCGATCGGCGTCTCGCTTTGGCTCGCAGAGAGCATGGCCAGCCGCGTCGACGGGAAGCCGCGCAGGTACTCGGGCGTCTGGCGCACGAACAGCACGTGGGCGTAGAGCGCCGCCACCAGGATCAGCATCGCGCCGGCCAGGGCCGCCGCCGCGTACAGCTCGGGGGCCCTACGTCTGAGGAGCGTGAGCAGCGCGGCGCCGCCCATTGCCACAATCATGATCGCAGGGGCCGCCGTCACATAGATGTGGGTCCGCGGCTGGGCCACGAGAAAGCTCATCGCGAGAAAGCCAAAGCTGAACCAGAGCAACAGCGCCCGCGGCCCCGCCTCGACGCGCGGCGAGAACGCCAGCGCCAGCAGCGGCGTCCCCAGGGCGAGCAGGCCCAGAGGGGCCGAGCTCGCCAGCAGCGACGCCCCCGGCCCACGCGAGAGATCGGCCACGCTCAGCAGCACCAGCCCGGCGACCCCGACGCTCAGCCAGCGGGGGCGCAACCGGCCCACGGCCAGCAGCACCAGGCTGGCCGCCAGCGTCCAGGCCCCCACGCTCACCAGCAGCCCGCTGCTGTAAAACGACGCCAGCCCGATGTTCGTCATCAGGTTGTTGTAGAGGGCCGGCCCGCCCTGCTGCCCGGTGCGCTCGCCCAGGTGTGCGACGACCTTCGGGAAGTTGGGGCTCAGCACGAAGGGCACGTAGAAGCAGGCCAGCAGGCCGCCGCCAACCAGCAGCGGCGTCGCCAGGCCGCGGGCCCAGCCCGCCGGGCCCCAGCGCCGCGCCACCCCGCCGAGAACGACCAGCCAGAGCAGGGCCGGGATGCCGAACAGCGCGTCGTAGTGCCCGAGCAGCGCCGTCGCGATGAACAGGGCCGCCACGCCGAGGTACGGCCCCGGCCTGACCTGCTCGCGCGCGAAGCGCCAGGTACACCAGAGGGCGCCCATCGTGAGCAGCACCACCATGCTCTGGTACTGGACGATCCGCGAGAAGGCGATCAGCAACCCGTCCAGAGCCAGCACCGCCCCCGCGATCGTCGCGGCCACGCTGCTCTGCAGCAGCTCGCGGGCGAGCAGATAGCCGCCCAGAACTACGCCCATCCCCGCCATGGCGAAGGAGAGCCTGGCCGCCAGCTCGCTGAGATGGCCGCTGAGGGCCAGCGGGCCGGCGGGCAACAGCACCTGCACCGGCCCTTTCAGCTCGGCCAGCAGCACGTCGCCCTGCCCGGCGACCAGGCGCGTCGCGGCCAGCAGCACCGAGGCCTCGTCGTCGTGCAGCTCGTGCCCGCCCAGCGAGGGCAGGCGCAAGGCGGCCGCAAGCAGCAACACCAGCACGAGCGGCAACGAGCCGCCCGCCCGCGGGAGCGAGCCGCGACGCTGGAGCAACCGCCAGCCCAGGCCGGCCGTCAGCGCGGCGCACAGGACGCCGAGGGGCGCGCCCAGCACCCCCACTGGCAGCGCCACAGACGCCAGGGTGAGCACGACCTGCACAGTCAGGCCGCCACAGAGGGCGAGGAAGGCCACACTCGGCAGATCCACATCGGGCGGCGCGAGCAGCAGCGCGAGCAGGGCGCCCGGCAACCAGAGGGCCGGCACCGCTGCGATTGATCGCCAGAACCCCGGCAGCGGCAGCACCAGGATCAGGTAGGGCAGCGCCAAGAGCGCGACCAGGGCCGCGCGGGGCAGCCTCCGCGGCAAGGCCCCGGCCCGCCCGTAGCGGAGCGCGACCGCCAGGGTCGCCAGGGCCAGCGTAGCCCCGGCAAGCCAGGCCGGTTCGAGCCCCAGGGCCGCCTGCAGCGCCGCCGAGTCGTTCACCGCCTCGGTGCCCAGCCCAAGGGCCAGGACCAGGAAGAACCCCCAGCCGAGCATCAGCCCATGGCCCGAGCTGGGCGCCACGACCCCGATCGCGAGACGCGCGGCGCCGGCTACGAGGGCCGCGAGCCAGAGCAGCAGGCCCGCGTCGGTGAGCAGAGCGCCGAGGTTGGGCGCGCTGACGAGCGGCTGAAGCCGCACCCAGTCGACTGCGACCCCAAGCTCGCGCGGGTCATCGCTCCCCGGCTTGATCAGCGGGGCGACCAGCGCCAGGGCGCCCTGGTCGCCCGCGCCGTGCAGCTCCTCGGTCGGCAGCAGAACGCTGTAGACCCGCCAATCGCCGCCCGTCGGCAGCACGGCAGGGAGGTAGCGCTCGATGGGCAGATAGAGGTAAAGCGGGGTATCGGGCCGGGTGCTGTGCAGGCGCAACCTGAGGGCGGACGCGCCGCCATACAACCTGGGAAGCTGCAGGCTGGTGTTCGGGCCGCTCCAGCGGAACGAGGTCGAGCCGCTCTGCTCGGGATCGTAGAAGTTGATGGCGACGTAGGCGTCACCGGGGTCGCCGATGTCGAATGTTTTCGCGCGGGGCGCCGACAGGCTCGCCGCGATCAGAAGAATGGTGATCCCCAGGAGCAAGCCGCCGCCCAATAGACGCATCAGGCGCGTCGCTTGAGGCATAGAGGCGTTCCCCAACCATGGTTCAGGTGCTGATTACACGCACACTTAGGTAAGTATAGGCAGCCTCTGTTAAGAAAGATCGTAGATAAAGATGAGAGGGAGATTAGTCGCGCGCGAGCAGCCGGCGCAGCTCGGCCCAGGCCGTCGTCTCCTGCAGGGCGGTCACCACGGGCTCGATCGCGGTGCCGCCCACCAGGGGCTTGCTGAAGGTGGCCAGCTGGCTACTGATCACATCGAGGGGGCTGAGCAGATCGAGCAGCATCGCGGCGGGCACGCGCATGCCCGAGCGCTCGATGCCGTCGGCCAGGCCCTGCAGGGGGTCGTCAGGCATGGGGGCGGCCCTCGACCTCGCGCTTGAGGGCCTCGAGGAACTCGCCGGCGAGCCGCTCGAAGCGGTGGCGCTGTGTGGCGTCGATCAGGCCGGCGACGAAGTCGGGCAGATCGAGCGAGTCGACCCGCTCGATGCGGTAGCGCCCATCGCCGAGGGGCGCCACCCGGCAACGGTTGACCCCGGTGAAGGGCGGGAAGCTGATCCGGAAGGTGGTGGCCCGCGTGGTCGGCGAGAAGTCCACCACCTCCATGTCGCCGTGGACGATGGCGCCCCGCAGGCGAAAGCGGTAGCCCACCCCGGGCCGCTTGCCCGCGGGCAGCTCGACCTTGATCTGCTCCATGGCCGGCATCCAGGCCGGCCAGTGCCCGAAGTCGTCGAGCACGGCGAAGATCCGCTCGGGCGGGGCTGTGGTGACCGTTGTCGCGGTTATCTCGTAGCTGATCATGTCGGCGTATTACTGGTGGCCGCCGCGCCAATCGGCCCAGCGGCGGCGCAAGAGCTCGGCGGGGTAGCGCGCCGGCAGATAGGCGCCCGCCGCGGTCACCACCACTGCGGCTACCCCGCGCGGCACGCTCCCGTAGGTCTGGGCGATCCTGCTATCGAGGGCAGGCTGATACAGCAGCACCGCGGCGATCTCGCGGAACGGCAGGTCGAGGCCGTCGTAGCCGAGCCAGAGCTTATCCATCAGTCGCGGTCTCTACCAAACGCGCCTCGGCCCATCAGGGCCGATCCCCGAAGCTCACCCCGAGGCTGCGCGCGCTGAGCACCAGGTCGCTGCGCGGGCGCACCGTCTTCAGGTGGCCGGTGGCCTCGGCCAGGGGCACCGTCGTAATCTCGTCCGAGCGTAGCGAGACCATCTCGCCATAGACCTCGTCGGCCGCGGCCTTCACCGCCGCCGCGCCATAGCGCGTCGAGAGCAGCCGGTCGTAGGGCGAGGGCGAGCCGCCGCGCTGCACGTGGCCCAGGACCACCACGCGAGTATCCTTGCCGGTCAACTGCTCGATCTTCTCGCCCACGAAGTGGCCGACGCCGCCCAGCCGGCCCTCGGACAGGTACATCTCCGAGCCGCCCTTCGGGCGCGCGCCCTCGGCGACCACCACGATGCTGAAGGTGCTGCCCGTGGCCTCGCGCTCGCGCACCTTCTCGGCCAGAACCTCGATATCGAAGGGGATCTCGGGGATCAGGATGATGTCGGCGCCGCCTGCCAGCCCGGCGTGCAGCGCGATCCAGCCGGTGTGGCGGCCCATCACCTCGAGCACCATCACCCGGTTGTGGCTGGCCGCCGTCGTGTGCAAGCGGTCGATCGCGTCGGTGGCCACCTGCAGGGCCGTATCGAAGCCGAAGGTCCGGTCGGTGCCGGCCAGGTCGTTGTCGATCGTCTTCGGCACGCCGATCACCGGGGCGCCGAGCTTGTAGAGCTCGAGGGCGATGCGCTGCGTCCCCTCGCCGCCGATCGTGATCAGCGCCCGCAGGCCCAGCTCGCGGATGGCGCTCACCGCCTGCAGGTACGGATCCTCTTCGGGCGGCATGTCGGGCCGCCGCGCGACAAAATGACCCTTATTGGTCGTGCGCAGGATGGTGCCGCCCCGCGGCAGCAGGCCCTGCACATCGGCGTTGGTCAAGATGCGGTACACCTTATCGCCGAGCAGCCCCTCGAAGCCGTACTCGATGCCCAGGACCTCCCACCCCAGGCCCGAGGCCGACTTGACCACTGCGCGGACCACCGCATTGAGGCCAGGGGCGTCGCCGCCGCTGGTCAAGACGCCGATCCGCTCTCGTGCGCTCGTCGTCATCCCCTTCTCTCCCTTTTCAGCCCGCCCGCTTCACCACACGCCAAGTCGACGGTAGATTGTGCTGGCGTTCGCAGGCAATTATATCACCCGCCATGCCGCCGCGGGCGCTCATTTGCGCCAATCCGTCCCCGCCTGCGCTACCCGACAGCCGCAACCTGCTCGAGCCGGTCGCGCAGGGCCGTCAGGAAACCGGCCGCGCGGCGGTGGTCGATCAGGCGGGCATCATAACTAAGGGTGAGGGTGGCCACAGGCCGCACGACGACAGCCTCGCCGATGACAACCGCCCTGCGCGCCGGTGCGCCCACGCTCAGGGCGGCGGCCGTGCCGGACAGGGGCGGCTCGGCCCACTGCCAGCTCGCCCCCTCGGCCAGACAGACTACGGCGAAGGTGACCGCGCCGCCCAGCGCGGTGGGGCCGGCCAGAGCCCGCGCCACGCCCCGCGCCGTCAGGTCGCCCGCGTCGGGCACGACCGCCCAGCGCAGCCCGCCCGGGCTCGCCTCGCCCACGGCCAGATGGACGCGCCGCCGCAGCAGGGCCGCGCCATCGTAGTAAGCCCCGTTCAGCTCGGGATGGGCCGGCAGCAGCCCCGCCACAGCCGCCGCCACAACCGCCGCCACGCCCACGGCCAGGCGCGCCCGCCCCCGCGGCTCCTGCGCCGCAGCCGCCGCCGCCAGCACGCCCCCCGCGTCGAACTCCACCGTCGCCGTCGCCACGGGCAGGCGCCCTGCGG
>CAZKTU010000123.1:8652-16514 GCA_964555675.1 uncultured Oscillochloris sp.
GGCAGGCGCCCTGCGGAGGAAACCGCCAGCGCGCCCGCGTCGAGCTCCGCCGTCGCCACAGGCAGGCGCGCCGCAGCCGCCGTCCCCGAACGCACTGGCGAGCTGGAGGACTGCTGAGTTGCCGCCAGGGCCCGCACATCGGCCGCGCCCACGCGCCCACCCGGCCCCGTGCCGACGACTGCCTCAAGGGCGACCCCAAGGGCCTGCGCCATACGCCTGGCCAGCGGCGTCACCTTCCGTCCAGCCCTACCCTCGAGCGCCATCGCTCTCCCCCTCTCCCCGGTCACCCCGACTTGACGGCCTCGGCCCAGAAGGCGTCGACCTTCTGCTTGAGCAGGGCGTGCTCGGGGCGGGCGAGCTGGGCGTCGCCATTGAGGATCTGCTCGGCCTCGACACGGGCGGCGTGGAGCAGGCGCGTGTCGGCCAGCTGGGCGACCTTCAGGTCGGGCGTGCCGCTCTGGCGGGTGCCGAAGAACTCGCCGGGGCCGCGCAGGGCCAGGTCGATCTCGGCCAGCTTGAAGCCGTCGGTGGTCTGCTCCATGGCCTCGAGGCGCTGCTTGGTGACCTCGTTGTCATCCTTGTCGCTGATCAGGATGCAGTAGCTCTGGTGCTGGCCGCGCCCGACCCGCCCGCGGAACTGGTGTAGCTGGGCCAGGCCGAAGCGCTCGGCCCCATCGATCACCATGGTCGAGGCATTGGGGATGTCGATCCCGACCTCGATCACCGCGGTCGAGACCAGGATGTCGAACTGGTGGTCGCGGAAGGCCACCATCACCTCGTCCTTCTCGCGCGGCAGCATGCGCCCGTGCAGCAGGGCCACCCGCAGGTCGGGAAAGACCTCAGACTGCAACTTCTCGTACATCTCCTCGGCCGAGGGCAGGTCGACCTTCTCGCTCTCTTCGACCAGGGGGCAGATCACGAAGGTCTGGCGGCCCTTCTCGATCTCGCGGCGCATGTGGCGGTAGGCTTTGTCGCGCTCGGCCTTGCGCACCCACCTGGTGCGGATCGGCTGGCGCCCCGGCGGCAGCTCGTCGAGCACCGAGGTGTCCAGGTCGCCATAGATCGTCATAGTCAGGGTGCGCGGGATGGGCGTCGCGGTCATCACCAGCATGTGCGGGTTGAAGCCCTTGTTGCGCAGGCGCTGGCGCTGCTCGACCCCGAAGCGGTGCTGCTCGTCGACCACCACCAGCCCGAGCGAGCTGAACTGCACATTGTCGGTGATCAGGGCGTGGGTGCCCACCACCAGGTCGACCTCACCCTTGGCGATCGCCTCGAGCACGCGCCGGCGCTCCTTCGCGCCCAGGCTACCCGTGAGCAGGGCCACCCGCACGCCCTGGCCGCCCATGTCCTCCTCCTCGGTCATGCCGAGCAGGGCTTTGATCTCGGCCAGGCGCGCCGCCTCCTCGGGGTCGAGGCGCTCCTTCCAGCTCTCGCCCTCGGCGGCCGTCTTGGCCTCGCGCGGCACCGGCAGCTTGCCGAGCAGCTTCTTCAGGCCTTTGTAGTGCTGCTCGGCCAGGATCTCGGTTGGGGCCATCAGGGCCCCCTGGAACCCCTGGCCGATCGCCTGCACCAGCGCCGCCGCGGCCACCACCGTCTTGCCCGAGCCCACGTCGCCCTGCAGCAGGCGGGCCATCGGCACGGGGCGGGCCATGTCGGCGAAGATCTCGCCCAGGGCCCGCTGCTGCGCCCCCGTCAGGCTGAAGGGCAGCAGCCCCTGGAGCTGGGCGTGCAGCTCGGGGTTGTGCGCAATCTGGTAGCCCAGCTCGCCCTGCCAGAGCAGCTTGCGCTGCACCACGCCCACCTGGATGAAGAGAAACTCGTCGAAGCCGAGGCGGGTGCGTGCCCGCGCCAGGGCCTCGGGGGTGTCGGGGTAGTGGATCTGCGCGAGAGCCTGCCCCAGGGGCAGCAGGTTCGCCCGCTGCCTGGTCGTCTCGGGCAGGTGGTCGGGAACCTTCGGGGCCAGGGTGTCGACCAGCAGCTTGATCGTCTTGCGGGCGTTGCGCTCCTGCAGGCCCCTGGTCAGCGGGTGGACCGGCACCAGGCGCCCGGTGTGGACCGTATCGCCGTCGGGGACGTAGGGCTCCCAGGTGGGCGTAGCCAGCTGGCGCAGCCCGTTGAACGAGCCGACCTTGCCGCTGAGCGTGATCATACGGCCGGGGGTGAGCTGTTTGGTCAGCCAGGGCTGGTTGAAGTAGACCGCCTTGATCGTACCGGTGTCGTCGCTGACCGTCACCTCGACCCGCGAGCGCGGGCCGCCGCCGACCAGGCGCGCCTCGACCACCTCGCCGACGATCGTGCCGGTGGTGCCGACCACCAGGTCGGCGATGCCCTTCTGGGCCGAGAAGTCATCGTAGCGATGCGGGAAGTGGTAGAGCACATCCTCGCAGGTGCGCAGGCCGAGGCGCTTGAGGGCGTTGGCGTCCGAGCGATTGATCCCGGGCACCACCTCGAGCGGGTCGCTCAGGGCCAGGGTCGCCAGGGTCTTGGCCGCCACGGCGGGCTGTTTCGGGGCGGCGGGCTTCTTCGCCGCCGCGGGCTTCTTCGCCGCAGCGGGCTTCTTGGTCGCCACTGCGGCCGCCGGCTCTTGCGCCCTGGCCGCCTCCTCCTGGCGCCTGAACAGGGCCCGCAGACCGTCGAGGGCCTGGCTCACCCGGGCGCGCCGCTCGAGGATGGTCTGGGCGCCATAGTCGGCGAGCAGGGTGAGGGCCGACTGCACCGCCGGCTCGCCGAGGGCGCCGTCGGCCGAGGCGTGCCACCAGGCCAGGTAGCGCTCGAGGCCGTCTTCGGTGGCGCTATCGTCGCAGCCGCGCCGGTACTCCGAGGCCAGGAGCTTGCCCAGGCTGATGATGTGCTCTTTATCCTGCAGCACTAATCTTCCTCGAGGCCCTCGAAGACCGTCACGCCCATGGCCCCGGCGCCGAGGTGGGCGGCGATCGCCGGGCCGAAGCGGGCCACCCGCACCCGGTCGCGCGGGAAGATCGGGTCGACCTTCTCGAGCAGCTTCTCGACATCCTCGGGGGTGGTGGCGTAGAGCACCGTCACCTCCTGCACGCGCGGGAAGTCCTCGATAAAGGTGAAGAGGCCCTCGATCGCCTTGGCCCGTGTGCGGGTGCGCTCGTAGGGCACGATCTCGCCCTCGTCGAGGATCATCAGGGGCTTGATACGCTGCATCGAGCCGAGGACGGCGCCCGCCAGGGTCAGGCGGCCGCTGGCCTCCAGGTGCTCCATGGTATCGACGAAGAAGACCGCGTGGGTGTGGCGGATCATCGCGTGGATGAGCCGGCTGGTCTCGTCGGGATGGGCCCCATCCCTGATCGCGCGCGCGGCCGCGACCACCACCGAGCCGAGGCCGTGCGAGGCCGACTTGCTGTCGACCAGCTCGATCCTGGTGGTCGAGGCGGGCAGGCGCGCCTTGGCCGCCGCCGCGTTGGCGTGGAGCGCGCCCAGACGCGTGCCGAGATGGATCGAGAAGACATAGTCTACATCGCTGATCAGCCGCCTGTAGACCTGCTCGAAGATCGTCGAGGAGGGCGCCGCGATGCGCACCCGCTGGTGGCCCGAGGTCATCAGCTCGTAGAGCTGCTCGTCGCTGACGTCGACCCCGACCCGGTACACCTTCTCGTCGACATGGGCGAGCACCGGCACCACTTCGATGCCAAGCTCGCGGGCCAGGTCGGGCGCGATATCGGCCGACCCATCGGTGACAACACACATTTTAGCCATCGTAGAACCTGCCAGTGGGCGCCGCGTCGACACGAGAGCAAGCGTGCGGCGGCCCGAGTGTTTGCCAAAGGACCATCAATATGGTATATTCTCGCGGAGATTGTTTAGGAAAAATCGCGGAGTCAGGCTACCATGGCAAAGTGTCAGATGTGTGGGAAAGGCCCTTCGTTTGGCCACAACGTGAGTTTCTCCAAGCGCCGAACCAACCGTATGTGGCGCCCGAACCTCCAGAAGACCACACTTACCAACAACGACGGCTCGTCGGTTCAGGTCCGCATCTGCACCCAGTGCATGCGCACGATGGTCAAGCCGCGCTAGGCTTCCGTCCGACCTTGCAGGAGAAGAGGCCAGGTGTCCAGGATGTGGACCCTGGCCTCTTTGCGCACAATGTCCGCCATTATAGCCCACTGCCGCCCTTGGCGCAACAGCCGCGCCGCACGCCCTAAGCCTCTGCATACTCAAGCCAGCCGTAGCGGTCCTCGCGCTCGCCCTGCACCACCGCGAAGAAGGCCGCCTGCACCTCGCCGGTGACCGGCCCGCGCCGCCCCGCGCCCACCGTGATCCGGTCCACCGACCTGATCGGCGTCACCTCAGCGGCGGTGCCGGTGAAGAACAGCTCGTCGGCCACATAGAGCATCTCGCGCGGGATGACCTGCTGCCGCACCTCCACCCCCAACTCGCCCAGCAGCGTGATCACCGTGTCGCGGGTGATCCCGCTGAGGATCGACGAGCTGACCGGCGGGGTATAGACCACCCCGTCGCGCACGATGAACAGGTTCTCGCCGCTGCCCTCGCTGACCTGTCCGCTGCTGTCGAGGGCGATGCCCTCGGCGAAGCCGTTGGCCAGGGCCTCCATCTTGATCAGCTGCGAGTTCAGGTAGTTGCCGCCCGCCTTCGAGAGCGCCGGCAGCGTATTCGGCGCGAAGCGGCTCCACGACGAGACACACACGTCCACGCCCTGCTCCATCGCCTCGGCGCCCAGATACTTGCCCCACTCGATCGTGGCGATCGCCACCTCGACCGGGTTGTTCTGCGGGTTCACCCCGATCTCGCCATAGCCCCTGTAGACCACCGGGCGAATATAGCCCGAGCGCAGCCCGTTGGCCCGCACCGTCTCCTTCACCGCCGCCACCAGCGTCTCGAGGCTGTAGGGCACCTCGGTGCGGTAGATGCGCGCCGAGTCGAGCAGGCGGCGCATGTGCGGGGTCAGGCGGAAGATCGCCGTGCCGCGGGGCGTCTCGTAGCAGCGCAGACCCTCGAAGAAGCTGCTACCGTAGTGGACTACGTGGGACAACACATGAATGCGCGCTTCGTCCCACGGCACCAGTTTGCCGTTGAACCAGATCGACTCCATCTTCTTAATCGCCATTGATCCTTCGCTCCTTCTAAAACAGGCTTTTTTGCACCAGCATGCGGTCGGCGCTGTGCCAGGTGGGCGCCCCGCCGGGGCCCTTGGCCGAGCGCCGCGGCAGCACCCCCAGGCGCAGCCCCTTCACCCCGGCCATGGTCAGCACCCGCCGCACCCCGGCCTCGGCCACCTTCGGCGTGTTGGTCTGCTCCGAGAGGTGGGCCAGCCACACATCGCAGGGCCCGTCGCAGGCCTTGGCCAGCAGCTCGCCGCACTGCACATTGTCGAGGTGGCCCATCGGCCCGAAGATGCGCTCCTGGATCGTCCAGGGGTAAGACGAGGCCCGCAGCAGTTCGCGGTCGTGGTTGGCCTCGACCACCAGCAAATCGGCCCCGCGCAGGGCGCTCACCGTGGCCGCCGTCCAGCTGCCCAGGTCGATCGCAATCGCCACCGTCGCGCCGCAGGCCGTGATCCTGTAGCCCACCGGGTCGGCGGCGTCGTGGTGTACGCGGAAGCTGCGCAGCTCGAACGGGCCGATCGCGGCCTGCTCGCCCACCGGCAGCAGCTCGACCGGCGTGGCGGCCAGCTCGTCGCCCATGGCGTCGCGGGTCGGGCCGTTACAGACTACCGGCACGCCATAGCGGCGCGCCAGGGCCGCCGCGCTATACACATGGTCGCCGTGCTCGTGGGTCAGCAGCAGGGCCCGGATCTGCCGCGGCCCCAGATCCTGGTAGCGCAGCAGCCCCTCGAGCGTGCGCAGGGCGATCCCGCAGTCGACCAGCAGCGCGTCTTCGCCGCAGCGCAGCAGCAGCGCGTTGCCGCTGCTCCCGCTCGCCAACGATGTCACCGAGAGGCTCATGGTTGCCCGGCGTCCCAGCGAGCCAGGATCTCGCGCGCCGCCCGGGCCGCGATCGCGCGGTGGCTGATCTGGTTCTTGCGCTCGGCCGGCAGCTCGGCCATAGTCTTATTCTCGTCCAGCAGGTAGAAGAGCGGGTCGTAGCCGAAGCCGCCCTCGCCGCGCGGCTCCAGCTCGATCACCCCGGGCAGGGCGCCCTCGGCCAGCTCCACAGGGTGGCCGGGGCGGGCCAAGGCGATCACGCAGACGAACCGGGCCAGGCGCTGGTGCCAGGGCACATCCTTCAGCTGCTCGAGCAGGTAGCGCAACTGGGCCGCGCCCTTCACGCCGCCGTAGCGGGCCGAGTAGACCCCCGGCGCCCCGTTCAGGGCCGCGACCTCGAGGCCGCTGTCGTCGGCCAGGGTCGGTAGCCCGCTCAGGGCCATGTACCCCTCGGCCTTCAGCGTGGCATTGGCGGCGAAGGTCGCCCCGCTCTCCTCGACCTCGTCGGGGATGCCCAGCTCGTCGAGGGTGCGCAGGCGCAGGCCCAGCCCGTCGAAAATGGCGGCGAACTCGCGCAGTTTGCCGGGGTTGCGCGTGGCGATCAACAGCTCGTGCATAGCCCTAGACTGTACGGCCAGAGCCGATCTCTGTCAAGGTCAAATTGACGCCCACGATCCATTGCAGTACAATCTAGCGGCTTCAGCGGGTACCCGGATGCTCTGGCCGCCCCACGCCCAATTCCTGCCGGCGCCAGTCGCTCCGAACGAGAGGAATGTGGTAGCAACGCGCGGCAGTCCCCCCCGCCCGCGTCAGGAACATATGCGTAAAGTCTCTACCGAGGAGCTTGTGGCAGCACCCAGCGCCAGGCCCAGCGCCGCCCGCGAGCTGCTGCGCGCGATGCGCCCGCGCCAGTGGGTGAAGAACGCCTTCGTCTTCGCCGCGATCGCCTTCTCCGAAGAGCGGCTCTGGCAGTTCTGGAACCCCGAGGTCGGCCCCGAACCCCTGCTGCGCGTCATCGGCGCCTTCGTCGCCTTCTGTATGGCCGCCAGCGCGATCTACCTGGTCAACGACCTGGTCGACATCGAGAAGGACCGCGCCCACCCCAAGAAGCGCAACCGCCCCTTCGCCTCGGGGCGGCTCAGCCCCCAGATCGGCATGGTCGCCGCGGCGGCCCTGATCATCGCCGTCTTCCCCCTCGCCCTGGCCCTCGATAGCGAAGGCGGCGCCCTCGACTGGAGCTTCCTGAGCGTCCTGATTATCTACATCCTGGTCCAGGGCTTCCTCTACACCTACTGGCTCAAGAATGTCGTCATCCTCGACATCCTCATCCTCGCCGCCGGCTTCGTGCTGCGCGCCGTGGGCGGCGCCGCCGTGCTCGACGTGATGATCACCCCCTGGCTGCTGCTCTGCATGCTGCTCCTGGCCCTCTTCCTCGGCATCGGCAAGCGCCGCCACGAGCTGACCCTCCTCGAAGAGGGCGCCGGCGAGCACCGCCGCATCCTCCAGGAGTACTCGGTGCCCATGCTCGACCAGATGATGTCGATCGTCACCGCCAGCATCATCATGGCCTACAGCATCACCGCCTTCCTCGCGCCCGTCGCCCCCCAAGAGCCTTACCCCATGCTGATGGCCACCATCCCCTTCGTGATCTACGCCATCTTCCGCTACCTCTACCTGATCTATCAGCGCGGCGAGGGCGGCGCCCCCGACGAGCTCATCCTCAAAGACCTCCCCCTCGCCGGCAGTGTCGTCCTCTGGGGCCTCACCGTCCTCGGCGTGCTGCTGCTCTTTCCCACCTAGTGCCCGCCACGGTGATGCTGCGGGATGGCCGGCGGGAGGGCGCGGGAGGGCATGGCCCTCCCGAAAACGTCTACTCAGCACTAGCAGGGTGGTGAGCCTATGTACACCTTCATCAAGCTCGGCGGCTCGGTGATCACCGACAAGTCCGGCCAG
>CAZKTU010000123.1:16614-18393 GCA_964555675.1 uncultured Oscillochloris sp.
TATGTACACCTTCATCAAGCTCGGCGGCTCGGTGATCACCGACAAGTCCGGCCAGGAGGCCGCCGACCTGCCGCTAATCGCGCGTCTCGCCGCCGAGCTGGCCGTCGCCCGCGCCGCCCGCCCCGAAATGGCCATCGTCCTCGGCCACGGCAGCGGCTCGTTCGGCCATCTCTACGCGGCCCGCTACGGCGTCCATCGCGGCCTCCCCCCCGGCTCCGCCGACCCTGCCGAGGCCCAGCGCTTCTACGCCGGCTTCGCCCTCACCGCCGGCGCCGCCCTGCGCCTCAACCGCATCGTGGTCGACGCCCTGCTCGCCGCCGGCCTGCCCGCCCTCTCGCTCCAGCCCTCGGCCAGCCTCTGGGCCCGCGCCGGCCAGATCGCCCGCTGGGACACCGCCCACATCGCCCAGGCCCTGGCCCACGGCCTCGTCCCCGTCATCCACGGCGACGTCGCCTTCGACGAGGCCCAGGGCAGCGCGATCATCTCCACCGAGGCCCTGCTCGCCTACCTGGCCGAAGCCACCGAGCTGCCCCTCGCGCGGGTCATCCTGGTCGGCGAAGACGCGGTCTACACCGCCGACCCCCGCCGCGACCCCGCCGCCCGCCGCGTCCCCCTGATCACCGCCGCCAACCTCGACGCCGCCCTCAACGGCGCCGCCGGCTCCCACGCCGTCGACGTCACCGGCGGCATGCGCAGCAAGCTCGAGCTGATGTGGCGCCTCGTCCAGCGCCACCCCGCCCTCGAGGTGCGCCTGATCGGCCCCGCCCCCGGCAACCTGCAGGCCGTCCTCCAGGGCGACGAACGCGACATCGGCACGACCATCCGGTTGGCCTGATGCTGCGCCCAGACGACTTTATCGCCCGCCGCCGCGCCGCCTGGCAGCGCCTCGACGAGCTGCTCGCCCGGGCCGGCGCGGGCCTCGCGGGCCTCTCGGCCGACGAGCTGCGCGAGCTGGGCCGCCTCTACCGCCAGGCCGCCGCCGACTTGGCCCTGGCCCGCCGCGACCTGCCCACGCACCAGGTCGTCCCCTTCCTCAACGCCCTCGTCGCCCGCGGCCACGGTGCGATCTACCGCGAGAGCGGCGCCGGCGGGGCCGCCCGCGTGCGCGCCTTCTTCGCCGCCGGCTTCCCGCGCGCCTTCCGCGCCACCTGGCCCGCTACTCTCGCCGCCTGCCTGATGTTCATGCTGCCCGCCATCGCCGGCTTCATCGCCACCTACCAGGACCCCACCCTCGCCGCGGCCCTGCTGCCCGGGGCCGAGGCCATCGTCGAGGAGGTCCAGGCCGGCAACGAGTGGTGGCTGCGCATTAACGAGGAGGGGCGCGCCCAGGCCTCGGCCGAGATCATGACCAACAATATCGGCGTGGCCTTCCGGGCCTTCGCCGGCGGGGTCCTCTTCGGCGTCTATACGCTCTATGTCCTGGTCACCAACGGCCTGCTGCTCGGCATCGTGGCCGGCGCCGCCCAGCGCTTCGACTTCGCCGCCAACCTCTGGGGCTTCGTGGCGCCCCACGGCGTGATCGAGCTCAGCGTGATCTTCATCGCCGGAGGCGCCGGCCTGCAGCTCGGCTGGGCCCTGCTCAGGCCCGGCCTGCTCACCCGCCGCGCCGCCCTGGTGGTGGCCGCCCGCCGCGCCTTGCTGCTCATCCTCGGCTGCGTGCCCCTCCTCGCGATCGCCGGGCTGATCGAGGCCTTCATCTCGCCCTCGGCCCTCCCCCTCGCCGCCAAACTCGCCGTCGCCATCGGCTCAGGGCTCGCCCTCTACGCCTACCTGCTTGGC
>CAZKTU010000124.1:0-18363 GCA_964555675.1 uncultured Oscillochloris sp.
CCCGCACGCGTCAGTTCAGCCAGGGCGGCGATGGCCCTGCGAGTGGAGGCCTGCAGCGGCTCGTCCAGGGCCACGCGCAGCTCGAGGGCGCGGGTGAAGCAGGCCAGCGCGCGCTCGTGCTCCCCCGCCTCGACGAGGGCCCGCCCCCAGTGGTGCAGGATAAAGTGCTCGAGGCGCTGCGAGCCGCATGATCGCGCCAGCCGCAGGGCCTGCGCAAACTGCCCGTTCGCCTCAGAGCGCCGCTCGAGATACTGGTTCGCGGTCGCCAGCACGAGCAGCAGCCAGCCCGTCGCCTCGGGGTCGCCGTGCTGCCGGGCCAGGGGGAGGTACCCCACCAGCAGGGCCCGCGCCTCGCCCTCCCTGCGGGCGGTGGTCAGCCCCTCGCCAAGCTCCGCGGCGAGCTCGAGGGTCGCGCCATGATCGCCGCGAGCCTGCGCGGCGGCCAACTCCAGGCGAGTTTGCTCGATCTGCCGGAGCAAGTGCTCGTGGTCCTCGACTGTGAAACGCTGAAAATGCACATGAGCTCCCTTCTGCGCGTCCGCGCCCCTGAGCTGAATGCCTGTCTGGCCGGTCGGCTCAGGGCATGGTAGCATCCCTATGCACAAACAGCCGAGCTGTTTGGCCATGGGAGGGTCGGGGAGGGCGAAGGCCACCCCGAAATCCCACCCCGCAAGCCTAACCGGGCCGGTTGGGATTGCACTAAGACGTCTGCACTGCTGCAGGCGCTTGACGAGGAGCAGGACCATGAAGTATCGCCAGCTGGGACGTACCGGGATGCAGGTCAGCGAGCTCTGCCTCGGCTGCATGATGTTCGGCGGCAAGACCGGGCCCGAAGATTCGTACGCGATCATCGACCGCGCGCTCGAGGCGGGGATCAACTTCCTCGACACCGCCAACGTCTACAGCCGCGGGCGCAGCGAGGAGGTCACCGGCGAGGCCCTGAAGCGCAACGGCCAGCGCCAGCGCATCGTGCTGGCCACCAAGGTCCACGGCACCATGGCCGACGACGACCCGAACGCCCAGGGCAACAGCCGGCGCCACATCATCGAGCAGTGCGAGGCCAGTCTGCGCCGCCTGCAGACCGACTACATCGACCTGTACCAGATCCACCGCCCGCGCCCCGAGATCGCGATCGACGAGACCCTGCGGGCCCTCGACGACCTGATCCGGGCCGGCAAGGTGCGCTACATCGGCACCAGCACCTTCGCCGCCTGGCAGCTGGTCGAGTCGCTCTGGGCGTCGAAGGAGCTAGGGCTGAACCGCTTCGTGTGCGAGCAGCCGCCCTACAACCTGCTCGACCGACGCATCGAGCGCGAGCTGCTGCCCATGGCTCAGACCTTCGGGATCGGGATCATCCCCTGGAGCCCGATCGCCGGCGGCCTGCTGAGCGGCAAGTACCACCGCGGCGACCCCACCCCCGCCGACGCGCGCTACTCGAAGCCCGACAACCCGATCATGGAGCGGCGCGTGCGCGAGAAGGAGCGCGTCTTCGACGTGGTCGAGCAGCTCGAGCCGATCGCCCGGGCGAAGGGCTGCACCCTGGCCCAGCTCGCCCTGGCCTGGTGCGCCCAGCAGCCGGGCGTGAGCAGCGCGATCATCGGGCCGCGCACCATGGAGCAGCTCGAGGATAACCTCGGCGCCGGCGCCGTGACCCTGACCCCCGACGACCTGGCTCAGATCGACCTGATCGCGCCCCCCGGCCGGATGAGCGTGCCGTTCTACGATGCCAACTTCGGGCCGAGCCAGTTCCGCTGGTAGCCGCCGCAGGAGCGCGGGAGGCGTGGAGGGTCTAGCCCTCCACGCCAAAGGAAACCTCGCCTACCCGCGGACCATGGCGACTACCTCGTCGGCAATCCGGCTCACAATCTCATCGGGGTAGGGGTAGCGCAGGGTCAGGATCAGGTGGGTCGCGCCCGCGTCGACGTACCCCTGGATCATCTGGGCCGTCCCCGGCAGATCGTCGTAGTTCACCGGCGCCTGCACCGAGAGCTGGATCTCGGCGGGGTCGCGGCCGACCTCCTGGCAGTGCTGATGCAGAATCGCCGTCTTGCGCTGGAAGGCCTCGACCGGCCCGCCGGCGAAGTTCCAGACGTCGGCGTAGCGGGCCACCACGCGCAGGGTCAACTGCTCGCCGCCGCCGCCGATCACGAAGGGCGGGTAAGGCTTCTGGAGCGGCTTGGGCTCGCAGCGGGCCTCCTTCAGCTGGTAGTAGCGCCCGTCGAAATCGGTCAGGTGCTGGGTGAACAGCCGCTTGATAATCTCGCAGGCCTCACCCAGGCGCTTGATGCGCTCGCCGGGCGCGTAGAGCGGGATGCCCATGCTGGCGTGCTCGTACTCGTTCCAGCCGGCGCCCAGCCCGAGGTCGAGCCGCCCCCGCGAGATGATGTCGACGGTGGCGGCCATATGGGCGAGGACGGCGGGGTGGCGGTAGGTGTTGCCGGTGACCATCTGGCCGATGCGGATGCGCTCGGTCTGGGCGGCCATCGCGGCGAGCAGGGTCCAGCCCTCGAGGCAGGGGCCGTCGACGTCGCTGAAGATCGGGGCGAAGTGGTCGAAGAGCCAGGCGTGCTCGAAGACGGGGTTGGCGTCAGCCGCCCGCCAGACCGCCTGCATCGCCTCGTAGGTCGTGTGCTGCGGAGCGGTCTTGATCCCGAAGCTCAGGGTTGCCATCAGCGGCCTCCGATAGTCTGCGGAACTCCTGACCTTATAATACGCCACTTGTTGGCGCGGCGCCCGCCGCCCCTGGTGTCAGCATAAGGAGGACCAATGCCAACTCCGGCCCTATCGCTCGCGCTGGCCCTCGCGGCGGCGGGGGTGGCCGCACTGCTTGCGGCCTGCGGCCCCGAGGACGCCGCGCCCCCGCCGCCCCTGGTCGCCACCCCCCTCGCCGCCGCGCCTGCGCCCGCCCCGACCGCCGTCGCGCCCCCGTCGCCCGCCCCTGTGGCCCCGCCGCCCGACCCCACGGCTGCCGCCGCGGCCGCCTACAGAGCCTGGATGGAAGAGGCGCGGCTGCTGCACCCCTACCCCGAGCCGCTCGAGAAGATGTGGGCGGTGATGCTCTGCGAGTCCTCGGGCGACGCCGCGGTGGTGGGCGCGGGGGTCTACCACGGCCTCTTCCAGTACAGCCTCGAAACCTGGGGCGGCGCCTGGAACCCCTACCGCGACCAGCCCATCTTCGACCCGCGCGCCCAGATCTTCGCCACCGCCGCGGCCTGGCAGGCGGGCCACCAGGCCTGGTGGGGATGTTATTAGGCTTGGCATCATGGATTACGTAGGTGCCTGCGTCCCGATTACGTACTTCTCCCGATAGCAGGGCCGGCCGCACGCGCTACCATGGGCTATCTTGCGGCGCTTTGCTTTACCGTATCCACCCGTTGCGGGGCCGGAGGCCCTGTACCCTCCAGCCGCCGGGTAGCGGCGAAGAGCGTACCTTGGTTACGAACCTTGTCTAAGCGCGCAGGGGCTGCGCCACACGTTCCGGGCGAACCAGGATGGCACCTATGAGCGAGCAGGCGCGTTCCCTCGGCGGTTTCTCGCTGAACAGCGGCGGCGATCTACAGGTCGGCGATGTCACCATCGGCGAGATCGTCGGCCGCGACAAGATCGTCAACAACATCCAGCACATCTACAAGCGTGCGCTCAGCGCGGCCGAGGCTGCAACGCAGGCCCGCTCGCTCGAGCTCAAGCTGCTGGCCGAGGGCATCGGGGCCTTCGCCGCGAGCCTGCAGGCTCGCGCGAACGAGGCCGCCCCTGGCGCCAGGCCCTACCGCGGGCTGCTGGAGTATCGCCTGAGTGATGCCGAGCTGTTCTTCGGCCGCGATCTGGGCATCGGCGAGCTCCTGAAGCGGCTGGGCGCCAACCCACTCACGATCTTGCACGCCGAGTCGGGCACAGGCAAAACTTCGCTGCTCCAGGCCGGCATCGCGCCGCGCCTGCTGAGCGCCGCGCACCTCCCGGTCTACCTCCGCCCGTACGACCTCAACCCCGCCCTCGCGCTCAAGCGCGCCTTTGTCCCAGACCTCCGCACGACCCCCGGCCTGGCCGACGCCCCCCTGCGCCAGTTCCTCCGACTGACGGCGGCGGTGCTGGGGCAGCGGACGAAGCTGCTGATCATGATCGATCAGTTCGAGGAGTTCTTCACCCAGGTGCCGTCGACCGAGCGCGAGGCCTTTATCGCCGATCTGGCCGGCTGCCTCGACGATGCCAGCCTCGACGTACGCTGGGTACTGGCGTTGCGCAGCGAGTTCTTCGGGAGCCTGGCCAGCTTCCGGCCGCGCATCCGGCATCCCTTTGCGAACGACTACCGGCTCAGTCGGCTCAGTCGGCCCGAGGCCCAGACGGTGATTGTCAATCCAGCTCTGCGACGCGGGCTCGCCTTCGAGGAGGGTCTGGTCGAGACGCTGCTGAACGACCTGGGCGGGGACGAAGTCGCTCCCCCGCAGCTCCAGCTCGTCTGCTCGGCCCTCTACGACGAGCTCGGCCCCGGCGAGCGCACCGTCACGCGGGCCAGCTACGAGCGCGAGGGCGGGGCCGCCGGCATCCTGCGCGGGCACCTCGAGCGTGTGCTGAGCCGCGATCTGCTCCAGGCCAACCGCCCCATCGCACGGCGCCTGCTGGAGGCGCTGATCACCTCCGAAACCCGGCGCGTCGTCCGCTCACAGGCCGACCTGGCGAGCGAACTGGCGACCTGGGGCGTGACGCAGGACAGCTTCGAGCACACCCTCGCGCAGCTGATCGACTCGCGACTGCTGAAGGTGTACGAGGGCGAGCAAGGGCTGGCCGTCGAGCTGGCCCATGACTACCTGCTCGACGAGATCCGGCTCGACCCCGAGCTCCAGGCGCGCAAGGCGGTGCAGGAACTGCTCGAGCAAGAGGTCCGCGCCTTCGCCCGCTTCAAGACGCTTCTGACCAGCGAGCGACTGGCGATTATCGAGCCCTACCGTAACGAACTGCGCCTGAGCCCCGCTGCCGAGCAGCTGCTTGAATCGAGTCAGAGCGCCATGCGACGCGAGCAGGCCGAGGCCGAGGCCCGCCAACAGCGCGAGCTGCGGGCCCTGCGCAAGCTGGCGACCTACCAGGGCGCCGAGCGGTCGGGCGCCAAGGCGAAGGGTGCTGCAAACGGTCCGCCCCTGATCCTGAAGCTCATCTTGGCCCTCTTCGCCGTCATCATCGCCACGACGCTCTTCCCCGCCCTGTTCGCGCTGCCCATCCTCGATGTGATCGCCGGGGCCGCCCCCTGCCTGATCATGCTGGCGATCGTCGGGGTATTCCTGGGCCTCATCGGGCGCCGCAACCGCTTCGCGCCCCCCGAGCCCGCGCCAGGCGCGGTGTTCAGCCCCGTCGAGGATCGCCTGGCGACCCTGGTCCACGGCACCATCCGCCTGTGGGATCTGGACGGCAAGCAGCTCAAGGCCACATACGTTTCGGGCGCCCACACCCTGGCCTTCAGCCCCGACGGCGGGCGCCTCCTGCTCACTTGCGAGAAGCAGCGCGTGATGCTCTGGGATCTGGCCAGCAACCAGATCCAGCCCCTGAGCGCAGAACGCCTCCCGCAAGGCAGCGCCCTCGTCCAGATCAGCGGCGGCTACAGCCCCGATGGCACTGCCATCCTCACCACGACGCAGGTCGGTCGCTCGCACCTCTGGGACGCCTCGGGGCAGCTGCGCAGGGTGCTTGCGGGCAGCACCTACGGCGCTTTCAGCCCCGACAGCCGCACCATTGCGACGATCACGGCCACCGGCCTCGAACACGTCGAGGCCGAGAAGGGTTTTGCAGCCAGGGTGTCCTCGGCCAGCAGCGTGCACCTCTGGACGGCAGAGGGCGACATTATCGCGGTGCTCAACGGCCACAGCGACGACGTGCTCGCGCTGACCTTCAGCCCCGACAGCGCGTACATTGCCACGGCGAGCGCCGACGGCAGCGCACGCATCTGGGACCGTGAGGGCGAGCCCGTAACCGAGCTGCTCGGCCATACCGGGGCCGTGAAGGCGGTCGGCTTCAGCCCCGACGGTGCCCGCCTTGTGACCGCCGGGGCCGATCACACGGCGCGAATCTGGGAGCGCGGCGGCTCGCTCGTCGCACTCCTCGAAGAGCATACACAGCCCGTATGCTGCGCCGCTTTCAGCCCCGACGGCGCTCAGCTCCTGACCGCAAGTGAGGACGGGGCGGCAATCCTGTGGTCGGCCGCGGGGCGCTTCCAGAGCCGGCTCAGCTCGCCCTATCCGCTCAGGGCCGCTCGCTACAGCCGTGACGGCAGGCGCATCGTCACCGTCGGCGACCGCGAAAGCTGCGTCTGGGACCGCACGGGCCACCTCATCGCGACGCTTTACACAGCCCCCGAGCCAAGCGGCGGTAGCGCCGGGTAGGCCCGCCCTTCTCATTTCGCGCCACCTGCCGTATACTCTGGGGCGACCCCCGAGCGACCGCCATCAGAGGAGCGCCATGCACGTCGGCGTGATCATCCCCAGCGCCGGGCCGAAGTGTAGCCCGGAACGTCTGGTGACCGCGGCCCGCTGGGCCGAAGAGCTGGGCTACCAGTCCCTCTGGGTCACCGACCACGTGGCCCTGCCGCTCGACTGCACCTCGCACTACCCGTACCGCAGCCATGGGCGCTGGGACTACCCGCCCGAGACGCCCTGGCTCGACCCGCTGCTGGCCCTGGGCTGGGCCGGCGCCGTCGCGCCGAGCCTGCAGCTCGGCACCTCGGTGCTGGTGGCGCCCCTGCGCCACCCGGTGCTGCTGGCCAAGCAGGTCGCCACCCTCGACTACCTCAGCGGCGGGCGGGCCATCCTGGGCATCGGCGCCGGCTGGATGGCCGAGGAGTTCGCCACCGTCGGAGTCGCGTTCGCCGACCGCGGCCGCCGCGTCGACGAGATGGTCGCCCTGATGCGGGCCTGCTGGAGCGGCGAGACGGTGGAGTTCCAGGGCCAGTTCTACCAGGTTTCGGGCTTCAAGATGCACCCGCGCCCGGCGGGCAGCGTGCCGATCATCTGGGGCGGCCACAGCGACGCCGCCCTGCGCCGGGTCGCCCGCCTGGGCGACGGCTGGCACCCGACCCAGATCCCCCTCGCCGACCTGGCCGACGGGGTCGCCCGCCTGCGCAGCTACGCCGAGCAGGCCGGCCGCGACCCCGCCTCGCTGCTGGTGGTCGCGCGCCCCGGCAACACCTACCCGATCACCCCCGAGAGCCACGCTCGCCACCTCGAGCTCGGGGTGACCCACCTGGTCGCCGACACGCCCATCCCCGAGCCCGACCCCGACCTGGCCCTGCTGCGGGCGCGCATGGAGGAGGTCGCGCAGATCTGCGGCCTGCAGCCCCGCTCACGGCCCGCCTAGCCAGGAGACACGCCCCATGGCACCCTACAGCGCCCGCCTCGCCGCCGTGCAGCGCCAGATGGCCGAAGAGGGCATCGCGCTCATGTTCTTGCCCCGCTCGGCCAGCCTGCACTACTTGACCGGCATCCCGCGCGACGAGCAGCCCTTCGGCAATACCGTCCACCCCGGCGAGTGGGTCACCGGGGCCTGGATCACCCCGGACCGCCCCCCGGTGCTCACCCTGCCCCGCATGACCGCCGAGTTCCACCTGGGCGTGTCCGAGCTCGACGTGCGCGTGCTCGCCGACACCGCCGATCCCGACCTGCTCCTGCGCGAGCTGTTCCGCGAGCTCGGGGTCGGCCCCGGGGCCACGGTGGCGGTCGAGGAGCGGGCCTGGGCCGATACGCTCATGGCGATCGAGGCCGCCCTCGGCCAGGTGCGCTTCCGCCCCAGCGCCCCGCTGATCATGCCGCTGCGCATGATCAAAGACGCCGACGAGCTGGCCCTGATGCGACAGGCCGGCGCGATCACCGAGCTGGCGTACGCGGCCACCCTCGGCCGGCTCAAGCACGGCATGACCACGCTCGACCTGATCAGCGAGGTCGACTACCAGCTGCGCCTCCACGGCGCCCAGGCCAGCTCCTTCACGACCTCGTTCTACAACATGGGTCCCAGCTTCCCCTTCGACTTCCACAACCGCGACGCCGTGCTGCGCCTGCCCCTCGACCCGCCCGTGGCCGTCTCCTACGACTTCGGCGCGGTCTACCAGGGCTACTGCTACGACTACGGGCGCTCGGTCTTCTTCGGCGAGCCCGACGCCGAGTACCGCCGGGCCTACGATCTGGTGATGGCCGCCCAGGCCGCCGGCATCGCTGCCCTGAGGGAGGGCGGCAGCGCCGAGGGGGCCGACGCCATCGCCCGGGCCGTGATCGTCGAAGGCGGCTACGGCGAGGCCTTCCGCCACAGGCTCGGCCACGCGATCGGGCTCGACGTACACGAGCGACCCTGGCTGCTCGCGGGCGACGCCTCGCTGCTGCGGGCGGGCATGTGCTTCACCGTCGAGCCGAGCATCTTCCTGCCCCACCGCTTCGGCGCGCGGGTCGAGGACGTGGTCGTGGTAGGCCCCGACGGCGGCGAACCGATGACCACAGGCTTCCAGGCCCTGCACGTCGTCGGTTAAAAACATTCTTAACATATCCGCCCGCCGCCTGATGGAGCGGCGGGCGCCTTCTGCTATCGTTGCGCGTTAGACCCCGCCGACGATCCCGCAGGAGGCGCCCGATGAAGGTCCCGCTCACCGAGTACTTCGCCCTGCTCCGCCGTTACCTGGCGCCCCAGCGCGCCCTGGTGGCGGGGCTCGCCGTGCTCCTGCTCTCCTCGATGGCGCTGCAGCTGGCCGGCCCGCAGGTGATCCGCGCCTTCATCGACAGCGCCGTGGCCGGCGCGGCCACCGAGCAGCTCGTCCGCCTCGCCGGGCTGTTCGTCGGCGTGGCCCTGCTGACCCAGGTCGTCACCGTCGGCGCCACCTACCTGAGCGAGCGAGTGGCCTGGGGCGCCACCAACGCCCTGCGCATGGAGCTGGCCCTGCACACGCTGCAGCTCGACATGCCCTTCCACAAGGCCAACCCGCCCGGGGCCCTGATCGAGCGCATCGACGGCGACGTGAGCGCCCTGGCCACCTTCTTCTCGCAGTTCGCCCTGCGCGTGGTGGGCAGCGGCCTGCTGCTGATCGGCGCCCTGGCCCTGCTCTTCCGCGAAGACTGGCGGGTCGGCGCGGCCCTCAGCGCCTTCGCCCTGGTGGCGGTGGTCGTGCTCGGGCTGGTGCGCAACTTCGCGATACCCTTCATGGCCGCCGAGCGCGCCGCCGCGGCCAGCCTCTACGGCCTGGTCGAAGAGCGCGTGGCCGGGCTCGACGACGTGCGGGCCAACGGCGGCGGCCCTCACGCCCTCAGGCGCATGCACCAGTCCCAGCGCACGGTCTACCAGCGCGAGATCCGCGCCGGCGCGGCCGGCACGACCAGCTGGATGGCCACCATGCTGCTCTTCGGCCTGGGCTACGGCCTCGCCCTCGGCCTGGGCAGCGCGCTCTATGTGCGCGGCCTGGTCACCCTCGGCACGGTCTACCTCTGCTTCCAGTACACCCAGATGCTGCGCCAGCCCCTCGAGCAGCTCGCCGACCAGATCCGCGAGCTGCAGAAGGCCGCCGCGGGCATCGTGCGCATCGGCCAGCTCACCACGGCCCGCAGCGGCATCGCCAACACGGGCGTCACGCCCCTGCCCGACGGCCCCCTCGCGCTCGAGCTCGACGCGGTCCACTTCACCTACGACGACACCCCCGGCGCGCCCGTCCCCGGCGCCGCGGTCGAGACCTCGCTGCTCACCCGCCCCTCGGCGGCCGTGATCGACGGCATCTCGCTGGCCCTGCGGCCCGGCGAGGTCCTCGGCCTGCTCGGGCGCACCGGTAGCGGCAAGACCACGGTCACGCGGCTGCTGCTGCGCCTCTACGACCCCCAGGGCGGGGCGGTGCGGCTGGGCGGGGTCGATCTGCGCGAGGCGCCCCTGGCCGAGCTGCGCCGCCGCGTCGGCGTGGTCACCCAGGAGGTGCAGCTGTTCAGGGCCAGCCTGCGCGACAACCTGACCCTCTTCGACCCAAGCGTGGCCGACGAGCGGATCTGGGCCGCCCTGGCCGAGCTGGGCCTCGCGGAGTGGGCCCGCGCCCTGCCCGCGGGGCTCGACACGGTGATCGACGGCGCCGAGGGCCTCTCGGCCGGCGAGTCGCAGCTGCTCGCCTTCGCCCGCGTCTTCCTGCTCGACCCCGGGCTGGTCATCCTCGACGAGGCCTCCTCGCGGCTCGACCCGGCCACCGAGCGGCGCCTCGAGCGGGCGGTGGGCCGGCTGCTTGAGGGCCGCACCGCCGTGATTATCGCCCACAGGCTCGCCACGGTGCAGCGGGCCGACCGGATCGCCATTCTGGAGGAGGGGCGCGTGCGCGAAGAGGGGCCTCGCGAGGCCCTGGCCGCCGATAGTCGCTCGCGCTTCAGCGAGCTGCTGCGGGTGGGCCTCGAGGAGGTGCTGGCATGAGTGTGATCGGCAAGACCTGGCGCGTGATCCGCTTCCGGCCCGTGTTCTACGGGGCCAGCTTCAGCCTGTGGATCTGCTTCTACCTGCTGCCCCTGGCGGGCGGGCTGATCGTGCGCGCCTTCTTCGACGGGCTCACCGGCGACGCGCCGGTCACCCTCGGGCCCCTGACCCTGGTGGCGCTGCTGCTGGCCGTCGAGCTCGGGCGGGTGGCCTTCTTCTACGTCTCGCTCCTCAGCTGGTACAACTTCTCGATGGCCGCCGAGGGCCTGCTGCGCGCCAATATGCTCGGCTGGCTCACGGGCGGCCCGGGCGCCCGCAGGCTGCCCGGCAGCCCCGGCGATACGGTCGACCGCTTCCGCGAGGATGTCCACGAGGTGATCCGCCTGGCCGACAGCTGGATCGACCTGGCCGGCGTGACCCTCTTCGCCGTCTTCGCCCTGGCGATCATGGCCCAGATCGACCCGCTGATCACCGTCGCCGTGCTGGTGCCCCTGGTGGTGGTGGTGGGCGTGGCCCGCGTCGCCAGCGGCCCGATCCGCAGCAACCGCGAGCGCATGCGGGCCAGCGCCGGGCGCTTCGCCGGCTTCCTCGGCGAGCTCTTCGCCGCGGCCCAGACCGTCAAGGTGGCGGGCGCCGAGGGGCGCGCCGTCGCCCACCTGCGCGTGCTCGGCGAAGAGCGCAAGCGCGACGCCCTGCGCGACAACCTGCTCAACCAGCTGGTCGATACGCTCAACGGCCACACCGTCGACCTGGGGCTGGGCGCGGTGCTGCTGATGGGCGCCGGGGCCATGGCCGCCGGCCGCTTCACCGTGGGCGACTTCGCGCTCTTCGCCGGCTACCTGGTGACCCTGGCCGCCCTGCCGCGCTGGGTCGGCCGGGTGCTGGTGCGCCAGCGCCAGGCCGCCGTCTCGTTCGAGCGCATGGAGGCCCTGATGGAGGGCGCAGGCGAGGAGGCCATTGTGCGCCACCAGCCGGTCTACCTCTACGGCGAGCCGCCCGCGGTCGAGGCCCCGCCTCGCGCGCCCGCCGACCGGCTCGAGCACCTCGCGGTCGAGGGGCTGAGCTACGCCCATCCCGCCGGCGGGCGCGGGATCGCCGGCGTCAGCTTCGGCCTGCGGCGCGGCAGCTTCACCGTGGTGACGGGGCGGGTCGGCGCCGGCAAGAGCACGCTGCTGCGGGCCGTCGTCGGGCTGCTGGAGGCCCAGAGCGGGGCCGTGTTCTGGAACGGGGCGCCCCTGGACGACCCCGCCGTGGCGATGCGCCCGCCCCGCGGGGCCTATGTGCCCCAGGTGCCGCGCCTCTTCAGCGACAGCCTGCGCGACAATGTCCTGATGGGCCTGCCGGTCGCCCCCGCCGAGCTTGAGGCCGCGCTGCGCGCCGCCGTCCTCGACCGCGATATCGCGTCCCTCGATGGGGGCCTCGACACCGTGGTCGGCCCGCGCGGCGTGCGCCTCTCGGGCGGCCAGGTGCAGCGCACGGCCGCCGCCCGCGCCCTCGTGCGCGCCCCCGAGCTGCTCGTGGTCGACGACCTCTCGAGCGCCCTCGACGTCGAGACCGAGGCGACCCTCTGGGCCAGGCTGAAGGACGCGCCGGCGTCGCTGACGATTCTGGCCGTCTCGCACCGCCGCGCCGTGCTGCGCCGGGCCGACCAGATCGTGCTGCTGCGCGACGGGGCCGTGGACGACGTGGGCTCCCTCGACGAGCTGCTCGGCCGCTCGCGCGAGATGCGGCGGCTCTGGGAGGGCGAGGCCGAGTAGATCCTCAGCCCTCCCCTGAGCCGGGGGCTTCGCGCGGGCCGTCTGCCAGCAGCACACAGTTCCGGCCGCGCCCCTTGGCCACGTACAGAGTTGCGTCGGCGCGGGCCAGCAGGCCCGTCGGGTCGTCGGCGGGCCCCAGGGCGGCCACTCCGGCGCTGAAGGTGACCGTAAACACGTTCTGCGCGGCGTCGAGGTGCTGGAGGCAGGCCCACTGAGCCCGCAGGCGCTCGAGCACGGCCAGGGCGTCGACGCCGCTCGCGCCGGGCAGCACGAGCACAAACTCTTCGCCGCCATAACGCCCCGCCAGGTCGCCGGGCCGCAGATGCTGGCGCAGCAGCCGGGCCAGAGCGGTCAGCACCCGGTCGCCGGCGGCGTGCCCGTGGGTGTCGTTGATCTGCTTGAAGTGGTCAACGTCGAGCAGGGCCAGGCTCAGCTCGGCGCCCTGGACCTGGGCCCGGGCCAGCTCGCGCGCCAGCTGGGCCTTGAGGGCCCCATGGGTCAGCAGCCCCGTCAGGCCGTCGCGATTCAGCTGGCTGCGGATCGCGCGGGCGCGCTCGATCCGGCTGGTCACCGCGGCCACCAGATGGGCCGGCTTGACCGGCTTGGTCAGAAAGTCGTCGCCGCCCTGGCCGAGGGCCGCCAATTGCCGCTCGCGATTGGTCTCGCCCGAGAGGAAGACGATCGGCAGGCTGTGAAAGGCGGCCTGCTGACGCACCACCGCGGCCAGCTCCTGGCCCTCGCAGCCGGGCAGATAGACGTCCATGAGCACCAGGTCGGGCTGATGCTCGGCCAGGGCGTCCAATAGCTTCTGCGGGTCGGTCACGGTCGCGACCTCCATGCCGGCCTTGCGCAGAATCGCCGCGTGGGCGTAGGCGATCAGGGGGACATCGTCGACGATCAGCACCCGCGCGGGCTCGGCCGGCGCCGCATTGGTGAGCCGGTCGAGGGTGGCGACCAGGTCGTTGAGGTCGAGCGGCCGGGGGAAGAAGGCGCTGCCGCCGGCCCGCACCGCCTCTAGCCGGGCGGCCAGGTCGGCCCGCCGGGCCAGGAAGAGCAGCGGCAGCCCGGGCGCCTGCTCCTGCAGACCGGCCGCGGCCGCCGCGCCGGCGAGCTCGCCCTCTGGCGCGGCCAGATCGAAGATCAGCGCCGCCGGCTGCACCCGCCGCACCAACTCGCTCAGACCGCTCGCGCCCGCCAGCAGATGCACCGTGTAGCCGAAGTAGCTGAGCTGCAGCCCGAGCTTGCGGGCCTCCTCCTGGTCGTGATCGACGATGATCAGGCTCTGGCCGCGCCCGCCCGCGGAGACGATCGGGTTGAGCTGCATCGAGGGCTGCTCGTCGCCCAGCGTGACGTTCGCCACGGCCGTGCGCACCGCCGCCAGGCGCGCCTCGACGGCGTCGTGCTGCGCCACCGTCAGGGCCAGAGGCTGGCTGCGCAGCGGCAGCAAGAGCTGCTCGAGGGCGAAGGCCGCATCGCTTATGGCGCCGACGCCGAAGGTGGCCCCAGAGCCGGCGAGGTTATGGGCCAGCCGATGGGCCTGGGCCGCCCGCTCGCCATCCCAGGGCCCCTCGGCCAGGGCCTGACAGGCCGCCTCGAGCTGGGCCAGCTTCTCGGGGAGCTGAGCGCGGTAGGCGGCCAGGACATATTGCAGGGTCGGGCTCCTGGTCTCCATCGCGCCGCTCCTTCCCATCACTCACCGCCCGGCCGCACCAGCGCAGCCAGGGCAAGATGCACACGGGCCCACTCGGCCTGCAGGGCGGGCACGAGGGCCGCGGCGGCGGCCAGATCGCCTGAGCGCCCGTGCTGCTCAAGCTCGCCCCAGAGCTGCGCCAGGGTCGTCGCGCCGAGCACCGCGCAGCTGCCTTTGAGCCGGTGCCCTACGTCGACGAACAGCGCGTGGGCGCCCTCGCTCTGGGCTTGCTGGATCGCCGCAAAGCCGCGCTCGATTTCGCCGGCCAGCTCGGCGCTCAGCACGGCCAGCAGATCCGCCTCGCCGTCCTGAAGCTCGTACAGCTCCTGGATGATCGCCGGGTCGAGGGTGGCCGTGGGCGGAGCGGGCGCGACCGGAGGCGCCACCGGCGCATCCTCGTGCTCCCACCAGCGCGACAGGAGCGCGGCGAGCTCGCTCTTCTGGACCGGCTTGGCGAGGTAGTCGTCCATCCCGGCGGCGAGGCAGCGCTCGCGCTCGCCGGCCAGGGCATTGGCGGTCAAGGCGATCACCGGGGTGTGGCGCGCGGCCCCTTCGCGGGCGCGCAGGGCGGTCGTGGCGGCAAAGCCATCCATCTCGGGCATATGGCAGTCCATCAGCACCAGCCTGTAGGGGATCTGCTCGAGGGCCGCGAGGGCCTCGCGACCATTGGCGACCACGTCGGCCGCGTAGCCGAGCTTCTCGAGCATGCGCGCCGCCACCCGCTGGTTGACCTGATTGTCCTCGACCACCAGGATGCGCCCGCCCGCCCGCCGGGGCGGCTGATGGCCGAACACCGACTGAGCGGGGCCGGGCTGAGCGGCGCTCTCCTCAGGCGGTCGCCCGGACAGGGCGGTCATCAAGGCGTCGAAGAGCTGGCTCTGCCGGATCGGCTTGCTGAGGAAGGCCGCGGCCCCGGCCTCGCGCGCGGTGTGGCCATAGCCCCGCTGCGCGTAGGCCGACATGAGGATGGGCGCGCAGCCGGCCAGCCGCGCGTCGGTCCTGATCGCCCGGGTCAGGGCGAAGCCGTCGCGCTCGGGCAGCACCACATTGATCAGGGCCAACTCGAACTCCTGCCGCGCCTCGGCCGCAGTGCGGAGCAGGGCGAGGCCCTGGTCGGCGTCGACGCAGAGCGTGGCCTCGATACCCCAGCGCTGCAGCAGATGCAGCAGCAGGGCCCGCGACGCTGGCTTGTCGTCGAGCACCAGGGCCCGCTTGCCCACGAGCTGCGGGTGGGTGACGTGTGGGAGCGCCTGGCTCTGCGGCGGGGCAAGCCTGAGGGTCAGCGTAAAGGTCGAGCCCGCGCCCAGGCGGCTGCGCACCGTCAGGTCGCCGCCCATCAGGGCCGCCAGCTGGTGGCTGATCGCCAGGCCCAGCCCCGTGCCGCCATAGACGCGGGTGGTCGAGGCGTCGGCCTGGGTGAAGGGCTGAAAGAGCTGCTCGAGGGTCGCCTCGCTCATGCCGATCCCGCTGTCCGTCACCTCGATCCGCAGCAGCGCGCCGTCGGGCTCGGCGGCCAGCACCTGCACATCGACCAGCACCTCGCCGCGCTCGGTGAACTTCACGGCATTGCTGACCAGGTTGGTCACTATCTGGCGCAGGCGCCCGGGGTCGCCGCGCAGCAGCGGCGGCAGGGCGTGATCGACGCGGCAGCCCAGGCTGAGCGCCTTCTGCTCGGCCGGCTCGGCCAGCAGCTCGATCACGTCTTCGATCACGGCCCGCAGATCGAAATCGATCGCTTCCAGGTCGAGCCGCCCGGCCTCGATCTTCGAGAAGTCGAGAATATCGTTGATCAGGCCGAGCAGGGCCTCGCCGCTGCGCCGCAGGATCTCGGCATACTCGCGCTGCTCGTCGCTCAGGGCGGTGTCGAGCAGCAGGCCGGTCATGCCGATCACCCCGTTGAGCGGGGTGCGAATCTCGTGGCTCATGGTGGCCAGAAAGATCGAACGGGCCTGCACGGCCGCCTCGGCGGCCTCTTTGGCCTGCTGCAGGGCGACCTCGACCTCCTTGCGCTCGGTGATGTCGCGGATGACCCCCACCAGGCCGATCGGCGTCCCGTCTGGCTCGAGGATGGGGGTCTTGTTGATCTCGTGCCAGTGCAGCACACCAGCCGGGTCGGGGACCTGGCGCTCCACGCGCAGCGGGGCGCCGCTGCGCATCAACGCCAGGTTCTCCTGGTGCTGGCGCTGGCCGAGGGCGCCGGCGATGCGATCGGCCGCGGTCTGACCGATGAAGCTCTCGGGCGGGCGCCCATAGAAGGCCGCGAAGGCGGGATTGACCGTGATGCAGCGCTCCTCGGCGTCGGTCAGGAAGACCAACTCGCTCATGTTGTCGAGGATGGCCCGCTGCTGGCGCTCGGCCGCGCGCAGGGCCCGCTCCTTGCGGCGCAGCTCGCTGATATCGGTCACGGTGCCCAGGTGCCCGGCGATCTGGCCGGCCTCGTCGCGCAGGGGCAGGGCGCGGCAGGTGACCCAGACGATGGCGCCGTCGGGGCGCAGGAAGCGGAACTCCTCGGCGAATGTGCCGCCCGCGCGGACGGCCGCGCGCCAGGCCAGGTTGATCCGGCGGCGGTCCTCGGGGTGGAGCGAGCGCACCCAGCCCCTGCCGAAGCCGGCCGACCGCTCGAGGCCGATCAGGGCCAGGAGATAATCGTTGACGAAGGCGTTCTTGCCGTCGCGATCGCTCTGGAAGATGCCCACGGGCGCGTAGGTAGCCAGGGTGCGGAAGCGCTCTTCGCTCGCGCGCAGGGCCGCCTCGGCGCGCTTCAGCTCGGTGATATCCTGGGCATAGCCCTGGACATAGGGCGTCTCGCCCGGCTGAGCCTGGAGCGTATTGTGGTACATCCAGATACGCACCTCGCCCGAGCGGTGGCGCACGTACATGCTGCCGCTGGCTCGACCGGCCTGCCGGATCTGGGCGAGATAGTCGCCGAAGCCGGCCCGAGCCGCGGGGACCAGCATCTCGGCCAGCGACGCGCCGATCAGCTCCTCGGGGGCGTAGCCCAGCTGCGCCGCGCCGGCCGGGTTGAGGGCGGTGAGCGTGCCGTCGAGAGTGTGGGTGCAGATCAGGCCCTGGCTGTAGGTGATCAGGTCGCGATACTTGCGCTCGCTCGCCCGCAGGGCCTCGCCGGCCTCGTGGCGCTCGGTGATGTCGTTGAGCGTGCCCGAGGTGCCGATGATGGCGCCCTCGGCGCTGAGGGTCAGCTGCACGAAGACCTCGGCCCAGCGATAGCCGCCGCGGGTGGTCAGGCAGCGCACCTCGAGCCGGCAGTACTCCTGCTCGCGGGTGAGCAGCGGCGCGAGCTGCTCCATGTAGCGCGAACGATCATCGGGGTGGATATACTCGAGCAGCGGACGGCCCACGGTGCGGGCGACCTCGAAGCCGGTCATGTCGCTCCAGGCCCGGTTCAGGAAGCTCCACGCGCCGCTGTCGTCGGCCTGAAAGATCACCTCCTTGAGATTCTCGACCACCAGCCGGTAGCGCTGCTCGCTCTCGCGCAGGGCCTGCTCGGTCGCCCGCAGCTCGGTGATATCGAAGAACGAGGCGACCACGCTCGAGGGCTGGCGCTCGCCGGGGAGGCAGATCGGCTGGGCGTTGATCGAGAGCCAGGTCAGGCTGCCGTCGGGCTTGTAGACACCCATGAGCACGTCACGCTGAGGCAGACCATTGCGCAAGGCCACCACCGCCGGGTGTTCATTGCCGGGGTAGGGCGTGCCGTCGCCGCGGATCAAGCGCCAGCGCGTGTCGAGGCTGTTCCGACCGGCCAGCTGGGCGGCGCTGAGCCCCAGGATGCGCTCGGCACTGGCGTTGCAGGCCTGCATCTGACCGTCGGCCTGCTGGACGATAATGCCCTCGGAGAGCGAGGCGATCACCGCGGCGTGCATGTCGCGCTCGTGGCGCAGCAGCTTCTCGGCGGCGGCCAGCTCGGCGATCGCCCGGCGCTGCTCGACCAGCACCATCACCTGGCGGGCCAGGATGCGCAAGGTGTGCAGTTGCAGGGCGGTCAGGGTGCGCGGCAGATAGTCGAGGACGCAGAGGGCGCCGATGGCCTCGCCCTCGGGGGTGAGTAGCGGCGCGCCGGCGTAGAAACGCACGCCCATGTCGTCCGTCACCAGGGGGAGGGTGCTGAAGCGCGGGTCGTCCAGCGCGTCGGGCACGACGAGGAGCTCGTGGGGCCGGCCAATCGCCCGGTCGCAGAAGCTCAGCTCGCGCGCGAGCTCGGTCGTCGCGAGGCCGACCTGTGATTTGAACCAGGCGCGCTCGGCGTCGACCAGGCAGACCAGGGCGATCGGCGCGTCGCAGAGGGCGGCCGCCAGCCCGCTCAGCTCGTCGAAGTCGGGCTCGGGCGGCGTATCGAGGATCTGATAGCGCTGCAGCGCCTGCAGGCGCTGAGCTTCACGCGAAGGGGTGGGTGAAGCGTCCATCGAAGCGTGTTGACCTCTGCGTAATGGGGCCCGGGTCAGGTTGGGGAGAGGCTCCGGCGACGGGGCGCCGGCGGCGAGGAGCTGTGCCCTACACCGTGCC
>CAZKTU010000125.1:0-18348 GCA_964555675.1 uncultured Oscillochloris sp.
CGTCGCACCGGCGCCCAGGAGCAACCCGCGCCGTTCGAGCAACTCGACGATGGCGTGTGCGAACTGCTCGGGCGTGGCCTCTGCGCTCGCCAGCTCGAGCTCGGGGCTGATCGGCGGCTCGTACGGGTCGTCCACGCCGGTGAAGCCCTTCAGCTCGCCGCGACGCGCCTTGGCGTAGAGGCCCTTGGTATCGCGCTGCTCGCAGACCTCGATGGGCGTGTTGACGAAGACCTCGACAAACTGCTCGGGGCCTACCAGCTGCCGCACCTCGTTGCGCACCGCGCGATAGGGGCTGACCGCCGCGCAGAGCGCGACCCCGCCGTGGCGGACCACCTCAGAGGCCACGAAGCCGATCCGCAGCACGTTGGCGTCGCGGTCCTCGCGCGAGAAGCCCAGACCCTTCGAGAGGTGGGTGCGCACGACATCGCCGTCGAGCATCGTGATCTGGCGGCCGCGCTCCAGCAGCAGGGCCATCAGGGCCTCGGCGACGCTCGACTTGCCGGCGCCGCTCAGGCCGGTGAACCAGACGCAGAAGCCCTGGCGGTGGCGCGGCGGGTAGACCTCGGCCAGGATGGCCGACGTCTCGGGCCGGGTGAACCACGGCGGCAGCTGGCGCCCTTTGGCCAGATACTCCTCGCGCACCTGGGTGCCCGAGATGCTCGCCGTCCGCGCGCCCGCCGGCACCTGACTGACCTCCTCGTAGCGCTCCTCGTCGGGCAGGTAGACCAGCTCCTCGAAGGGCACCATGGTCACGCCCAGCTCGTCGGCGTGCTGGGCCACGAGGACCTGGGCGGCGAGGGGGTCGTAGAAGGGGCGGCCCTGACTATCGTTGCCCGGGCCCGCGTGGTCGCGCCCGACGATAAAGTGCGAGGCCCCGTAGTTACGGCGGATCAGGGCGTGCCAGAGAGCCTCGCGTGGGCCGGCCATGCGCATCGCCAGGGGCAGCAGGGCCAGCAAGGTTCGCTGCGGGTCGTAGTAGCGCTCGACCAGGGCCTGGTAGATACGCACCCGGCTGTAGTGGTCGACATCGCCCGGGCGGGTCATGCCCACGGCGGGGTGGATGAGCAGCGCGCCGCCCACCGCCTCGGCGGCGCGCTTCGTCAGCTCCTCGTGGACGCGATGCAGGGGGTTGCGGGTCTGGAAGGCCACGACCCGGTGATAGCCGAGGGCCTCCAGGCGGGCGCGGGCCTGCGCGGGGGTGAGGCGGAGCGCGGCGAAGTCGGCTGCGCGGGGCAGATCGAGCACGGTGAGCGGGCCGGAGAGGCAGCGCTGGCCCCAGCCCCGCATCTCGGCCACCAGGGGGTGCCGCGAGTCGGTGGTGCCGAGCACGGCCTGGGCCTCGCGCTCGGCGTCCCAGCCGAAGCTCTCGTCTACCCGCATCAGCGCCACGAGGTTGTTGCGCTGATCGGCGAGGGCCACCTCGTCGCCGGGGGCCAGGGCGGGCTCCGCGGCGACGCGCAGCAGCACGGGGATGGGGAAGAGCGCCCCGTTGGAGAGGCGCATCTCAGCCATCACGCGCTCGTAGTCGGCGCGGGTCATAAAGCGGTCGAGCGGCGAGAATGCGCCGGTGGCGAGCAGCTCGAGGTCGCAGAGGGCGCGCGGCGTCAGCTGCACGACCGGCAGGCGCCGCGCCCGCTCCAGCAGCCGCCGTCGCTCGACGCCCGTCGCGACCAGATTGACCAGCGCGCCGCCGTAGGGGGTAATCAGGGTCATGGTGGTGTCTCCGCAAAACAGATCGGTACTACCGTCCCTTCGAGCACGCAGGGACACACCCCGAGCAGCACAAACTGCCCAGTGCGACGCCGCACCATGGCCAACGTGGCCTGGCGCCGCTGGAAGCGTTCCCACACTATGCCCTTAGGTTGCCGGTGATAGTCTTCGCACAGTACTACAGACGAGCGTGGCGGGCATCACCCGAAAAGTAGTATTGTGGGGCGCACTACTCTGGCGGCAGCAGGCCCAGGGCACGGGCTTTGGCGCTCGCCTCGCGGCGGTTGGCCGCGCCAAGCTTGGCGTAGATGTTGGCGACGTGCTTCTTGACGGTGTTCGAGCTGATCACCAGCCGCGCGGCGATCTCCTCAACCGTGAGGCGCTGGGCGAGGAGGATGAGGAGCTCGCCCTCGCGTGGGGTCAGGGCACCAGCCCCGGCGACCATCGCCGCGCCGGCAACGGTGGGCAAGCGAGCCTGGCCCGGCTCGCCGGCAAAGGCCGCGACGAGCCGGCGGGCATAGGTAAACTGCGGGTGGCTGGCGGTGTAAGAGCGCAACAGCTCGGCCATGGGTGCGCCGAGTTCGAGGAAGGTGCGCATGAGGCCGCCTGACTCGGCCAGGGTCAGGGCCCGCCCCAGGGCGCGGGCGGCCTCCTCGGGGCGCCGGGCGCCCTGGAGGGCCAGGGCCTGGAGCGCGAGGAGCGTGATGGTCTGGCGTGAGTTGTAGGCGCCCTCGGCCTGCTCCAGGCAGGTCTCGGCCAGCTGCAACGCCGCGGTCAGTGCGGGTGGAGTGCCGTCGGCGAGCAGCGCTCGCAGGTGGGCCAGGGCCGCATCGATCTGGCCGGTCGCGACGAGCCAGGCGCCGGCGCGCTGGTGGATCCGGGTTATCAGCGCCGGGTCGCCGCGACGCTGGAGCTGGGCGCGCAGGAAGGCGCGGAAGAGCTCGTGGTAGCGATACCAGATGCCCGCGTCGTCCAGCGAGACCAGGAAGAGGTTGCGGGCCTGCAGCTCGTCGATCAGCGTCTGCCCCCCTTGCGGAAGATGGTCTGAGTCGAACAGGGCCTCGGCCAGCGGCGCACAGAAGCTCTCTAGCATGGCCGTGCGCAGCAGGAACTCACTCAGGGTGGGCGAGAGGTGCGCGAGCACCTCCTCCAGCAGGTAGGCGCTGAGCAGGCGGTCGCCGCCGTGGAAGCGGGCCAGGAACTGGCGCGGCTCCTCGTGCTGCAGGGCGATGCTGGCGATCTGAAGCCCACTGACCCAGCCCTCGGTGCGGGCGTGGAGCGCCTGGACCAGCTCGGGGTCCAGGGGTCGGCCGAGTCGCCGTGCGAAAAGCTTGCTGGTCTCCTCCGGCGCAAAGCGCAAGCTAGCGGCCCGCAACTCGGTCACGGCCTGCTCGAGGCGCAGCCGGGCCAGATGCAGGGGCGGATCGCTGCGGGTCAGGATCACCAGGCGCAACAAGGGCGGCGGGTAGCGCAGCAGGTGGTCCACCAGCCCATGCACCTCGGGCGCAGTAATCAGGTGGTAGTCGTCGAGCACCAGCACCAGCGGGGCGGGCAGGGCCGCCAGATCGCCGGCCAGGACGTTGGCCAGGTACTCCACCTCGGGTAGCGTAGGAGCGGCCAGCAGCTCTTTGATGGTCGAGCAAGCCTCGGGCGCGGCGCTACGCACGGCGGCGACCAGATAGCGTAGGAACTGGGCCAGCCGGTTGTCGCCCGCATCCAGAGAGAGCCACGCCGTGCGTACCTGAGCAGCGAGCAGAGCGAATGCAGAGAGCTGGGCGTCCGCTTCGACCTTCGCTAGGCTCCCTTTGCGCTGCTCGATTCTGGTGAGCCACTGGCACACGAGCGTGGTCTTGCCGAAACCGGGCGGCGCGGAGATCAGGATGAGCCTGTAGGCCAGACTCTGGTCGAGCTGGGCGAGCAGGCTGGAACGCTCCACGGCGGCCGGGGCAACACCAGGGCGATGCGCCTTCGTCGTCAGCAGCAGGTCTGTGGCTGGCAATGTCATCGTTGAGCTCTCGGGTGGGGCGGAGGCAGGCACATCCCCGGAGGAGGCGCGCAGAACGTGGTGAGCTGCTACCCGTCGCGGCGTTCATCGCCGGGCGGCTCCAGCGCAGCATCACCATGCGCTCCTGCGTCCAGACGGAACTCGCACAGGAGGAACTCGGCAAGGGCTTCCACACTGGGAAAGCGCCGCTCTTCGCCGGTCGCCGAACTCTGGACTGAGGCCACCCAGATCAGCTGAGCGTGATTCCGCACCTGCCAGAGCCGTAGCAGGTACGAGGCGTAGGTAACGTCTGGTCGCACTATGGTGTCTCCCTTGTGATGGAGCCAGCCTAGCGGGTGATCGTCACAAACGCGTCACGACAAGCGCAAGCGCTACACATGCCGGGCGGCATATCTATGCTATGCTTAAGCGAAGCTCACTACCTTCATACATACGACCAGTAGGCGCGCTCCCGATCGTGCCGAACGGTCGCCGCCCACGATGCCACACCTTGTACTCAGCTTCCTCGGCGGCTTTGAGGCCACGCTCGATGGGCGGTCGCTCACCGCGTTCGGCACCGACAAGGCACGGGCGCTGCTGGCCTACCTGGCCGTCGAAGGGGCCCGCCCGCACCTCCGTGCGGCGCTCGCCCAGCTGTTCTGGCCCGACGCGCCCGCTGAGCGGGCGGCCCACAACCTCAGGCAGACCCTGCTGCGGGTGCGCCAGGCGCTCGACGAAGCTGACGCTTCCGCCGGGAATGCTCGTCAACTCTTCTTGCTGCTCACCCGGCAAAGCGTTCAGCTCAACCCCCTCAGCGACCACCGGCTCGATGTGGCGCTCTTCGCCGACCTGCTCCAGGCCAGCCAGCTCCATACCCACGCCCACGCCGCGACCTGCCGGGTCTGCATGGGCTGGCTGGCCCAGGCCGCCGAGCTGTACCGCGGCGATTTCCTGAGCGGCTTCACCCTCCGCGATAGCCTGCCCTTTGAAGAGTGGCAGCTAACCCAGCAGGAGAGTATGCGCCGCCAGGCGGTGGAGCTGCTCGCCCGGCTCGCGACCTATTACGAGGGCCGCGGCGAGCACGAGCCGGCGCAGCGCTATGCCGGGCGGCTGGTGGCGCTCGAACCCTGGCACGAGCAAGGCCAGCTCATGCTCATCCGCGCCCTGGCTAGGACCGGGCAGATCGGGGCAGCCGCTGAGCAGTATGGGGCCTACAGCACCATCCTGGCCAGAGAGTTCGGCATCCTGCCATCAGCGGAGGTAACTGCACTCTACCAACAGCTCCAGGTCCGCCAGATCGGCGAGGCCGGCAGTGCGCCGGCGCAGAGCCAGGCCCCGGGCGATGGCAGCGCGGGCGCCAGACCGGGTGAGCGGCGCCTCGTCACCGTGCTCAGCTGTGGCTGGCGCGACCTGGCGAGCCAGGACGACCCGGAGGCGATCGAGGAGCGGATGGCCCTGGTTGAACCATGGCTGCACGTGCTGCTCGAGCGCTATGGCGGCTATCTCCAGCCCGGCCAGGGCGACGAGTGGCTGATCTACTTCGGCTACCCGCGGGCCTACGAAGATGCGGCTCGGCGCGCCCTCCATGTCGCGCTAGCCTTGATCGACGCGACGCGCGCGACCCAGGGGGTCAGCATTGGCCTACATAGCGGCGTCATGGTGGCGCGCAGGGGCCTGGGGCCAGGCGCGACGCCTTCAGAGCTGGTTGGTGATGCGCCCGCCCTGGCCCGCCGCTGTCAGCTGCTGGCGGCGCCGGGCGTGGTCCTGCTGACGGCGGCCACCGAGCAGCTCGTGCGCGACTGGTTCGCCTGCCAGCCTCTGGGCATGCAGCTGATGCGGGGCTCTGGCCCGGGGCTTGCCGTCTATCAGGCCCCCGCAGAGCACGTGGGGCAGAGCACCCTCGCCTGGCTCGCGCAGCGGCAGCACCTGACTACGCTGGCCGGCCGCGAGGCCGAGTTGCAGCGGCTGACCACGGCCCTGGAGGCAGCCACGCAAGGCCGCGGCGCGATCCTGACCCTCGGCGGCGAGCCCGGCATCGGCAAATCCCGCCTGCTCTGGGAGCTGCGGCAGCGCGCCGGGTCGAGCGTGCGCTGGCTCGAGCACCGCTGCGCGCCCTATTTCCAGAATACGAATTTTCACCCACTCATCGGCGTGCTTCACGATATCCTTGGGATCGCGAAGGACGATCGCCCGGAGACGAGCGCCGCCCGGCTTACCAGCACGCTGGCGCAGCATAACCTGCAGCAGCCTGGCGCAGCCTGGCTCCTGTCCATCCTGCTTGGGCTGCCGACCGAGCCGCCCGCACCCCAGCCGATCACGGCCCGGCAGCGCGAGCGCATCCGCGAGGTGGTTGTCACCCTGATCCAGCGCGCTGCCGCTCTGCACCCCCTGGTGCTGGTGATCGAAGACCTGCAATGGGCCGACCCTTCGACGGTGGCGTGGCTAGGGGCCTCGCTGACGGCCCTGGCCGCCGCGCCATGCCTGACCATCCTGACCTTCCGGCCCAGCTTCAGCCCGCCCTGGCTGCCGGGCCAGCACCTGCAGGCCCTCACACTCGCCCCGCTCCGGGCGAGCGAGATTGAGCAGATGCTGGCCGACCTGACCCGAGCCACGGCGCTGCCCACGGCACTCCAGCGCCGGATCGTGGCCCAGAGCGACGGCGTCCCGCTGTTTGCAGAGGAGCTGACCAGGACGCTGCTCGAGACGGGCGCCCAGGATGCCGCCAGCGTCATCCCGACCACCCTGCGCGAATCGCTGCTGACGCGTCTCGAGCGGGTCGGCCCGGCGCGAGAGACGGCCGGGTGGGCCGCGGCCCTCGGGCGCGAGTTCGACTACCCGCTCCTGGCCGCCGTGGTTCCCTACGCCGAGACACGCCTGCAGGCCGACCTGGCAAACCTGATCGAGGCCGACCTGATCACCGCGCAGCGCCAGCGGGTAGGCGCGAGCTACGCCTTCAGGCACGCCCTGGTGCAAGAGGCCGCCCACGACTCATTGCTGCGCCGAACGCGGCAAAGCTATCACACACGCATCGCGGAGTGTCTCACCACAGACTTCCCGCAGATCCGCGAGGCCCAGCCGGAGCTGCTGGCCCAGCACTACCAGCAGGCCGGGCTCCAGGCGCAGGCCGCGGACCACTGGCTGCTGGCCGGCGAGCGCGCTTTCACCCAGGGGGCGGGGCAGGAGGCGCGCACCTTCTTCGAGCATGCCCTCCAGCTCTTGGGCGCGGATGATCACGAGCGACACTGGCGCGGGCTGGTGGGGCGCGAGCGGGCGCTCAATCTCAGCCGTGAGCGCGCGGCGCAGCAGACAACCCTCGGGGCGCTGCGCGACCTCGCCGAAACCCTTGACGACGATGGGCGACGGGCCTATGTGCTGCTTCGGCAGATCGACAACGCCGGCACCTCAGGCGACCTCCGGGGCGTCCTGGAGCTGGCGGATGGGGCCCTTGCGACGGCCCGGCGCGCGGGCGATCAGTCCACCGAGCTTGCGGTCCTGATCTACAAAGGGCAGGCGCTGGTAGGAGTTCACGAGCTCGAGGCCGCGCGACAGGTGATCGAGACGGCCCTCGCCCAGCTAGAGAATGTGCGCGATAGCGTGCTGCGCGCCCGCATTCTCACGGCCGCCGCCTTCTACTATCTCGAAGCGGGCGACCTCGCCGGCGCGGTGCGGTTCCAGCGCGAGAGCCTGGCGGCCGCCCAGGAGGGCGGGCTTCACCAGCTGATGCTGACCCTCAACGCCAATCTAGCCTTGCTCTACACGATGCTCGGCCTCTATGCAGAAGCGCGAACAACGCTGGAGCGGAGTCTTGAACAGGCCACGCAGGTAGGCGATCCCTGGATGCAGGCCGGGATCATGCGCCACCTGGGGCTGGTACACTGGTGCTGCGGGGAGTTGGGGCCCGCGGCGGCGCGCTTCGACGAAGGGTTGGCGCTCTTTAGCCGATTCGGCGATGCGTTTGGGAGCGCAGCCTGCCGCAGCTACCTGGGCTATGTGCTCGAGGCCACCGGCGACTACCTACCAGCCGCGGAACACCTGGCCCTTGCATGCACTGGCTTTGCCGCCCTCGGCATGGAAGCAGAACGGTGCGAGGCCCAGGCGGTCGAGGCGCGGATCCTCCTGGCCCTCGGCCGCCGCGACGAAGCCCGACAGGGCGCGCACGAGGCGTGGGCTTTGCTGCGCGAGCACGGGCTGGCGGGGTTCACCGAGCGCTCGCTGGTCTGCCTGGCCCTCGCCGATGTGTTCGCGGCTCTTGGCGAGCCTGAGCACCCCCCGGTCGCGGTGATCACGCTGGGCTACGACGATCTCATGCAGCGTGCCACGAAGATCAGCGACCCGGAGTGGCGCCGCTCCTTCCTCGCCAACGTCCCCACCAATCGCGATCTGGTGGAGCGCCGGCAGCACCTGGAGGCAGCCGGCTGAGCGCGCGCTCCCAGGGACACGATCACTGCGAGGACGCAGCGTCACTCGCATCCCATAGTGGACCGAGACCCTGCGATCTCGACCGTTCGTTCAGGTGCGCAGGCCGGTCAAGCCAAGGCTCATCAGCTTTTCGCAGGCAACAGGGGGGCCGGCGGCGCGCAGCCGAGCATATAGAGCGCAAAGCTGCCCAGCCAGTGGTCGCCCATGTAGTGGCCGCTGCCCACCCCGGCGAGCCCCGCTGCGGCGTGGCGTTCGGCGGCGGCCAGCAAGACGCCCCGGCGCTGGTCGTGGGGCGGGAGCGCGGCGGCCAGGCCCCACATGCACCAGGCCCGGCTGAGGTTGAGCCCGTCGAGGTGCACGATCTGCCCGTCGCTGCGGTCGCTCACCGTGGCGGGCGTGAGCAGTTGGGGCGGGCCGCCGGCGGCCAGCTCGGGCAGGAAGTCGCCGAGCCAGGCGGCGAACTGCGGGGCGGGCAGCACGCGCCGCATCAGGTCGGCCTCGGCGAGACAGGGCGAGAGGAAGTCGCCGCCACTCGGTTCCCAGGCGGCGGGGGCGCCCCGGTCGCCGCCGAAGTAGTCGCGGCTACGGCTCTCGATCAGCGTGTGCAGGGGCCGATCGCCCGCCGCGGCGGCGTAGTCGAGGGCGAAGGTCAGGCCGAAGGCCGTATTGCCGTGCGTCCCGCTGCGGACCGGGTAGCTCAGGCGGGGCAGGAACTCCAGGTAGAGGCCGGCGATCAGCTCGGCCAGGGGCGCAACGGCCTGTGACCAGGCCCGGGCGTCGGGGTCGTCCCAGCCCAGCAGCTCCTCGGCGAGCTTGAGCAGCCAGGCCCAGCCGTAGGGCCGCTCGAAGCTGCGCCGGCCCGGCTCGGCGAAGTAGGCCGCCTCGGCCCGCAGGTTCGCCGCCGTCAGGTGCTCGGCCAGGGCGGCGCGGATCGCGGCGGCCTCGGGCAGCGCGGGCATCAGGCGCAGCAGGCGCACGAGCTGCCAGTGGCTATGGACGGCCGAGTGCCAGTCGAGGCAGCCGTAGAAGGCCGGGTGCAGCTCGCGCGGGCGACGCGTATCGCTCGCATCGTTCAGCAGATGGCCGGTGTAGTTCGGGAACTCCTGGGCGATCCCGGCGAGGGCGATCCCGGCGAGGCGCGAGGCCAGCTCGGGGGTGAGCGCGGCCGGAGCCACGGGCGTCGTCGGCCCAGCGGATCGCCGGGGCAGCCCGATGCGGCGGCCGACCTGGGGCGGCGGCCTGTGGGCGGCGTGGGCCTGGGCCAGGCGGGCGAGGCGGGCCAGGGGCTCGGGCGGCATGGGGGTGAGGCCGGGCGGGGCCTGGCGCACGTGGGCGAGCAGTAGCTCGTTAGTGGCGGCCGGGCCCGCGGCCCCGCGCTCGGCCATCGTGTGTATCAGGTGGATGCGCCGCTCGTCGTAGGCGAGAATCTGCGTGCTGTAGACCAGCTGGGCCCCGGCGCGCACCTCGCGCAGGTAAGAGAGGTGGCTCTCGAGCGTGTAGACGCTGTAGCCTGTGGCGGCCGGGTAGCCCGGGCCGAGGCCGAGCTGCTCGAGCACATAGTCGGTCACCGCCGAAAAGGCCACGGCGTAGAAGCCATCGTTCAGGTGACCGTTATAGTCGATCCACTCCGGGCGCACCTCGCCGGTAGTCGTGAGCAGCGTCGTCGTGTCCACGTCTCGCATCCTGTAGGGCGGCGGCTACTCCTGAGAGTATACGCTAGAGCTGCCGGGCGTACATCGCCGACTTGCGCACGACCAGGTCGGCCGTAAAGCTCGGGATCAGCGGCGGCTCGTTGCTGAGCAGGCGCAGCATAGCCTCGGCGGCGGCGCGGCCCATCTCCTCTGAAGGCTGGCGTACCGTGCTCAGGGGCGGCAGCGTGTAGGCCGAGAGGAACTGGTCGTCGAAGCCGACGAGCGAGACATCTGTGGGGATGCGGTAGCCGTGGTTGAAGAGGCCGAGCATCGCGCCATAGGCCATCTGGTCGTTGGCGGCGAAGATCGCGGTAAAGTGCTCGCCGCGGGCGAGCAGCTGCTCGAGCGTGCTCAGACCCGACTGCTCGAGGAAGTTGCCCGCGATGATCATATTGGGGTTGACGGCGAGGCCGGCCTCGGCCAGGGCCCGCCGATAGCCCGCCAGGCGATCGGTGGCGTCGGGGTGGCCGGGCGTGCCGGCGAGGTGGGCGATCCGCGTGTGCCCCAGGCCGAGCAGGTAGCGCGTGGCGCGGTAGGCCCCCTCCTCGTTGTCGATGAAGAGGCACTGCGCCTCGATCCCGGGGACGTTGCGAGCGACGACCACGAGGGGGAGCTGGGCCGCAGTCGCGCGCAGCCCCTCGTCGGGGATACTACTCGCCAGGACGATCACCCCGTCGACCCGGCGCTCCAGCAAGAGCTGCAGCGAGCGCGCCTCGTCCTCCTGATGCTCGGCGCGCCAGTGGGTGCTGGCGAACATCGGGCGGTACTCGCTCTGGTCGAGGCCCTGCTCGATCCCCGAGACCATACGCGCGAAGAAGGGGCTGCTAATATCCTGCATCAGGACGCCGATCGTCATCGAGCGGCCGCGGACGAGGCCGCGGGCGACGAGGTTCGGGCGGTAGCCGCTCTCTTCGATGGCCGCCAGCACGAGGGCCCGTTTGTCATCGGCGACCCGCTTGCTGCCATTGAGCACCCGCGAGACGGTGCTCGGCGATACGCCGGTCTTGCGGGCGATATCCTCAAGGGTGCTGATCTTGTTCATGGCCGTTCGTTGTGTTTGCACTTCCGCGCCTATTATCCCCGCTCGGGAAAGCGCTGTCAATATTGTGGGATGGACCTTGACAATCCCCTTATCCATGGAATATACTCATCCCTGCAAACGCTTTCCCACATATCAGCAGGGTAGCTGGGCCATTCCGAGCATGGGACCACTTGAGTCACTCGTCAGGGCTGCCATGAGGCCCAGGCAGGCGATTTCGGCGGATCTGCCGGCCCTTGCTATGCGTTCAACCAGTGAAAGGAATAGGAAAGCGCTTTCCTGATCGCGCGCCGCGCGCCGTCTCCTGTCGGAACCGCTGGCCGGCCCCATGCAAAGGAGCACCCCGATGAAGGTTCGAGGTCTGTCCCTGGCGCTGCTGTTCACCCTCCTGCTCGCGCTACTCGCCGCCTGCGGCAGCCAGTCGGGCGCGCCGGCGGCCCAGCCCACCGCGGCCGCCGAGGCCCCCACCGCAGCCGCCGAGGCCCCCACCGCAGCCGCCGAGGCCCCCACGCCCGTCCCCATCCCCACCCCCAGTATGTCCACGATCGGCACCGGCGCTACGAAGATTGTCTGGTGGCATATCAACACCGTCGAGGAGCAGCAGGCCGTCTGGGCGGAGATGGCCAACGCCTTCGTCGCCGAGCACCCCGAGGTCTCGATCGAGATTACCGTGCTCGAGAACGAGGCCTTCAAGGCCAAGCTCGCCACTGCGATGCAGTCCGGCAGCCCGCCGGATATCTTCCAGAGCTGGGGCGGCGGCGTGCTGAAGCAGTACGGCGAGGCCGGCCTGGTCCAAGATCTGACCCCGGCGCTGGCTCAGGACGGCTGGGGCGACACGATTAGCCCCGGGCCCCTCGGGCTCTACAGCTTCGACGGCAAGACCTACGGCTTGCCCTGGAACGCGGGCATGGTCGGCTTCTGGTACAACAAGGCGCTCTTCGAGCAGGCCGGCATCAGCGCGCCGCCCGCCACCTGGACGGAGTTCCTCGCCACCGTCCAGAAGCTGAAGGACGCCGGGATCACCCCCCTGGCCCTGGGCGGGAAGGACAAGTGGCCCGGCCACTTCTACTGGGTCTACCTGGCGACGCGCATCGGCGGCCGCGAGGCCTTCGAGGCGGCCTACAGCCGCGCGGGCACCTTCGCCGACCCGTCCTTCGTCGAGGCTGGCGCCCGTCTCAAGGAGCTCGTGGACCTGCAGCCGTTCCAGGCCGGCTTCCTGGGGGCCGGATATCCCGACCACCAGGTGGTGATGGCCAACGGGCAGGCGGCCATGGAGCTGATGGGCCAGTGGGCGCCGGCCGCCAACAGCAGTGTGGCCGAGAATGTCGAGGCCTATACCTCAACCCTCGGCTGGTTCCCCTTCCCGACGGTCGAGGGCGGCGCTGGCGACCCCTCCGACGCCCTCGGCGGCGGCGACGGCTTCGCCGTGGGCAAGAATGCCCCGCCCGAGGCGATCGAGTTTGTGCGCTTCCTGAGCAGTGTCGAGAACCAGATCACCCTGGTCAAGGCCGGCATGGCCGGCACCCCCGTGGTCAAGGGGGCCGAGAGCGCGCTCGAGAGCCCGCTGCTCAAGGAGGTCTTCGAGCGAGCGGGGCAGGCCAAGTATTACCAGCTCTATTACGACCAGTACCTCCCCCCGGCCGTCGGTCAGACGGTCAACGACGCAACCCAGGAGCTGTTCGCCGGCACTGCCTCACCCGAGCAGGTCGCGCAGACGATCGAGGAGTCGGCGGCGTTCGAGCTGCAGCCGTAGCGCAGATGGCCGCAGATCGCTGAAACACGGGGAGGGTTTCAAGGCGGCTCAGCCCCGCCCTTGGCCCTCCCCGTTCAGGATGAGGTCCTTTATGGTACAGCCCTCCTCGCGCCTGGCAGAGCGCGCCTCCGTCTCGCAGCGCCCAGGCTCGCGCCAGCTCCTGACGATCGTCGGCTTCCTGCTCCCCGCGGCGCTCGTCTATATCGGGCTGGTGCTGCTGCCGGTCGGTCAGGCGATCTACTACAGCTTCTTCCGCTGGAACGGCCTCGGTCCCCTCGAGAATTTCATCGGCCTGGACAACTATGTCCGCGTCTTCGGCGACCGAGCCTTCCGCAACGCTCTGGGCCATAACCTCCAGCTCGTCGCGATGTCGCTGCTGATCCAGCTCCCGCTCTCGCTCGCCCTCGCCCTACTGATCCGCGAGCTCACCTGGGGCCGCGCTCTCTTCCGCACGCTCTTCTTCCTGCCCTTCGTGCTCTCGGAGGTCGTCACGGGCGTGATCTGGAACTTCATCTACCGCCCGGAAGGCGGCCTGATCACCTCGTTCCTCGAGTCGCTCTTCCCCTGGATGGAGGGCACGGCCCTGCTGGCCGACCCGGACACGGTGCTGTACGCTCTGTTCGTGGTGATCACATGGAAGTTCTTCGGCTACCATATGATCCTCTATATCGCCGGGCTGCAGAATATCCCGGCGGAGCTCGAGGAGGCGGCCGCGATCGACGGCGCCAGCCGGTTGCAGGCCCTGCGCTTCATCACCCTGCCGCTGCTGGGCAGCACGATCAGGCTCTCGGTCTACCTCTCGGTGCTCGGCTCGCTGCAGTTCTTCGACCTGATCTGGGTGATGACGACGGGCGGCCCCGTGGGCGCGAGCGACACCATGGCGACCTACCTCTACAAGTATGGCTTCCAGCGCTTCCAGCTCGGCTACGGCAGCGCGATCGCGGTGATCATGTTCCTGATCTGCTTCGGCTTTTCGCTGGTCTACCAGCGCGTGGCGATGCGGCGCGACTATGCCTGAGGGAGGGCCCGCAATGACCATTCACGAGGCGCGATCCCCCGCCGCCCAACGGCCAAAGCTCGCGGCCGCCCTGCAATACCTCGCCGCGGCCCTGGTCGCTCTGATCGTGCTGATCCCCCTGGTCACGGCGGTGATCAACGGCTTCAAGAGCAACGCCGACCTGCTGCTGCACCCCTTCGGCCTGCCCCGGGTCTGGGTCTGGGCGAACTACACCAGCGTGCTGGCGAACGGGGCCTTCTGGCGGCAGATGCTCAACAGTGTGCTGGTCATGGCGGGCACGGCCGTGGGTGTCGTGGCCCTCGCCAGCATGGCGGCCTTCGTCTTCGCCCGTCTGCAGTTCCGCGGCCGCGAGCTGCTGTTCAACTTCTTCACCCTCGGCCTGCTCTTTCCGATCGCTGTGGCGATTCTGCCGCTCTATATCACCTTGCGCCAGGCCGGCCTCATCGACAGCCTGTGGGGCATTATCCTGCCCCAGGTCGCCTTCGGCCTGCCCGGCAACATCCTGATCCTGCGCGGCTTCTTCGCCGGTATCCCCCGCGAGCTCGACGAGGCCGCCGCGATCGACGGCTGCACGCCCGTCGGCTACTTCTGCCGGATCTTGCTGCCGCTGATGCGCCCCGCCCTCGCCGCCGTGGCGGTGCTCACCATGGTGGCGAGCTGGAACAACTTCTTTCTGCCCCTGCTGGTGCTCAACAGCGAGCAGCTCTACACCCTGCCCCTGGGCATCCAGCAGTTTCAGGGCCAGTTCGGGACCGACTGGGGCCGCGTTCTGGCCTTCGTCTCCCTCGCCCTGATCCCGACGATTGGGTTCTACCTTCTGGCAGAGCGCCAGATCGTCGCCGGCCTGACCGCCGGCGCCGTCAAGGGGTAGCCCGTGGAGCATTGCCATGTCTGTCAGCACAACCGTCCCGCGCTTCCGCGACCCGGCCCTACCGCTCGATGAGCGGGTCGAGGATCTGCTCGCCCAGATGACCCTCGACGAGAAGCTCGCCCAGCTCGGCTGCCTCTGGAGCACGGCCCTCGTGCAGAACGACCACTTCGACCCCGACTTCGCCGCCGCGAAGATGCCCCATGGGGTCGGCCAGGTGACCCGCATCGGCGCCTCGACCGGCCTGCGCCCGCGCGAGAGCGCCGAGCTGATGAACGCCATCCAGCGCGTCGCCGTCGAGCGGACCCGCCTGGGCATCCCGCTCTTCGTTCACGAAGAGGCTGTGGGCGGGCTCATGGCCCGCGACGGGACCGTCTTCCCCCACGGTATCGGCCTCGCCGCCACCTGGGACCCGGCCCTCGTCGAGCAGGTCGCCGGCGTGATCCGCGCCCAGATGCTGGCCGTCGGCGCCCGCCTCGGCCTGGCCCCGGTGCTCGACATCGCTCGCGACCCGCGCTGGGGCCGCGTCGAGGAGACCTACGGCGAGGACCCGCTGCTGGCGGGCACCCTGGGCGCGGCGTATGTGCGCGGTCTGCAGACCGACGACCTGCGCGCGGGGGTCGTGGCGACGGGCAAACACTTCCTCGGCTACGCGATGTCCGAGGGCGGGCGCAACTGGGGCCCGGTGCAGCTCGGGCCGCGCGAGCTGCGCGAGGTCTATGCCGAGCCGTTCGCCGCCGCGATCCGCGACGCCGGTCTGGGCGCGATCATGAACTCGTACACCTCGATCGACGGCATCCCCTGCGCCGGCAGCAGGGCCATCCTCACCGACCTGCTGCGCGGCGAGCTGGGCTTCACCGGCGCCGTGGTGGCCGACTACTGGGCCATCCCCCAGCTGCTGCGCTTCCACCGCGTCGCCGCCGACAAAGGCGCGGCCGCGGCGATGGCCCTGGCCGCCGGCCTCGACATGGAGCTGCCGAGCACCGACTACTACGAGGCGCCCCTCAAGGGCGAGGTCGAGGCCGGGCGCCTGCCGCTGGAGGCGCTGGACACGGCCGTGCGGCGCGTGCTGCGCATGAAGTTCCAGCTCGGCCTCTTCGAACGGCCCTACGTGGACCCTGCGGCGGCCGAGGCGCAGTTCCAGACCCCCGCGCAGCGCGCCCTGGCCCGGCGGGCGGCGGCCGAGTCGGCCGTGCTGCTTGCCAACGACGGCACCCTGCCCCTGCGGCCCCAGCTCAGGCGCGTGGCCGTGCTCGGGCCGGGCGCCGACGACCGGCGGCTGCTCCAGGGCGACTACCACTACCCGGCCCACCAGGAGATTATCTACCTGGCCGAGCAGCAGAGCGCCGACGAGAACCTGATCGGCTCCTCCGACTTCACCCCCCAGGCCGGCGGCGCCTTTGCGGCCGGGCCGTACTACACGCCCCATGTCACGCCCCTGGCCGGCCTGCGCGCCGCCCTGGGCGAGGGCGTCGAGTTGCTCTACGCTCAGGGCTGCGCGGTGCTAGGCGACGAGCGCTCGGGCTTCGCGGCGGCTGTGGAGGCCGCACGCTCGGCCGAGGTCGCTATCGTGGTGGTGGCCGGCAAGAGTGGGCTGCACCGGCCCGCCACGGTGGGCGAGGCGAACGACGCCACAAGCCTCGAGCTCACCGGCGTGCAGGCCGAGCTGGTCGAGGCGGTGGCGGCGACCGGGACCCCGCTCGTGGTCGTCGTGCTGAGCGGCCGCGTCCACGCCCTGGGGCGGGTGGCCGCGCGGGCCAATGCCCTCGTGCAGCTCTTCCCGCCGGGCGAGGAGGGCGGGAGCGGCCTGGCCGACGTGCTGACAGGGGCGGTCAACCCCAGCGGCCGGCTGCCCGTGAGCCTGCCGCGCTCAGCCGGCCAGATCCCGGTCCACACGAGCTACCGGGCCGGCGGCGACCGCTCGATGTTCTTCGGCGACTACATCGACAGCCCCACGACACCGCTCTTCGCATTCGGCCACGGACTGAGCTATACTAGCTTCGCCTACGAGGGGCTGAGCGTCAGCGGCGGAAGCACCGCCGAAGCCCTCGAGGTGACTCTGGTTGTGCGCAACACGGGCGAGCGCGCGGGCGACGAGGTGGTGCAGCTCTATGTCCGCGACGAGGTCGCCTCGGTGGCGCGGCCCGACCAGATGCTCGTCGGCTTCGTCCGCGTGCCGCTGGGGCCGGGGCAGGCTCGCCGCGTCAGCTTCAGCGTTCACCCGTCGCGGCTGGCCTTCTACGACCCGCAGATGCGCTTCGTCACCGAGCCCGGGCGGTTCACCTTCGGGGTGGGCGCCTCCTCGGCGGACATACGCGTCGAGCAGAGCATCGCCCTTGGCGGCCCCGTGGTAGAGTACCGCCAGCGCGAGATCGTGGCTACGCAGGCCAGGGTCGAGGGGGTTTGAAGCGACTGGAAGGAGCCCGGACATGGAGCAGCAGGGGCTAGGCACGACCACCATCACTCAGGTCGGGATCATCGTCGCAGACATCGAGGCGCGGGCGAAGGCCTGGGCCGCCGTGCTCGGGGTGCCGGTACCGCCGATTATCATCACCGACCCGCTCGAGCAGGCCCAGACCGAGTACGCGGGCGCGCCCACCCCTGCCCGCGCGAAGCTGGCCTTCTTCCAGCTCGGCCAGGTCGCCCTGGAGCTGATCGAGCCGATCGATGGGCCGAGCACCTGGAAGGATCAGCTCGACACCCACGGCGACAGCCTGCACCATATCGCCTTCCAGATCCAGGGCATGGGCGAGCGGCTCGCCTACCTGAACGCCCAGGGCATCCCGCTGGCCCAGCGCGGCGAGTTCACCGGGGGCCGCTACGCCTACGTCGACAGCGCGCCGCAGCTGGGCGCCATCCTCGAGCTGCTGGAGCATGATCGGAGGCCGGCGTGAGCGCTGGCGATCCGGCCTTCGCCCTGCAGGCCCGCCCATTCGGGCGGACTGGCCCTCTCGTCACACCCCTCTGTCTCGGCTGCGCGGGGCTCGCGGGCACGATCGGCTTCTTCGGCCCCGTGCCCGAGGAGCAGGCCCTCGCGCTGCTGCGCGACTTCTTCCGCAGCCCGATCACCTTCTGCGACACCTCGGCGGCCTACGGCGACGGCGAGAGCGAGCGGCGCATCGGCCTGGCCATCGCCGAGCTGGGCGGCCTGCCTGCGGGCTATGTCCTGGCGACGAAGGCCGACCGCGACCTGGCGAGCGGCGACTTCAGCGGCGAGCAGACCAGGCGCTCGCTCGAGCGCAGCCTGCGCCTGCTCGGGGTCGAGCGGCTGCCGATCGTACACCTCCACGATCCCGAGTTCGCCACCACCAGCTTCGAGCAGATCATGGGGCCGGGCGGGGCGGTCGAGGTCCTGCACGACTACAAACGCCAGGGCGTGATCGGGGCGATCGGCATCGCCTCGGGGCCGATCGATCTGATCACCCGTTATGTCGAGACAGGGGCCTTCGACGCGGTGCTGACCCACAATCGCTACACCCTGGTCGAGCGCTCGGCGGACCCGCTGATCGAGCTCGCGGCGGGCCGCGGCATGGCGGTGCTCAACGCGGCGCCCTTCGGCAGCGGCATGCTCGCCAAGGGCCCCGAGGCCTCGTCCAGCTATATGTACCGCGAGGCCGCGCCCGAGCTGCTGGCGCGGGTGCGCCAGATGGACGCGCTCTGCCGCGAGTACGGCGTGCCCCTGGGGGCGGCGGCGCTGCAGTTCTCGCTGCGCGACCCGCGCATCACCTCGACCGTGGTCGGCATGACCCGCCCCGAGCGCCTGGCCCAAACCCTGGCCCTGGCCAGCCACCCCATCCCCGCCGAGCTCTGGCCCCGGCTCGACGCGCTCAACTGAGCCCCGCCGCGGGGCCGGCGCCCCGTACCCC
>CAZKTU010000126.1:0-18229 GCA_964555675.1 uncultured Oscillochloris sp.
CTGAGAGGGGTGTTGTCCTGGCCGATCAGGTCGACCCCGCTGCCCGCCGGGCTCGCCGCGAAGGGCGCCGCGTGGAAGAAGCGCACGTCGGCCGTGGCCGAGCCGACCGGCTCGGTGCGGTCGTCGATCAGCGTCTCGAGGGCCAGGGGGTAGGTGGTCGTGCCGGTGCCGATCACCACGACGGTGAGCCGCGCTCCGTCGGCGATGCTGAGGCTCTGGGTCAGGGCGACCGTGCCGGTGATCTGGGTGCCCGCGACGACCTTGGCGTCGTAGATGCCCGGCGAGACGGTCTTATAGAGGCTGACGCCCTTGTAGTTCAGGCTGCCGAAGATCTGGTTCGGGGCGCTGCCGAAGGTCGGGTCGAGGATGGGCGTCACCGTAGCGCTGCCCGTGGCGAACGGCGCGGCGTGCACAATCCGCACCTGAGCATCGGCCCGCGGCGTGAAGGCCAGGGGCACGATGCCGGGGTCGCCGGTCGAGCCGTCGATGAGGGCCACCAGGGTCACGATCGTCCCGGGAGCCAGCGGGATCGGGCCGGGGTCAAACAGTGGCGTGCCGGGGGCCAGCGATGACTCGACGCGCGTATCATAGGCGCCGGCCTGCAAGGCCACGAAGGGCGTCCCGTTCCCGTAGGCCAGGTTGTCGGCCAACAGGGTGCTGTCGGCCTCGTTCACCACGTCGACCGCAGAGGTAGTCGGGCCAGGGGGCAGCGGCGCCGCGTGGATGATCCGCACCAGGCCCTGGTTCGCGCTGAAGGTGGGCAGGGTGTCGGTGAAGGGGATCAGGTCGAAGGGGTAGGGGTTGCTCGGGCCGGCGGGGCCCGTACCGGCCGCGATGACCGTGTAGTCGGTTCCGCCCTGGAGCGTAATATCCTCGCTGTAGGCGGGCAGGGCTGTGGGAAGGTCGGCGGCGTCGAGGGCGCCGGCGAAGAGGCGGAAGGTGTGCGTGCCGCCCGGCAGGCTCACGTAGCCCAGGGTGCTGCTGATCGTGAAGCCCGACTTGATAATCACCGTCTGGCTGCCCTGGCCCACGGTCAGCGTCACGGTGCTGCTGGCCGTGTCGAACGGGGCGGCGTGGACAAAGGCGACGCGGGCGGGGAGCAGGCTGGCGCCCTGGGCCGGGTCGACCTCCTGCGCGGGGGGGGCCGCCTGGGCGGCGAAGACAAGGGTGAGTGACAGGGTGAGAACGAAGGCGAGCATGAGTCTAGTCTGCAGGGACTGACGCATACAGAGCTCCTTTGCACTCCTGCGCCGGACCGTGGGCCGCCCCCAGAAGGCGGCCGCCTCGGCGGCCTGAGCAGTCTACCAAAAAAAATGCTGAGACGAATAGTGAATATTGTTACGAATCGGTTGAGGCAGCGGATGCATGCGGCCGGAACAGCCGAGCGGTATAATGGCCCTGGGCCGGCCCACGGCCCGCACCACGCAGGAAAGGGAGCGCCCGTGAATCGTCCCACAACCGCGCTGTTTGCCGTCGCCGCCCTGCTGCTGACGGCATGCGGCGCCTACCAGCCGCCCGCGCCGCCGCGCTCGTCCGTCGAAGAGCGCCAGACCGCCGTGGCCCTCGAGGGCAGGCCCACCCTGGCCCCCGTAGCCCCTGGCCCCACCCGCACTCCGGGGCCGCCCCCGCCGAGCGTCGCCGAGGCCCTGAACATCACCGCCGATGACCCGCGCTCCATCGGCGACCCCAACGCCCCCGTGCTGATCATCGAGCTCACCGACTTCGAGTGACCGTTCTGCAAACAGTTCGTCCGTGAGACGAGACCACAGATCATCCAGCAGTTCGTCGACGCCGGCATCGCACGCTTCGTGGTGCGCGACTTCCCGCTGAGCGATATTCATCCCTCGGCCCTGCCCGCGGCCGTCGCCGCGCGCTGCGCAGCCGACCAGGGGCAGTTCTGGCCCATGTACGAGCGCCTCTTCGAGACCCACACCGTCGAGTGGGGCGGCGTGCCCAATCGCGACCGCGATGTCTTCGTCGAGTTCGCCGGCGAGCTCGGCCTCGAGACAGGGGCCTTCAGCGCCTGCCTCAACGACCCCGCCAACGAGCAGGCAGTCCTGGCCGAAAGCAACGCCGCCGCGCGCCTCGGCGTCAACTCGACCCCCAACTTCTTCGTCAACGGCCAACTCCTCCGCGGGGCCCTTCCCTTCCGGGTCTTCGAGGACCTTATCCAGCAAGAGGCGGGCCGCTAAGTGCTCGCACGCCGTTAGGAGGGAAAAGAGGTTTGGCCTCTCCGCGCCCCTCTCGACGCCGCGCTCGCAGGAGCTACCCCTTTAGCTCCTCGAGCGGATAAAAGACCGCCTCGGGCGTCACGACGGGCTCGAGCGCCGGGCCGGTGTCGGTCCAGCCCTGGTTTTCCTTGGTCATCACGACCTCGGCGATGCTGATATCATGGTCGCAGACGATCTGGCACGAGAGACGGTACTGCCCGATCAGCTCGCGCTCGGTCAGCTTGTCGTACTCGGCGCGGGTCATGGTCGTCGGCTCGCCCGAGGCGAAACTGACGCGGCAGGTGGTACAGCGGGCGTTGCCGCCGCAGCGATGGCCGATCTCAACCCCCGCCTCCTCGATCGCCAGCGCAAGGCGCTTCCCCTCGGCAACCTCAACCGTCGTCCCGGCCACAGTCAGCTTGGGCATCGCGAACTCCATTCATACTAGACTATGTTACAAGGCGCCACACAGCGGGCGCGGGCACGGGCCGTCTCTCGCAGGCGTCCTGTGCCGCGCCTCAACGTACCGTAGGTCAGTCGATCCAGCTTGAACATGAGGGGCCTTTTCAACGTACCACAGCCCACACAGCGCGTCAACGCGCCCCGACTGCTCATATGACCTTCGGCACCTCGGACGCACGACCTTCGTGACTTCACGCTGCCCGGCCAGGCGAGTATCCTGAGGCTGTAGGCAACACACGGAGGATCGCACATGCACGAGACAATCATCAGCCTCGAAGCGCTCACGGTGCGTTATGGCGCGCACACAGCCGTCGACTCACTCAGCTTGAGCGTGCGACGCGGCGAGGTCTTCGCCATCCTGGGGCCGAACGGCGCCGGCAAGTCCAGCGCCCTGGCCTGCATCGAAGGGCTGCGCCAGCCCAGCGCCGGCCGGGTCCTGGTGGCCGGCCGCGACGTGGCCCACGAGCCGGCCGCCGTCAAAGCCCTGCTCGGTGTGCAGCTCCAGACGAGCGCCCTCTTCGTCGAGCTGCGGGCCCTCGAGCTGCTCAGGCTCTTTGCGGCCCTGTACGACCGCTACCCCACCAGGGCCGAGGCCCGCGCCGCCCTCGCGCGCTTCGGCCTGGCCGACAAGGCCGAGTCCCGCCCCGGGCAGCTCTCGGGCGGCCAGCAGCAGCGCCTGGCCCTGGCCCTGGCCCTCGTCAACGACCCGCTGGTCGTCCTGCTCGACGAGCCGACCGCCGGCCTCGACCCCCAGGCCCGGCGCGGGCTCTGGGGCCTGATCGGTCGCCTGCGCGAGGAGGGCCGCACGGTCGTCCTCACCACCCACAGCATGGAGGAGGCCCAGGAGCTGGCCGACCGCGTCGCGATCATCGCCGACGGGCGCCTGCTGGCCCTCGGCGCGCCTGCCGAGCTGATCGCGCGCCACGCGCCGCCCCTGCCGCCCGCCGAGGCGGCCCGCCGCGGCCCCAACCTTGAGGATGTCTTTCTCGCCCTCACGGGCCGCGGCCTGGCCTGGGCCGACTGAGCGCGCCGGCCTCACGAGGGCCAAGCCCTGGACCGCGATCAGAAAAGGAGAACGCTCATGCGTCGCATACTGACCCTCAGCAGGATGATCATGCTGATCAACCTGCGCAACGGCACCGCCATGTTCTGGAACTTCGCCTTCCCCCTCGGGCTGCTCACCATCTACGGCTTCGTCTTCGGCGAGCAGGGCGGCGGGGCGACCAATGTGATCGCCTGGCTCGCTGTAGGCGTCGTGACGCTCAATATGATGTCCGGCGGCCTCGTGGGCGACTCGGCCTGGCTGACCGCGATGCGCGAGCAGGGGATCCTGCAGCGCGTGCGAGCCACCCCCCTGCCGCCCTGGGCCCTGGTGACGGCCTACCTGCTGGTGCGGCTGAGCCTGAGCATCGCCCAGAGTATCGCCATCCTGACCCTGGCCACCCTGGCCTTCGGGGCCCAGTTTACATGGGCGGGGCTGGCCGGCGCCTTCGGCGCGGGCCTCCTCGGCGCCACGGTCTTCATCGCCCTGGGGCAGGCCATCGCCGCAGTCGCGCCAAGTGCCAGCGCCGCCATGGCCATCGCCCAGAGCCTGTCCTTCCCGCTGATGTTCATCAGCAATCTGTTCTTGCCGGCCGAGCAGCTGCCGGGCTGGCTCGAGGCCCTGAGCCGCTGGACGCCGGCCTACGCCCTGGTCGATGTCATGCGGCCCCTGCTCGTGCCGGCCCCCGCCGCCCAGGCCCTCTGGCTCAACCTGGCCCTGCTCATCGTCTACGGTGTCGCCGGGCTGAGCATCGCCGCCCGCTGCTTTCGCTGGGAGCCGCGGCGCTAGGGTACAAACAGCCCAGCTGTTTGGCCATGGAAGGGCCGGGGAGGTGAAGCCCTCCCCGCGCCCCACCGCAAGATGGACAAGGGCATGAGCGAAAACGACAACTATCCGAGCGTGAGCAGGCCGGGCTCCGGCATCGTCGAGCGGCTGAACTTCGTCTGGGCGGCGGTCTTCTACCTCACGCTCATCGTCGGCGTCAGCAGCGCCGTGGGCGATCGGCCCGACCTGCTGCGCAGCTGGGCGGGCGCCGGCACTATTGGGCTGGCGCTCCTCAGCCTGACCCTCTTCCAGACGCTCTACCTGCCCTTCTTTCGCTTCGAGCGGGGCGCCTGGCCCATGCCGCCCGCCCGGGCCGCGCTCTACTTCAGTGCGCAGTTCCTCACGCTGGCCTTGCTCTTCGCCCTCGACCGCAACTTCCTGGGGCTCGGCTTCGCCCTGCTGGGGCAGACCATGGGCGCGCTGCATGCACGCCGGTGGCCGCTCCCGCTCATCGTGTTCGCGCTGCTGACGGGGTGGCCGATCGGGCTCTACGACGATCTCAGCCCCAGGACGCCCCTCGACCTGATCGGCTACTTCTTCCTCGTCGGCATCTTTGTCGTGCTCGGGCTGCTCATGGCCGGCCTCTTCGAGCAGCGCTACCGCCTCACCCATCTCGTCGGCGAGCTGCGCCAGGCCAAGGCCGCCGCCGAGGCGAGCGCCGCCCAGCAGGAGGAGTTGGCCGTCCTGCGCGAGCGCACGCGCCTGGCCCGCGAGATGCACGACAGCCTCGGCCACGCCCTCGTCCTGGTGAACGTCAAGCTCGAGGCGGCCCAGCGCCTCTACCGGGTCGCGCCCGAGCGTGGCGACGCCGAGCTAGAGGCCGTGCGCGGGCTGGTGCGCGAGACCATGGCCGGCCTGCGCCACTCGCTCCACGACCTGCGCGCCCCTGTCGCCCCATTCCACGACCTGCCGGCCGGGCTGCGACGCCTGTGCGCCGAAGTGAGCGCCAGAAGCGGCCTGAGCGTTGTCGCGCGCTGCGACGAGGCCCCGCCGCCAGCCCTGGCCGAGCCCCTCTGGTGGATTGCGCGCGAGGCCCTGGCCAATATCGAGCGCCACGCGCGGGCCAGCCACGCCGCAGTCGAGCTCAGGCGCGACGGACAGGGCTGGCTGCTGCTCGTGTCTGATGACGGTGTGGGCGTGCGGCAGACCGACCTGAGGCGGCCCGGCCACTTCGGCCTCCTGGGCATGCGCGAGCGGGCCGAGGCCGTGGGCGGCAGCCTGGCCGTCAGGCGCAACCCCTCCGGGGGCACCCTGGTCGAGGCTTACCTGCCGGCCTCAATGGTATGATATGTCTATGGCTGAGATCACTGTCCTGATCGCCGAAGACCAGACCCTGATGCGCGAGGGGTTGCGCACCATCCTCGAGCTCGAGGAGGGCTTCTCTGTGGCGGGCGCCGCCGCCGACGGCGAAGAGGCCCTGGCCCTCGCCCTCAGGCTGCGCCCCGCGATCGTGCTGATGGACGTGCAGATGCCGCGCCTCGACGGGGTCCAGGCCACGGCCCGCATCACGGCCGCCCTGCCCGAGGTGCGGGTGATCATCCTGACCACCTTCGACTACGACGAGTACGTCTTCGACGGGCTCAAGGCCGGGGCCCGCGGCTACCTGCTCAAGGACACGCCCGCGGCCGAGCTCCTCGCCACGATCCGGCGGGTCCACGCCGGCGAGAGCATCGTGCAGCCCAGCGTTGCCACGCGCCTGATCGCCGAGTTCAGCCGGGCCCGCGGTACGAGCCCCCAGGCCGCAGACACGCCTCCCGCCGCCCCACTTGACTACGAGCCTCTCTCCGAGCGCGAGCTCGACGTGCTGCGCCTGCTGGCCGACGGCCTCAGCAACCGCGAGATCGGGCAGCGTCTCGCCCTGGCCGAGGGCACGGTGAAGAACTACGTCTCGAGCATCCTCGACAAACTCCACGCCGCCAATCGCACCCAGGCGGCCCGCCTCGCCCGCGAGCAGGGACTGATTTAGCCACGCTTCGCGACCCCTGCGCACGCACACTCCTTGCCCCCACTCGCCGCAATACCCTGCACACATTGCCGCAGAAGCCTATACGCTTATGTATCAAATGAAAGATAATATGTGATCAATGAGATCTCAAATATTATGAGACCTGAACTAGAAATGTTGCGTACTTTTTGCTATAATGCAACGCAAGACGCAAAATAAGACAGAAGGAATGCGGCCCGCGGCCTCAGAGCTCGCGGACACCGCCTCGCTGGATGCAGCTGCGCAAGCCTCCTCGCCCTTTCTGGGTGGTAGAGACGGCAGGCATCGCGCAGACTCCCTGGTCGTTGTGACAAGGGCGAAGGCAGCATCCCCGGCCCTCGACGCAGTAGCCGGTGTACGCCCACGCCCCCGTGGGTGGCGAGACGCGACCACCCCAGGCACAACCAGCTTCGGAGCGCGCACACGAGGCGTGACACAGGAGGGCGTATGTCAACAAACGGCAGCCCGGCGAGCCATCGGCCGCGGACGATCATCAGCGAACTCGAGACATTTCTAGCCGATATCCAGCGCGAGCACGGTCTGAGCAACAACACGATCACCTCATACCGCTGTGATCTCCGCACGGCGGCAACGGTCATCAACGGTCCGCTCGAGGCCGTCTCAACCTCCGAGATCAAGGACTTCCTCGACGGCCGCGACGAGCAGCCCGGCACAACCAACCGGCGCATCGCCAGCCTTGGCCGCTTCTTCCGCTGGGCGGTCGGCCAGGGCATCATTATGCACAACCCGGTCGATCAGGTTGGCGCGCGCTACCACGCCGAGCACCGCCCCCAGCCGATCGCCAGCGAGGCCGAGCGCCGCGCCCTCGACACGGCCATCGGCTCGTGCCCGCAGCCCTACCGCCTGATCTTCACCCTCCTGCGCGAGATCGGCGTGCGCACCGACGAGGTGCTGAACCTCAACGTCGGCGACGTGATCCTCGAGCCCGGGCGCGAGGTCCTGCTGGTCCAGGACAGCAAGAGCGGCACCAAACGCATGGTGGTGCTCACCCCCGACGCTATGCCGCGCAGCCTGCGCGGCCTGCGCAGCTGGGTGCGCGACATGGGCGAAGGCCTCACCCCCGAGACTCCGCTCTTCCGCTCGTCGCGGGGCAACAGAGCCTCGTACGATACGCTCCACCGCCGCTGGGTGCAGGTCTGCAAGCAGGCCCGCCTGGTCGACATCGTCGACGGGCGCGAGATGCCTCGCTACACGCTGCACCACCTGCGCCACACGGCCGCCGCCGAGCTGATCGCCTTCTACCCCGAGCAGGTGGTCAGGCGCATCCTCGGGCACCGCGACCCGCGCAGCACGCGCCGCTACACCGAGATCGTTCACTCGAACGGCCATCCCAACAACGGCCAGAACCCGCCACGACGCGAACAACAAGCGTCATAATCCCACCGATCAGGCCCCCTCTCCCACACAGAGAGGGGGCCTTCGTTTTGTCGGCGCGATCGGCCTATAACTACGAGACGCTCTCGCCGGCGAGCCAGCCCCGCAGCGCCTCCATCGTCGGCTCGTACCCGGGGCCGCGGAACATATTGTGGGTGGTGCCGGGCACAATCACCAGCCTGCCCAGGGCGGGGGCTAACTCGGCGCGTACCTCGTCAAGCCGGTCGAGGGGAAGAACGGTATATGCGGGGTCGGCGACCAGCACCAGCATGGGCACGGCCACCCGTCCCAGGCGGTCGATCAGCTCCCAGCGGGCGGGCGGCGTGAAGAAGCCCGCGACCTGCTCGCGACGGCACTGCTCCATCGCCTCGGCCTTCCAGTAGACATCGCCCTCGAGCCAGGTCGGGTTCTTCGCCCCGATCGTCGCCAGCCCCGTCGCGGCCGGCTCGCCCACCCCCTCGAGATAGCCCGGTAGCACGCTCTCGGCGCGGACCGGGTCGATGCCCAGGGCCGGGTCGACCAGCACCACACGGGCGAGGGCCGCCCGGGCGGGGTGCTCGCCGCCCGCCAGGGCCAGGGCCGTGGCGCCGCCCCACGAGTGGCCGAGCAGCGTGACCTCGCGCAGCTCCAGGGCAGCCATGAAGCCCCCGACCAGGCCGGCGATCGTATCGATATCGTGGGCCTGGCTCATATCGCTCCGGCCGTGGCCGGGCATGTCGAGGGCGATTGGCCTGAGGCCGGCGGCGGCCAGGGCCGGCGCGACCCGCCAGAGGGTCGCGGCGCTGCTGGTGATGCCGTGCAGCAGCAGGGCCGGCGCGCCCGCGCCACCCCAGTCCAGATAGCTCAGGCGCGTGCTGCCCACCGTGATCGAACCGCGCGTCGCGGCGATGCGGTACCTGTCGCTCATGCTTAGTTCAGCCCTCCTGCGGCGCGCACAAATTCGACCAGGGCCTGGCGCAACTGGGCCAGCGATTGGCGGTGGATGTACATCATGTGACCCGCCTCGTAGTAACTCACCGAGAGATTGCCCCGCAGGCTAGGGTCAAGCCCGAGGTGGCTGAGGGTGTAGTCGGTGGCGAAGTAGGGCGTCGCCAGGTCGTAGTAGCCGCTGGCGACATGGACGCGCAGGTGGGGGTTGCGCGTCATCGCCGCGCGCATGGTCTCGGCCACATCGATATACTTATTCTCGTGGTCCGAGCGCCAGGGGTGTACGCGACCGGTGAGGATCTCGTAGGGCAGGTCGCTCTCGAACTTCAGGTCCGAGCGCACGTAGTCGTTGAGCGTGGCGGTGTAGGGTCCGATAATCGCCGTGAGGCTCGGGTCGGCGTCGGCCCGCTCGCCCGCCCCGTCACGGTCGATCCCCTTGAAGCGGCTGTCGAGGCGGCCCACAGTCCGCCCGGCCTCGCGCAGCAGCTCCTTGACGAAACGGTCGTCGCGGACGCGCAGGTCGCAGCGGGCGATATACTGAGGGCTCAGGCCGGTGTAGCGGGACAGTCGTGCGGCGACGCGCTCGCGCTCGTCGGCGGGCAGGGCGCTGCCGCGCAGCAGGGCGGTCGCATACTCGCCCAGGGCGAAGGCCTCGGCCTCGGCCAGGGTCGCCCGCAGGTCGCCCTGCAGCTCGGGCGGCAGGGCGTTATGGTAGAACGCGGCGGCGGTATAGCTGGGCAGAAAGAGCAGGTAGGGCAGATCGTTCCCGGGCTCGAACTCGAGGGTCTGGAAGTGCAGCACCGCCGAGATCAGCATGAGGCCGTTCAGGTAGAGCCCGTGGCGCTCTTGCAGGTAGCCGGCCAGGCCGGCGGCCCTGGTGGTGCCGTAGCTCTCGCCGGCCAGGAACTTGGGCGAGAGCCAGCGCCCGTAGCGCGTGGTGTAGAGCCTGATGAAGTCGCCGACGGCCTCGATGTCGCGCCTGAAGCCGTGGAACTGCCGGGCCGCCTCGCCCGGCAGCACCCGGCTATAGCCGGTGCTCACGGGGTCGATGAAGACGAGGTCGGTCATGTCGAGCAGGGTCTGCTCGTTGTCGACCAGCCTGTACGGCGGGGGCGGCGGGTTGCCGTCGTCGTCCATGTGCACGCGTTTGGGGCCGAGCAGGCCCAGGTGCAGCCAGACCGACGACGAGCCGGGCCCGCCGTTGAACGAGAAGGTGACCGGGCGCGAGCGCCGGTCGGCCACCCCGTCGAGGGTGTAGGCCACGAAGAAGATCGCGGCCCTGGCCTTCTCGGCCTCGACCGTCGGCCCGCCCTCGCCGGCCTTGTCGGCCTCTTCGCGCAGCACGAGCGTGCCCGTCGTGACCGTATAGCGCAGCTCGCGCCCCGCCACGCTCACCCGGTGCTTCGTCTCAACCAGGCGATCAGTCGGGGGCTCGGCGTGCGCACCTGCGCCCTGGGCCGCCCCAGGTGTCTGCTCTGCCATAATGGGAGTACCAGTGTGTAGAGGCGGGGCATAACCTGCGGCCCCGGCACGGGGCTCAAGTATAGCACCTCGCGGGGGCAGGCAGGCGAATTCAGTCCTGGAAGCAGTGGGGGTTGGCCCTGATCAGGTCCTCGGACGAACGAAAGCCCTGGAGCACCAGGGGCGTGCCGAGGGAGCCGAGGGCCACGATCGGCCCGGTGACCATGAAGGTGTAGCGGCCGGTGCGCTTGGGGTCGGGCAGCGAGCAGTAGCGGGCGAAGCCCTCTTTGCCCAGCTCGGTCTCGACGTACTCGCGGTCGGCGCCCAACTTGAAGCCCTGGCCGAAGACCTTCACCTGGAGCTGCCGCAGGATGGTCTTGTCGAAGTCGTGCAGGGTCTGGGTGATGAACAGCCAGCCCACGCCGTACTTGCCGGTCATGCGCACGCTCTGGGCCAGCAGGGTGCGCGTGCGCGAGCCGTCGGCGCTCTCGGCGGCGTGCTCGCCCGCAAAGAGGTGGGCCTCGTCGAGCACGACTAGGGCGTTGGACTGCTGGCCGCCGTTGAAGCCGCGGTGGATCACATGGCGCAAGCGTGTCAGGATCTCGTTCAGCAGGAAGTACGGCACGGCGTCGTGGGCGCCCTCTTGGCTGAACGAGAGCACCACCACCTCGTGGTCGCTGAGCACCCGCTGGATCACCTGCGAGAGGGGCGCCCGGCCGCTATCGGTGCGGAACGCGGTCAGGGCCTCGGCCCAGACCCGCTTGAGGCGCGTCTCGTCGAGCTGGTAGCGCGCCAGCACATCCTGGGCCCGCTGGCCCTCGCCGGGGGTGGTGCCGGGGCGGCTGGCATAGATCACGTCGGCGAAGCGGGCCAGGTCCTTGACCAGCAGGGGCAGATCGGCGCCGCGCAGGTCGCGGATAGGCCGACGCTTGCCCTCGGCGTCGACCAGCTCGGCCAGCAGGCCGGCCAGGCGCTCGCTGGCCTCACGCTCTTTGCCGGCGCCCTTGAAGCCCAGGCTCTCGAACCAGCCGGCCCGCCGCAGGGTCTCGGTGAAGGCCTCGGGGCCTTCGAGGGCCACCTCGTCGGTGGTGATCACCGTGACCTTGCGGCTCTGGCGCAGGCCGGTGAGCAGGCGCCTGATGCTGAAGTCGACCCGATGGTCGCCGGCGGCGAAGCGGTCGCGCCCGAACTCGCCTTGGGGGTCGAGCACCAGGATGCCCATCTGGGGGTTGGCGGCGAAGCCGGCCAGGATCTGTGAGGCCAGGATGGACTTGCCGCTGCGGGTCTGGCCAAAGATGCCCATCATCACGGCCTCGCCGAAGCCGCCGCTGTCGGTGCCGCCGAAGTGGCGCAGGGTCAGGGGCACGGGCAGCCCGTCGCCCGGCGAGGTGCCCGCGTAGAAGATGCCCGGCTCGGTGTGCACAAGGGCCTGCAGGGCCTCGGCCGTGGCCGGGAAGACGGGGGTGCCGCTTGGGGGCGGCGTAGAGAGGGTGGTGCGCCGGCGCACGCGGCCATCGTCCTCGAGCAGGAAGACGCCGAGGGCCGTCAGCTGAGCGCTGGTCAGGTCGCTCTCGCCCGAGAGGGCCGGCAGGGCGCCCTGGTGCTTGATCACCGAGCGGATCACCGGGTCTTCGTGCCACCGATTGCGCGTGACGATCCCGCCCAGCTGGCAGAGGGCCCGCTTGCGGTAGGCCTTGCCGTTGAAGCGCTCGACCACCTCGAAGGTGACCCAGGCGTGGTCGAGGGCCCGGTCGCGGGCCGTCTCGAGGATGTCGACCGTGAAAGCGGTGGTGCTATTCGGCGAACCAATGACGGCAATAGGCTGCATGAACTTGTGTGCGGCACAAAAATGCTAAACACGCGTTCTGATTATAGCAGGCTGGTATGCTATGTCAAGCCATGGGGTGTCAGGCTTTTTCCGAACGCCCATGCTGATCTAAAGGCAGTACTAATTCCCGGCTTCCCTGTACTGCACCTGTATGGTAGACTAGCTTCCCGCAAACATTCTTGTACTGCGACGAGGCACTCATGGCTTCCCCGAACCCCGACCAGGGAGGTACTTCGCCAGACCGCGAGGCAGTACTACAGACGCGCATCGCCCAACTCGAGGCGCGGCTGCAGAGCCAGGCCGCTGAGATCGAGGCAACCTACGCCCTCCTCGGGCGCGAGCGCGCCGAACGGCTGCGCAGCGAGGCCGCCTTGCGCCAGGAGCAGCGCATCTACCAGGCGCTCTTCAAGCACTCGCCGATTGGTATCCAGATCTTCGACCGCGAGGGCTTCTCGTTGCGCCTGAACGAGGCACAGCGCGAGCTGCTTGGCCTGCCCGACCTGGACTACGGCATCGGGCACTTCAACGCGCTGAACGACCCGCTGCAGATCGTCTCGGGCGTCGCCGAGACCTTTCGCCGGGCCTACGCGGGCGAGAGCGTACACCTGCTCGAGCAGATGGTCGACCTGGCCCTCAGCGCCAACACCTGGCAGACCGCCCGCGAGGTCGTCCACTACAACCAGCACCTCTTCCCGGTCTACGACGAAGAGGGCACGGTCGAGGCGGTGATCACCTTCAACGAGGATGTCACCGAGGCCTACACGACGCGCCAGGCCCTCAGCACGGCGACCCAGCTGATCGAGGGCCTGTTCGAGCACGCCCCCCTGGCCCTGCAGATCTTCGACCGCAAGGGCTTTTCGTTCCGCATGAACGAGACCAACCGACGCCTGCTCGGCGTGCCGTCGCGCGACTACGGGATCGGCGAGTTCAACGCCCTGACCGACCCGTTTATGATCGCCCAGGGGCACGCCGCCCTCTACGCCAAGGCCTACGCCGGCGAGGTCGTGCGCATGCCCATCCTCTACGTCGACTTCGACGACCCGACCAACACCTGGGGCACGGGCCGGCGCACGGCGCGCATCGAGCAGATCCTCTTCCCCATCCTCGACGACGACGAGAACGTGACCGCGGTGGTCTCGTGCACCCTCGAGGCGATCGCGGGCCAGGAGGAGACGCCCTAGGCGCCGCCCGGCCCTACTCGAAGCGCAGACTGTCCCACTCGAGCTCGGTGTCGCCGACGAAGACGATATCGCCCTCTTGCAGGCCGGCGCCGATCAGCGCCTGGCTGATACCGGTCGCTTCGAAGACACGCTGCACGCGGTCGACGGCCTCGGCCTGGTTGAAGTTGGTCATCTTCATCAGACGCTCGATCTTGACGCCACGCACGCGCCAACCCTCGCCCTCGCGCTCGATCGCGAAATCGTTCTCATTCACCGTGGGCAGGGGCCAGGTCAGCGCCGGCTCTTCGGGATCGACGGGCGCGCGCATGGGGGCGGGCTGTTCGCGCAGAAGCGTCGCCACGCGCCGCAGCAGCTCATCGACGCCCTCGCGGGTGGCCGCGGCGATCGCGAACAGATCCTCGGCGGGGACGTCCAGCTCGCGGCGCAGGCGCTGCAGGTTGGCCTGGGCCTCGGGCAGGTCGAGCTTATTGAGGGCCACGACCTGGGGGCGCTCGGCTAGCTCGGGCTGATAGAGCCGCAGCTCCTCGTTGATCTGGCTGAAGTCGGCGACTGGGTCGCGCCCATCAACGCCGGCCGCGTCGACGACGTGGATGAGCACCCGCGTCCGCTCGACGTGGCGCAAGAAGTCGTGCCCGAGGCCGACGCCCGTGTGGGCGCCCTCGATCAGCCCGGGAATGTCGGCGGCGACAAAGCGGTCGTACTCGCCGACATCGACCAGGCCCAGGTTCGGCTGCAGGGTGGTGAAGGGGTAGTTGGCGATCTTTGGCCGCGCCGCGCTGATCACCGAGAGCAGGGTCGACTTGCCGGCGTTGGGGAAGCCCACCAGACCGACGTCGGCGATCAGCTTCAGCTCGAGCTCGAGGGTCAGCTCTTGCCCGGGCTCGCCCAGCTCGGAGATGCGCGGGGCCTGCCGCACCGAGGTGGTGAAGTGGGTGTTGCCGAGGCCGCCGCGCCCGCCGCGGGCCGCGAGCAGGCGCTGCCCGGGGCGGGCCAGGTCGATCTCGTAGGCCTCGCCATTGACTGTGGCCCGGATCACCGTGCCCGGGGGGACCCGCACCTCCAGGTCTTTGCCCTGGCGGCCGTGCATGTTGTTCTTCTGGCCATTGCCGCCCACCTCGGCGTTGAACTTGCGCTCGTAGCGGAAGCCGAGCAGCGTATTCAGGCTCGGGTCGGCCACCAGGTAGATGTGGCCGCCGCGTCCGCCATCGCCCCCATTAGGGCCGCCGCGGGGCACGAACTTCTCGCGCCGAAAGGTGGCAGCCCCGCTGCCGCCCTGGCCGGAGCGGATCACAATCGTCGCGCGGTCAAAATAGTCTTCAGCCATAATAAAACAATGGGGCGCAGAAGAGGCGTCTTTGCGAAACGCCCCTACAGCGCCCCCACAGATCCTGTAACAGGGAGACTAGGCCTTGGTCTCGCCCTCGACCTTCGGCTCAGCCTTGGCGCCAGGGAGTTCATCCTCCTTGACGGCCTTCTTAAACTCACGGATGCTGCCACCGAGGGCGCCGCCGACACCTGCGAGGCGCCCGGCGCCAAAGATGGCGATGACAATAACGAGAATGATCAACAACTCACCCCAGCCAAGGCCGAACATAGCGGTCTCCTTCCCTGATCCGTCGCTATTGCCGTGGGGCAGTGGCCGCTCGCCGAGGCCACAGTGTTTCTGCGCTCATGCTCCGAGTGCATTATACCCCAGGCAAGGGTGAAGTCAACAGCGCTCCCGCCGCATCCCCATAGGCGGCGAGGGTGCGCTCGGCGGTGACGCGCCAGTCGAAGGCGCGGGCCCGCGCCAGGCCGCGCTCGCGCAGCTCCTGACGCAGCGCGTCGTCGCTGAGGACCCGGTCGATCGCCGCGGCGAAGGCCCCGGCATCGTAGGGCGAGGCCATCAGGCCCGCATCGCCGACCACCTCGGGCAGGCTCGAGCTATCCGAGGTGATCACGGGCGTGCCGCAGGCCATAGCCTCGAGCGGCGGCATGCCGAAGCCCTCGTAGATCGACGGGAAGACGAAGACGGTCGCCGCGGCATACCAGAGCGGCAGCTCCTCCTCGGCAATATAGCCGACGAACTTCACCTGCTCGCGCAGGCCCAGCTCCTCCAGGCGCCTGAACACCTCGTCGTAGAGCCAGCCCTTGCCGCCCCCGATCAGCAGCGGGACGGCGTGGGCGCGCGCCACCTGGGCGTAGGCCTCGAACAGGGTGGTCAAGTTTTTGCGCGGCTCGAGCGTGCCCACATAGAGCACGAAGCGCTCGGGCAAGCCCTTGGCGATCCGGAAGGCGGCCAGGGCGGCCGGCTCGGGCGGCCTGAAGTGGTCGCGCACGGCGTTTGGGGTGACCACCACGCGCTCGGGGGGGACGCCGAGAATACCGACCACCTCGCGCTTGGTATTCTCGGAGACGGCCAGGATACGCGTAGCGCGCCGGGCGCTCAGGCGGGTGGCGAAGTCGAGGTAGACCCGATTGTAGGCCCGGAAGGTCTGCGGGAAGCGAATAAAGGCCAGGTCGTGGATGGTGACCACCCCGGGCACCGGGCAAGCCAGGGGCAGCACATTCAGCACGCCGTGGAAGACGTCGGCCTTGATCCGGCGCAGCAGCAGCGGCGCCAGCATCTGCTCCCAGGGGATCCTGACACGCGGGTTGATCGTCGGCAGGCGACTGGGCAGCACGCGGAAGTTAGGCGGCAGGCCCAGGGCCTGACTGTCGAGGCCGCGGGTCGTGTAGATGCTGTACCGGTTCGTGCGGTCGATCTGGCCGAGGTGGAGCAATACCTGCTCGATGTAATGCGACACGCCGGCGCGCCGAAACGAACTGGTGTGGGCGAGCAGGTGGGCATTGATCGCGACGTGCATAGGGGGGGCGCGGACGGCGGGCACGGCCGTACCGCGATGGGTTTAGGGCTGCAGGCTGCCGACCGTCGAGAGCTCGGGGTACTCGTGGTGCGGCACCAGGCCCCAGTCAGAGATAGGGTAGTAGATCATCCAGGCCTGGCCGACCACCCGGTCGAGGGGCAGGGGCCCCCACTCGCGCGAGTCGCTCGAGTTGGCCCGGTTGTCGCCCATCACAAAGATCTCACCCTCGGGGATGGTCACCGGGCCGCCCTGGCAGGCGTAGCCGGCGACACAGTAGGTCGCCGCACCCTCAAGGTAGGGCTGATCGAGCTGCTGGCCGTTGACATAGACCTGGCCGTCGCGGATCTCGACCTGGTCGCCCGGCAGGCCGATCACGCGCTTGATATAGTCCTTCGAGACGTCGCGGGGATACTCGAAGACCACGATATCGCCGCGCTGTGGCTGGTGGAAGGGGTAGATGATGCGCTGCGCGAGCTCCTCCTGGCCGGGCATCAGGCGCAGGGGGGCGTTGAGATCGAAGTGGAAGTAGACGAGCTTGTTGACCAGAATATACTGGCCGGTGTGCAGGGTGGGCTCCATGCTCGAGCCCTCGATCTTGAAGTTCTGGACGATCCCGCGAACAATGAAGAAGACCAGCAGGATGAAGAGGGCCGTCTCGAGCAGCTCGCGCACGACGCCGCGCACCTTGAAGGGGCGCTCGACGCTACGGATCTGTTCATGCTCCCACTGGGTATGCTCACTGGGGATAAGGTCCGAAGAGGCGGGCCCGGCCGGGTCTGCGCCGAGACCTGGCCGCAGCGGTGTCTCGTTCATGGTGTTCTCGCGCGTGCGCTGCGGCGATATCGCACACTGCGCGTATACTATATATGCGAGCAGAGACATCTGTTCGGTGGGGATAACTTCCCACAGCTCCCTCGCATTATACTCGACGGGTGTACAAAACGCTAGGCACCCGCGAACCTCCAGGAGCGCTCATGGCGAACGAGTTCGAGCATGCCGATCTAGTTGCGCCCGGCGAGGGCGGCGCCACCGTCTGTCTGGCCTGCCAGTGGCGCTGCGCCCTGACCCCGGGCGAGACCGGGCGCTGCCAGGTGCGCGCGGGCGTCGAGGGGGGCGTGGCCCTGCTCAACCACGGCCTGATCGCCGGCGCGGCCATCGGCCCGATCGAGGATCACCGCCTCTGGCACTTCTTCCCCGACTCGCTGGTCCTGTCCATCGGCGGCTGGGGCTACGCCACAATCGCCGACCAGGGCCGCGGCCTCTATGGCGCCATCCCCGAGGATCCTGCCAAGCGGCGCAAACTCGACGCCGACCGGGCGGCCAACTTCGCCCTCGAGCGCCTCTGCCGCGGGGTGGTCTGGGCCTACGGCGAGCCGGCCGTCAACCACGAGTACGCCCGCGGGCTGCTGCAGCTCAGCAGGGCCTCGAGCCGCTACACCGCCATCGTCACCACCGGCGCAATGACTCAGGAGGCCCTCGACCAGATCGGCCACTACCTCGACGGCCTGAGCCTCGACCTGCGCGGCTTCAGCGAGGCGAGCTACACGCGCCTGGGGGGCCTGCCCGACTGGCGCCAGGTCCTCGGCATCGCCGAGCGGGCCCGCAGCCGCTGGAACTGCCACCTCGAGGTCACCACCCGCATCCACCACGGGGTCAACGACGAGCCCGACGAGCTGCGCGCGATGATCAGCTGGATCAAGGAGAGCCTGGGCGAGCATACGCCCTGGCACGTGCTGCCCGGCGACGCCGGCAGCGAGACGGCGGCCTCGACGATGCGCGCCCGCCGCCTCGGCCACGAGCTCGGCCTCCAGTATGTCTACGGCGCCGAGCCCAACCAGCAGACTCGCTGCCCGGCCTGCCAAAACACCTTGATCACCCGCAATAACGGGGTCGCCCGCATGGTTGGCCTCGATGGCAGGGCCTGCGCCTCGTGCGGCCACGATACGAAGCTGCACCTGTCGATCTTCAAGCAGCGCTAGGGCGCAAACAGCCGAGCTGTGTGGTTTACGACCTTTGTCTTAGCGCATGAGCGCAGGCAGGTACACCGTGCGGACACTCAGGTCGGGGG
>CAZKTU010000127.1:0-17946 GCA_964555675.1 uncultured Oscillochloris sp.
CGGGTTGGGCGCAGACGGGTTGGGCGCAGACGGGTTGGGCGCAGACGGGTTGGGCGCAGACGGGTTGGGCGCAGACGGGTTGGGCGCAGACGGGTTGGGCGCACACATGGGTGCGCCCTTACGGGAGTTGGGGCGCACCCATGGGTGCGCCCTTACAGGAGGCTGGGTCGCCCCTACGGGAGGCTGGGTCGTCCCTACAGGAGGTGGCTACCCATCAGTTTTGCTCGGACGTTAGCTTCGCTCAGCCCCACGCGCATCGCGCTCGAGCGCGAGCAGGCGCTCTTTGCGCGCGATGCTCCACCTGAAGCCGTGCAGCTTGCCGTCGCTGCCGACGGCCCTGTGGCACGGGATCGCCAGCGAGACCGGGTTGGCCCCGCAGGCCGCGCCCACAGCCCGGGCCGCGCCTCGCCCCATGCCCAGCCCCTCGGCGATCTGCCCGTAGGTGCGCGTCTCGCCATAGGGGATGGCCCGCAGGGCCGCCCAGACCCGCCGCTGAAAGGGCGTGCCCTCTGCGTCGACCGGCAGCCCATCACAGTCCCCTCGCCCCTCCAGGTAGGCCCGTAGCCCCGCCGCAGCCCAGGCCAGCCCTGCGTCGTCGCGCGTCGCCGTCGCCCGCGGGAAGTCCGCCCGCAGCTCCGCCTCGAGCGCCCCCGCGTCGTCGCCCAGGCCGACCATACACAGCCCGCCCTCAGTCGCCGCCGCCAGCACCAGCCCCAGCGGGCTCTCAAAGATGGTGTAGCGCACAGCCTTCATCCTTCATCCTTCATCCTTCATCCTTCCCTACCTCCCCCTGCCTCGGAAGTAGCCGGCCCTGAAGGCCAGAGCCGCCACCAGCACCAGCAGCACCAGGATGATCAGACACTCGCCCCAGCCAAGCCAGCCGATCCGCATAGGTAGCGCTTTCTAACTCCTCCCCGCCCCCATGGCCACCCCGAGCCGGCGCACGCCCTCGGCGATCTGCGCGGGGCCGCTGTGCGAGAAGTTGAGCCGCATGGTGTTGGCCCCGCCCCCGCCCGGGTGGAACGAGCGGCCCGGCACGAAGGCCACCTTCTCGGCCAGGGCCCGCTCGAGCAGGGCCTCGGCGTCGACCTCCTCGGGCAGCGTCAGCCAGAGGAACATCCCGCCCGTCGGCCGCGTCCAGGCCGTCCCCGCCGGCAGCGCCCCCTCGAGGGCCGCCAGCATGGCGTCGCGGCGCTCGCCATACACCGCCCGCAGCCGCGGCACCTGCCGCTCCAGCAGCCCGTCGCGGCAGGCGTAGTAAGCCACCGCCTGCGCCATGCTGCCGGTGTGTAGGTCCAGGCCCTGTTTGAGCATCACCAGCCGGTCGAGCAGGGCCTGCGGCGCCACCATCCAGCCCACCCGCAGCCCCGGCGCGAGCAGCTTCGAGAGCGTGCCCAGGTAGACCACGTGGCGCAGCTCGCCGTGCATGGCGATGTCGAGGGCGGCCAGGGGCGTCGTGCGTTCGCCCTCGTAGTACAGCTCGCCATACGGGTCGTCCTCGATGATCGGCAGGCCATAGCGCGCCGCCAGCTCGATCAGGCGCTGGCGACGGGCGGGTGCTAGCGTCACGCCCGTGGGGTTCTGGAAGCACGAGACCACGTAGAGGAAGCGCGGGCGCGCCCCGCTGGCCAGCATGGCCTCCAGGGCCTCGACGTCGAGGCCATCGGCGTCCACGGGCACCCGCAGGTAGTTCGGCATATTCGTCTGCCAGGCCTGCAGCGCGCCAAGGTAGGTCGGCTCCTCGACGGCCACCGGCGCGCCCGGGTCGATCAGCAGCCGCCCGATCATGTCGAGGCCCTGCTGCGAGCCCGCCGTGATCACCAGTTGGCCGGCGGGGGTCGTGATGCCGAGGCGTTCGAGCCAGCCGGCCACCAGTTCGCGCAGCGGCCCGTAGCCCTCTGTGGGGCCGTACTGCAGCGTGGCCAGGGGCGCCTCGACCAGGGCCCGCTCGGCCGCGGCCGTGATCTCCTCGGCGGGGAACAGCTCGGGGGCGGGCAGGCCGCCGGCAAATGAGATCATGTCGGGCTGCACGGTCAGCTTCAGCAGGTCGCGGATGGCCGAGCTGCGCATCCCCGCGGCCCCTGCCGCGATCCGATCGGTCCAGAGTGCGTCCATGACTTCCTCCTCGTCGGCTCAGGCTTTAGAGTATACCCTGGCCCGACCGCCCGCTCGAGTGACAATTGCCCCGCGCCCGCCGGGCCAAAGCAGGTGCGCTATAATGCCGCCGCAATGGAACGTATCGCACTGCTCCACAGCCGCCTGCAGCTTACCATCTCGGGCGTGCTCGTGGCCCTGATCATCTGGGGCCTGCTCAGCGCCTGGCGCGGGCGCGTCGGCCAGGGCTACCTGGCCGCCATCTGGGTCGCCGAGCTGCTGCTCGTCGCCCAGGCCCTCCTGGGGCTCACCCTGCTGCTGGCCGGCGGCCAGCCGGCCCGCTCGGCCCTGCATATCATCTACGGGGTCGTGGCCATCGCCTGCCTGCCCGCCGCCCTAGCCTACAATCGCGGTCGGTCCACCCGCTGGGAGGCCCTGGTCCTCGCCGCCGCCTGCCTCTTCCTGCTCGGCGTCGTGATCCGCGCCTTCGAGACGGCGGCCTAACGCAAAGCCGCCGCGCACCATTGCTGATGCGCGGCGGCTCGTTGTTCGAGTGGCTGGGGCACAGGGACTCGAACCCCAACTACCTGATCCAGAGTCAGGCGTTCTACCGTTAAACTATGCCCCAATGAGGAAGTCAGCTGGTGCCGAAGGTGGGACTCGAACCCACACGAAGTTGCCCTCACTACGCCCTGAACGTAGCGCGTCTGCCAATTCCGCCACTTCGGCAAGTGGACGTTTCCTCAACGCCGGCAATCATACTACGCCCGACGCTGTTTGTCAAATCCGTCGCCGGAAGGCTTCAGGGAGGGTTTCAGGGAGGGCTTGCCCTCCCTGAGCACCTCTTTCACCTCACCTGCCGCAAGCCAGGCTTGCAAGCCTCTAGCGCTCGGCCAGCAGCATCGCGATATAGCCGAGGGTGGCGCGGCGGCCCTGGGGGTGCAGCTGGCGCCACAGCCCGAGGATCTGGGCCTCGTCGTGGCCGCCGACGGCGCCGCTCGCCGCCGGCGAGAGGCTCTGACCGGCCCCGGCCGACCCTGTCTCGTCGCCTAGGCCCGCGAACTCCTCGCTGGAGGCGTCGCTCTCGTCGCTGGGGGGCGCAACCTCGCCGCCCTTCTGCGCTACCTCGTTGGCCACGATCACCTTGGCTACGTCGAGGGGCTCGACCTCCAGCACCTCGGCCAGGCGCTGGGCCTGGTCGGCGTCGGGCAGGGTCTGGCCGCTCAGGTAGTTGCGCAGAGCCCCGTCGCTGATCTTCGTCTCACGGGTCAGCCGCGCCCGCGACACTTTGCCCCTGGCCTTCATCTGGCCGTCGAGCCACTGGCCGAAGCCCGGCGCCGCCTCGGGAAGGTAGCTCATGCGCTGGCGCACCTCCTCAACCGGCAGGCCCAAGGCCGAGCCGATAATATCGAGGGTCTTCTGACGCGGGCGCTGAGTCTTGCCCAGGATAAACTGCCTCAGCGAGATTGCCCCAATGTCGAGCTCTTCGGCAAAGGTGCTCAGAGATTGGTTGCGAGTCATCGCGGCGTGATACAACAGTACCGATAGTGGGGTGCGATCGGGGATCGCGCCGTTCGCGGGCATAGTGGCCCTCCTCTTTTTACTATCAACAGCCAATGACATGCGTCGAATACGGGTGGCCCTTGGCCGCCCATGGGCAAGCAACAGCGGATGATCTCTTGCGCTCTCGGGCGATCTTGTTGCTTTTTCGGCCTGTCCCCTTGTGGACGCCTTGAGTATAAGGCAGGCTAATTGCCTTGTCAAGCTGTTTTTGTGTCGATAACAGTGGAAGAAGCCTCAGTTGTAGTCTTTGCGTATAGTTTCAGAACTACAGCGGACGTAAAGATAGGTCCTCAAGGCCACCTAGACCTCGCAAGGCTCGCGCGTGGCGGCGGCGGTATGTTACAATACACTGGCAGTCTGCATCAGCTGGCCGGGCTTTCGGCTGAACAAATGGGCACCCCCCTGTGACTACTCTTCGCACTGGCTTCACCGTCGAGGATCTGTACGAGCTCTCCTGGCTTGAAGATGTGCGCATCAGCCCCGATAGCCGCTACGTGGCCTATGTGAAGGTGAGCGTCGACAGACGGGCCAATGCCTATCGCCGCGCCCTCTACCTGGCGCCCACCGCTGGCGGCCCGCCCCGCCGCTTCACCGGCGGCAAACAAGATCGCCAGCCTCGCTGGAGTCCTGACGGCGCTCGCCTCGCCTTCGTCTCCTCCCGCGACGACGAGCGCGGCCAGATCTATCTGATCGAGCGCGCCGGCGGCGAGGCCCAGCAGCTCACCGCCCTGCCCAATGGCGCCAGCGACCCCGCCTGGAGCCCCGATGGCCGCTCCCTCGCCTTCCTCTCCCTCGTCAACGAGGAGGAGCGCCGCCGCGAAGAGGCCGCAACCCCGCCGCCCCCGCCCGCCAGCGCCTGGGAGGCGCGTCGCGCCAAGGAGCAGCGCCAGCACGACGAGGAGCAGCGCATCGACCCGCGTGTCGTCACGCGCCTGCCCTATCGCAGCGGCACCAGCTTCTTCGATGATCGCAGACGCCACGTCTATCTGCTCGAGCTCCCCGCCGCCGATATCGAGGCTCCCCCCCAACCGCGTCGCCTCACCGACGGCGATATCCACTACGGCGCGCCTACCTGGATGCCCGACGGCCAGAGTCTGCTCACCACCGCCACCCGCGACCCCGAGGCCGACTCGCTCTTCGCCTTCTACGATGTGCTGCGCTTGCCCATCGACGGAGGTAAGCCGCTCGCCCTCACCGCCGCCGGCTATTCCTACTTCGACCCCCAGCCCTCCCCCGATGGCTCTATGATCGCCTTCAGACGCCTGAAGGAGGATAAGCTCCTCGCCGAGGGCAGCCGCGTGGCGATCATTCCCGCCGCCGGCGGCGACCCGGTCGATCTGACCGCCCACGCCGACCTCAATGTCGAGCATTTTCGCTGGCAGCCCGACAGCCGCGGCGTGCTCTTCTCGGCCGGCTGGCGCGGCGATGCCCACGTCTATGCCATCGGCCTCCCCGGCGCCCCCGCCTATGAGCGCGGCGAGACTCTCGTCGGTGGCCGCCGCATCGTCAGCGAGTTCGACGTCGGCGCCGATGGCACCCTCGCCTTCATCGCCGGGGCCCCCGAGAACCCCTGCGACCTCTTCGTTCGCACCCCCGCCGGCGCAGAGCGCCGCCTCACCAGCATCAACGCCGCTCTGCTCGAGCAGCGTATCATCAGCCCGATCGAAGAGCTGCGTTTCCTCGCCCCCGACGAGCAGGAGGTCCAGGGCTGGGTGCTCTACCCTCCCACCATGGAGGAGGGCCGCCAGTACCCGCTCGCCGTCCACATCCACGGCGGCCCCCACGTGATGTGGGGCCCCGGCTTCCGCTCGATGTGGCACGAGTTCCAGACCGCCGCCGCCGAGGGCTATATCGTCTTCTTCTGCAATCCCCGCGGCTCCGATGGCTACGGCGAGACATGGCGCGATGCCATCCGCGGCCGCTGGGGCGAGGCCGATGCCCCCGATATCCACGCCGGGATCGACGCCCTGATCGCCCAGGGCCGCGTCGACCCGAACCGCGTCGGTATCACCGGCGGCTCGTACGGCGGCTTTATGACCGCCTGGCTCCTCGGCCATGCCGATCGCTTCGCCTGTGGCGTGGCCGCCCGCGGCGTCTATAACCTGCTCTCGCAACATAGCACCAGCGACGCCCACGAGCTGATCGAGATCGAGTTCAATGGCTACCCCTGGGAGCTCGCCGAGGAGCTGTGGGATCACTCGCCCCTCGCCCACGCCCATAAGATTAGCGCGCCCTTGCTCCTGCTCCATAGCGAGCTCGACTATCGCGTGCCGATCAGCGAGGCCGAACAGCTCTTCGCCTTCCTGCGCCGCCAGAAGAAGGTCGTCGAGCTGGTGCGCTACCCCCGCGAGGGCCACGAGCTCACCCGCGCCGGCGAGCCCGACCATCGGGCCGACCATATGCGGCGTACCCTCGCCTGGTTCAACCGCTACTGCAAGGAACGCGTATGAGCGAGCAGCCCACCCGCAACGAGCTACAGCATTGGGCGAACCTCGCGCCGGAGCAGGTCATCGAGCAGCTTGTCCATCAGCTCTATAGCCCTGTCAGCATCCTGGGCAGCCAGCTCAAGCGCCTTACCGATGACGATGACCCAATCTCCGAAGATGAGTACGAGGCGATCTTTGCTACAATGCATAATGCAGTGAATCAGCTTAGTCGGACGGTTGTCCAGTTAAAGCGCTACAGCGAGGGCCATAAACACCCCTGAAGCCTAGAGCGTGTAGTTGCAGAAGAAAATATTTGCATCTCGTTCTTCTGTTACTCGCCATAATCGCCATTCAAAATTCGTACTATGTGTACAATAATTGCAGGATATCCACTTGAAGGGCTTCTCAAGTTGTTGACCCTGTGGTACACTTCTTGCGTCACGACGTCACGCTGCCGCGAGAGTTCTCTTGCTAGGGATCCGCTCCCCGTGCGCATGACCTCCACGCCAGAGGCACAGCACGCGACGTTGTACCAGTGCCGCCTATGCTAAGAGGCGTAGAGTAGGCGGTCATTGTAGACGTCTATCTGTGTCATTCCCTGCCCAACCCCCAATCCAGCCAGCAGGGCTGCCGGATAGTCCAAGGCGTGACCTGGATTGAGGTGAGCAGGGCGATCCCCTGCCGAAGCAGTGCCACGGTATGGCCTGGCACGCAGGAGTTGGACCGGAATGCAAGTGAAGCTCTTTGTCGGCAACCTCGCCTGGAGCGTCGACGACCAGCAGCTGGAGGCCGTCTTCAGCCAGCACGGCGACGTCCAGAGCGCCCGCGTTATCCATGACCGCGACACCGGCCGCTCACGCGGGTTCGGGTTTGTCGAGATCGACGTTGATGATGTCTCCTCCGTGATCCGTGCCACCGATGGCCTCGAGGTCGGCGGCCGCCCCATTCGCGTGAATGAGGCCGAGGATAAGGGTGGCCCCCGCAGCGGCCCCCGCCGTGACAACGGCGACCGCGGCGGCTACGGCGGCAGCCGCCGCTACTAAGCCTCTCTGGCGCGCGCCGGTCTACGCCTCGACTGGATCGCCTGCCCTAGCCCCCCGTCACACGACGGGGGGCTTTGTGCTATCGTACTCCCATGCACGAGCCACTGATTCAGCTCACCGAGCAGGGCTTCTACTGCGCCCCCGGCGACTTCTACATCGACCCCTGGGCCCCCGTCCCGCGCGCCGTGATCACCCACGCCCACAGCGACCACGCCCGCGGCGGCTCCCGCTCCTACCTTTCCAGCGCCGAGGGCGCCCACGCCCTGCGCCTCCGCCTCGGCCCCGAGGCGGCCATCCAGTCCCTCCCCTACGGCGAGACCCTGCGCCTCAATGATGTCCAGCTCTCCCTTCACCCCGCCGGCCATATCCTCGGCTCGGCTCAGGTGCGCCTCGAGCGCGGCGGCGAGGTCTGGGTGATCTCGGGCGACTATAAGACCGAGCCCGACCCTACCTGCGCTCCCTTCGCGCCGGTGCGCTGCCATACCTTCGTCACCGAGGCCACCTTCGCCCTGCCGATCTACCGCTGGGCCCCCCAGGCCGAGCTCTTCGCCGCCATCAATGCCTGGTGGCGCGCCAATCAGGCCGCCGGCCGCGCCAGCCTGCTCCTCGGCTACGCCCTCGGCAAGGCCCAGCGCCTCCTCGCCGGCCTCGACCCCTCTATTGGCCCCATCCTCTGTCACGGCGCGGTCCAACGCCTCAATCAGGCCTATCTCGAGGCAGGGGTCGCTCTGCCGCCCACGCGCTACGCCGGCGACTACGGCCGCGGCTTCGACTGGTCCCAGGCCATGATCGTCGCCCCGCCCTCGGCCCACGGCACGCCCTGGACCCGCCGCTTCGGCGAGCTCTCGGCCGCCTTCGCCTCGGGCTGGATGCGCATCCGCGGCGCCCGCCGCCGCCGCGCCGTCGACCGCGGCTTCGCCCTCTCCGACCACGCCGACTGGCCCGGCCTGCTCGCCGCCATCGCCGCCACCGGCGCCGAGCGCGTCTGGGTCACCCACGGCTACACCGCCGTGCTCGCCCGCTGGCTCGCCGCCCAGGGGCTCGAGACCTTCGTCGTCCCCACCCGCTACGAGGGCGAGGCCGCCGCCGATGCCCAGGGCGAGGCCGCCGATGCTCAGGAGGGCGAGCAGTGAGAGCCTTCGCCGAGCTGTATGCCGCCCTCGACGAGACCACCAGGACCGGCGAGAAGGTCGCCGCCCTGGCCCGCTACTTCGCCGCGGCCCCGCCCGCCGATGCCGCCTGGGCTCTCTATTTCCTCAGCGGCCGCAAGCCTCGCCAGCTGATCAGCACCCGCCGCCTCAGCGACTGGGCCATCGAGGCTGCCGGCATCCCCCCATGGCTCTTCGGCGAGTGCTACGACGCCGTCGGCGACTTCGCCGAGACCGTGGCCCTGCTCCTCCCCGATGACCACAATGGCCCCCCACAGCCCGGCCTCGTCGATGATCCGCCTGCGGCCGGGCTCGCCCACTGGATCGAGCAGCGCCTGCTCCCCCTGCGCGGCGCCGACGAGCATGTGCAGCGCGCGGCCCTCCTCGCGGCCTGGCGCGAGCTCGGCCAGGCCGAGCGCTTCCTCTGGAACAAGCTGCTCACCGGCGGCTTTCGTGTCGGCGTCTCGCAGCGCCTGATCACCCGGGCCCTCGCCCAGGTCAGCGGCGTCGACGATGCGGCTATCGCCCATCGGCTCATGGGCGAGTGGGAGCCTGGGGCCGATTGGTACGCCCGCCTCCTCGCCCCCGAGACCGCCGACGCCGACGTCAGCCAGCCCTACCCCTTCTGCCTCGCCCACCCCCTCGAGGGCGAGCCCGCCGCCCTCGGCGAGCCCGCCGCCTGGCAGGCCGAGTGGAAGTGGGACGGCATCCGCGCCCAGCTGCTCAGGCGCGCCGGCCAGACGTTCCTCTGGTCGCGCGGCGAAGAGCTGGTCACCGAGCGCTTCCCCGAGCTGGCCGCCGCCGGCGACCTGCTGCCCGACGGCACCGTCCTCGACGGCGAGATCCTGCCCTACCGCGACGGCGCTGTCCTGCCCTTCGCCCAGCTCCAGCGCCGCATCGGTCGCAAGACCCTCGGCAAGAAGCTCCTCGCCGAGGTGCCGGTCGTGCTCTTCGCCTACGACCTGCTCGAGCTCGCCGGGCAGGACCTGCGCGCCAAGACTCTCGCCGAGCGGCGGGGCAGCCTCGAGCGGCTCCTCGGCGCGGCCGCCATCCCGCCCCTGCTGCTCTCGCCGATCGCCCCAGGGGCAACCTGGGAGGAGCTGGCCGCGGCCCGCGAGCGCAGCCGCGAGCTGAGCGCCGAGGGCCTCATGCTCAAGCGGCGCGCCTCGCCCTACCGCGTCGGGCGCGTGCGCGGCGACTGGTGGAAGTGGAAGATCGCACCCTACACCGTGGACGCGGTGCTGATCTACGCCCAGCGCGGCAGCGGCAAGCGCGCCAGCCTCTACACCGACTACACCTTCGGCATCTGGGACGGCGACACCCTCGTGCCCTTCGCCAAGGCCTACTCGGGCCTCACCGACGCCGAGATCCGCGAGGTCGACGCCTTCGTGCGCCGCAACACCCTCGAGCAGTTCGGGCCGGTGCGCACAGTCAAGGCCGAGCTGGTCTTCGAGCTTGCCTTCGAGGGCATCCAGCTCTCCGGGCGCCACCGCTCGGGCATCGCCGTGCGCTTCCCGCGCATCCTGCGCTGGCGTCGCGACAAGCTTCCCGCCGCCGCCGACACGCTGGCCACCGTCCGTGCGCTGCTGAAGGTCGCGGACGAGGGGGCCTGACCGCGGTCGCTACCCGGCGACGAAGACCTGCTGCACCGCCTCGGCCAGGGCTCTGGGCGAGAAGGGTTTGCACAGCACTAGGTCGAGCTCGGCCGCGTCGATCACGCTGTCCGAGTAGCCCGTCACATAGATAACCCGCTCGATCCGCCCGCGCGCCCGCAGAATCCTCGCCAGCTCGGGGCCGCTCAGCCCGGGCATCAGCACATCGGTCACCAGCAGCCTGTACGGCTCCGCCGCCGCTTCGGCTATGGCCAGGGCGGCGGCCCCGTCGGCCGCCTCGGTCACGCTGAAGCCCCGCGCCCTCAGGGCCCTCGCCAGCAGCGAGCGGATCGCGTGGTCATCCTCGGCGAGCAAAATCATGGATCGCCCTCGTCTTGGCCGGGCCTCCGGCGTCGTGGCCAGTCTGGGCGCTTGCGTGGCGCCCGCACAGGGGCAGCGTTGCTCCAGGGTTATGGCAAAGGCGCCGGTGCGATCGCACCGGCGCCTGAGACTGAAGCGCTCTACGCGCCTTCCGGCGTCTTCACGGCTTCGAGCAGCAGCTCGGCGACATCGCGCCGCCGCAGCGTCTCGTCGCGCCCGGTGTTCTTGGCCGCGTCCTCGAACATCACCATGCAGAACGGACAGCCCATGGCCAGGGTCTGCGGCTTCTCTGTGGTCAGCTGCTCCAGGCGAATATAGTTGACCTGCTCTTTGCCCCAGCCCTCCATCCAGACGTTGCCGCCGCCGCCGCCGCAGCACATCGCGCGCTCGCGGTTGCGCTCAGGCGCCTCGACCAGCTCGACCCCGGGGATGCTCTTCAGCAGCTCGCGCGGCGCGTCGTAGATGTCGTTGTAGCGCCCGATGTAGCAGGGGTCATGGTAGACCACCTTCTCCTCGACCGGGATGGTCGGGGTCAGCTTGCCGGCCTTGACCAGGCCATCCAGCAGCTCGGTGTGGTGGACCACCTCGTACTCGGTGCCGGCGCCGCCGCCGTACTGCGGGTACTCATTCTTGATCGTGTTGAAGCAGTGGGGGCAGGTGGTGACCACCTTCTTGAACTTGTACTGCTTCATCGTCTCGACGTTCTGCTGCACCTGGCTCTGGAAGAGCAACTCCTCGCCCATGCGCCGGGCCGGGTCGCCGTTACAGGTCTCCTCGTCGCCCAGGATGGCGAAGTCGACCCCGGCCTGCTGCATCAGCTGCACCAGCGCCCGGGCCACTTTCTTGCTGCGCTCGTCGTAGCTCGGCGCGCAGCCCACCCAGTAGAGCACCTCGACCTCTTCCTTCTCGGCCATGACCGGCACGTCGAGGCCGGCGGCCCAGGCCGTGCGCTCTTTCTGCGGCAGGCGCCAGGGGTTGCCGGCCCGCTCGATGCCCTCGAGCACGCGCTTGACGCCCTGAGGCACCTCGCTGGCGATCATGGTCAGGTGGCGTCGCGCGCCCACAATATCGTCGACGTGCTCGATCATCGCCGGGCACTCGTGGACGCAGGCGTAGCAGGTCGTGCAGCTCCACAGCTCGTTCTCGGTGAACAGGTTGCCGTAGAGCGGGATGCGCTCGACGTCGATCGCTCCGCCCTCACCCTTGCCGTGCTCGCCCGGGTCGAGGTCGGCCGTCAGCTTCACCGTCCCATCCTTGAAGCGGATCGGCTCCTGGCGCATCAGGTCGTGGAGCTTGGTAATAATGTACTTCGGCGAGAGGTCGCTGCCCGCCGCGTGGGCCGGGCAGCTCGCCTGGCAGCGCCCGCAGCGCATACAGGCGTCGAGGTCGAGTCGGTGCTTCCAGCTCAGGTCGGCCAGAGTCGCGATGCCCAGCTGCGGCTCGTCCTTCTCGATCTCGGCCTCCAGGGCGGGGATGTTCTCCAGGCGGCCCTTGGGCTCGGTGTCGCGGAAGAAGGTGTTGAGCGGGGTGTAGAAGATGTGCTTGAATTTGCTGAAAGGCAGCGAGCCGATGAAGGCGAAGGTGGCCAGGGCGTGTGTGAACCAGAGCGTCTGGTGGATGCCGCTCGCCACAATGCTGCCGTCGCCCAGGCCGATCGCCCGGAAGACCGTCGCCAGCGCGAAGCCGATGTAGGCCATGCGCGCCCAGCCCTGCTCGTAGACCGGGATGCCCCCGATCTCCTGGTTGGCGATGCGCAGGCCCTCGATCAGGAAGCCGCCGATGCCCAGGAAGAGCATCAGCCCCAGCACCCAGGCGTCCGTGCGCCTGTTGTCGAGCCGGGCCTCCTTCACGTTGTAGCGGCGCCAGGCCGCCCAGCTCAGGCCGGCCACGAAGACCAGGCCCAGGCTGTCCATGATCAGCTCATAGCTCTGGTAGAAGCCGCCGACCAGGATCTTGCCCGCCTCCTCGCCCATCAGCGGCAGCGTGAAGTCCTCCTCCACGGCGATGATGTCGGTGCCGATGAACAGCGCCAGAAAGCCGAAGAAGATCAGGGCATGCATGATGCCCGGGCGCCTGTCGCGCAGAACCTTCTTCTGGCCGAAGACCTGGGCCAGAAACTCGGTTACCCGCGCGGGGATCTGGTCAAGTCGGGCGTCTGGCTTGCCTTTGCGCCAGCGCGCGATATCGCGCAGAATACCCCAGGCCATCACAATGCTGACGATGAGGGCCAGGCCGTAGAGGAAGATCGAACCGAGGGGCTGCGGAATGTTCCAGTAGATTTCGCGGATGGCGATTACTTGCTCTTGCTGCATGCGCCGGTTCCGCCTTTCTAGAGGCGAGGGACGGGAGGATGTTGCCTATCATAACATCCGCACTATGTTGCGTCAATTGTAGCGACGGCAACAGTACGTGGCGTTTATTTTACGCCTCCTCGCCTGTAATCGGCAGCAGAATGGTAAAAGTGCTGCCCTGGCCGACGGCGCTCTTGACGGCGATGCTTCCGCCATGGGCCTCGATCGCCAGCCGGCAGAAGTAGAGCCCCAGCCCTGTGCCGCGCTGCCGGTCGCCCTCGTTGGCCTGGTAGAAGCGCTCGAAGATATGGGCCTGGGCCTCGGGCGGGATGCCCTGCCCCGTGTCGCTCACGCTCAGCTCGACCGCGTGGCCATCGTGCATCAGCCTGGCGCTGACCGAGATCTCGCCGCTCGGCGGCGTGTACTTGATCGCGTTGGTCACCAGGTTGGTCAGTACGCGCTCGATCAGCCCCCGGTCGAGCCAGATCGGCGGCAGATCTTCGGTCAAGACCCGCCTCAGGCGGGCCTGATCCGGCCGCGCCGCCAGCTCGAGCGGTTCGCAGACCGCCTGCACGATCGTGTTCAGCGCGACCGCCTGCCGCTTGAGCGCCCAGCCGCTCGTCTCGAGGCGCGCCGAGTCGAGCACCGTCTCGGTCAGATTCAGCAGGTAGTTGGCGCTGTCCGTCGCCACGGCCAGCAGCTCGCTCTGGCCGTCGGGGTCGAAGCGCTGGCGCTGTAGCGCCCTGATGCTGATCAGCAAGGTATGCAGCGGCGCACGCATGTCGTGGACGATCATGCGCGTCTGATCTTCATGGTTGCGCAGCCGGTCGCTCAGGGCCCTGTTGGTGACGGACATGGTCGAGTGCTGACGCGCCGCGAAGTCCAGGATCTCGTTACTCAGGCGAAGCGTGTCGGCCGCGTTCGGCGCCCGCAGCCGAGCCGCCATGCTCATTAGGTCGCCGCTGAGGGTGTCTTCGACCAGCTTCGTCAGCTCGGCCACACACTCGGGGGCTGTGCTCCAGTGGACATCATAGAGCTGGCTGGGCTCGTTGATCTGCCCTTTGTCCGTGGGCACCGCCACAATGCCGAAGCCATGGATGGGGCCGATGCCGATCAGGGCGAACCCTGGCCCCGGCGCGGGCGCGGCGGGCAGGGTGATCCGCTCTACGGGGGCGCCTACACCGCGCAGCGCCACGTCGGACCAGGCCCTGAGCTGCTCGCCGCCCGTCACCATCAGCGCGCCCCCCGGCGTCTGGAAGGCCAGTCGACTCAGGCTCAGGGCGAGTTGCCCGAGGGTTGCTGGCGTGTAGCAGCCGACGAGCACATCGGGGCTGGCCGGGTCGAGCCGGCTAAGAAAGGCGCTGATCGGGTGGGGCATCCCTCACTCCTTGTCTACTCGTAGCGCAGGGCCACCAGCGGGTCGAGCCGGGCGGCCCGCGCCGCCGGGTAGAGGCCGGCCACGATTCCGACCATAGCTGCGAAGCCCAGGGCGGCCAGGGCCAGCCACCAGGGGGTCACAAAGAAGGTCGCGTCGATCGGCAGCCGCTCGCGCTCGATGTACCAGGCGATCACCTGGTTGAGCAACAGGCCCAGCAGCCATCCGCCCACGATGCCGACGGCGCCGCCCAGCAGCCCGATCAGGCCGGCCTCGATCATGAAGAGCCCCCTGATGTCGCCCCGCGAGGCGCCGATCGCCTTCATGGTGCCGATCTCGCGCGTGCGCTCGTAGATCGCCATGATCATCGTGTTTACGATACCCAGGCTCGCGACGAACAGGGCCAGCCCACCCACCGAGGCCAGCATGACGTTGATTACCGCGAAGACTCGGTTCGCCTGCTCGAGGATCAGCTCGAGCGACTGCACCCTGTAGCCGTCGCTGCGGAACGTGCGCACCAGCTCGGCCGCCCTGGCTACGTCGTCGGCTTGCACCACCGCCAGGTCGTAGCCCTGGGTCGCCAGGTAGTCGGGCGTGTTGAACCACCACGCCTTCATGGCGGCCATATCCACTACCGCGGCCTGTACCTCGTTCTCATCGAGGTCGCTCACCCCCGCCACCGTCAGCGGAAAGCGCTGGCTCTCGCCCCGCGGGCTGCGCAGCACGATCGCCAGCTCGCGCCCCGCCAGATCCTCGGCTCGCACGCCCTCGGGCAGGGCGCCCGCCGCGATCACCATGCCGCCCGGCCGCTCCAGCGGGCTGATGTCGCCCGCCAGGGCCACCGGCGCCGCGCGAAATGGGTTGGCGAAGGTCTCTTGCCCCGCCACATCTACCCGCCTGAGCTGCCCGTCGGGCAGCTCGAGCAGGGTCGTGACCCCCGTCAGCGAGACCTGAGCCGTGACGCTCTGGACCTCCGGCAAGGCCTCCCACTGGGCCACTACCTCGGGCGTGATCGGCTGCTCGCGCACCGGCGCCCCGAATTGGGTGAAGAAGTCGTCGCCGTCGTCCTGCTGCCCCTCGCCCGGGCGCACGAAGACATTCTCGAGGCCCAGCGCGGCGAACTGCGCCCGCACCTCGCTCTGTACGCCCACCCCCAGCGAGACCATGGTGACGATCGTCAGGATGCCGACGATCACGCCGGTTGAGGTCAGTACAGTCCGTACTTTGCGCCGGCCCAGGTTCTCTAGGGCCGTGTTGAGCATATCTGAAAAGTGCACGTGTCCTCTTGCTTCTAGGGGTTATCGACGGTTACGTCAACATAATCGTAGCTGTAATTGCCGGCAATATCGCGCACCAGGAAGCCCATCACATAGTCGCCGTCGAGCGTAGGGGCCGGTCGTGTCGTAAATGGCCCCTGCCCAAAGCGGATCGTCTGCCCCTCCACGCTGCCGGGGCGTAGGCCGCCGCCTTCGTCGGTGTAGCTGCGCAAATAGGCCGTGAAGCTGTCCCCTGCCGCCGGCACGAGCTCGTACGGCTGCGGCTCCTGGCTGCCGTCGCCCTTCGGGAAGCCCCAGATGCGCGTCAGAACGCCCTCATCGCCGCTCACGCTGAAGATCAGCCCCGCGTCGATCTGCTCGCCCGTCGCCTGCGAGGTGTAGACCCCCTCGACTCCGTACGAGTTGCTGCCATACTTGGTTGGGCCAAGCAGCACCTCGATCTCCTCGGCGCCGTTGCTCATGTACCAGCTGGTCGTATCCCACTCCAGGCTCAGGTCGTACTGGCCCGCCTCCCAGCTGGGTGCGTCGCCGCTGCCCGGCTCGACGCCGGGCGGGTAGAAGAAGTCGACGCTGATCAGGTCGACCGTGTCGCGCGCCGTGTTGGGCACCCCGATGAACCAGAAGACGTAGGCGATGTCCTGCCCCGTCAAGGTCCCGCTGAGCGTCGTCGGGTTGCTCTGGCTCACCGTCGTAGCGCTGACCTGCAGGCCGCCGATCGTCGGTTTCGTCACTGCCGTCTCGCCGGCTGTGTAGAAGCTCTGCAGGAAGTCGCCCCATCTCGTCAGGCGCGGCAGCGGCGAGCCCCGCTCGTACTCGTCGAGGTACAGCTCCTCGATCTGGGGGAAGTAGATCGAGATCCCGCTGCTGTCACTGTGGTAGACGCCCGCCCCGTTGGCGATTCGCGCCTGGCCCAGGGCGCGCTCGAGGCTCGCCGCGGCCTCGGCCACGCCGCCCCTGGCCCCTTGCTCGGGCAGCAGCGCCAGAAAATGGCCCAGGTCGACCGCGTTGAACTCCTCGGCGCTCGTGGGCGCGTAGATGCTGGCGAACGAGCGGGCCTGGGCGATCGACCCGTAGCTCCCCGCCGTGTCGGCCAGCATCGCTCCTGCGAGCGCGTCGAGCCCCTCGCTCATCGCGCCGACCTTCGTCAGGTCGAAGGCCGAGAGCGTGACGTCGTCCGCGCCCGTGCCCTCGTACGAGTTGATGTAGCTCTCGACGATCACCGGCGCGATCGCGTAGGCATCCTGCCCGGGGTCGGCGGCCAGGGCCCCGAGCCAGGCGTCCCAGGCCCAGCCCTGGTTGGGCTCAAGCTCGGCCGAGGCCACCACCACCTGGCCGTAGGGCTCCACCGCCGTGAAGACGTCGAGCTGGGCCATCAAGCAGGCGTCGAAGCCGATCAGGTCGAGGCTGCCGTAGCCGCTGCGCTCGCGGGCCGTCGCCAGGGCGGCGCTCAGCTCGGGCAGCGAAAGCGTGTCTTCGTCGGTGTCGTCGCTGGCGATGCCCAGCCACGAGGCCCCGTGGTCCCAGATCACCAGGGCGTAGCGCTCGGCCGGGTAGCTCCTCACGCCCCACTCGACGAAGTCGGCCAGCACCTCCTGAGCGCCCATGTTCAGCTCGCCCATGTCCTCCAGGGCCGCCTCGGCCGTCGGCTCCATGTCGCGCTCGACCAGGAAGCGGCGTGTGCCCTCCCAGTCGCCCGCCGACGTGTCGTCCCACGCCTCCGAGGAGCTGATCCGGTCGAGCTGCACGACGATCTTGAGCTCGTCTGATGAGCCCACCCGCGCCATCTCGCGCAGGTCGTCCAGGGCGTCGCTCTCGAGGTTGTTGTCCCCGTCCAGGTAGACCAGCACCGTCCAGCGGGCGGCCCCCGCGCCGACCGGCTCGCGAGTCGGCGCCGGCCCCGCCGTCGGGCCGCCGGGCTGGGCCGCGACTGTCGCCTGGGCCCCCGGCGCGAAGGCTCTGCCGAGCAGGAGCGCCCCGCCCGCCAGGGCCGCCACAAGGGTGCATCCGACCAGGGCGAGCACGCCGAGAAGCAGCGGCAGGCCCAGGCCTCGCCGCGCCCGGCCGGGCTGTGGGGGTGGCTGCTGGGGCTGGGGCGTCGGTAGGGGCGGGGTCGGCAGGGGCGGCAGGGGTTGTTGGTACTGCTGGGGGAGGGGCGACGGCGAGAGCGGCGGGAGTGGGGCGGGCGGACCTGTCTCTGCCCCCCCCGGCCGCGCCGCCCCCGCGAGCAGCGTCTGGTCGTGGGCCGCGGCGAGCTCGAAGCGGAAGGCCTCGTCGCCAATCTCGAAGACGTCGCCCGCCCTGAGCCTATGGACCGTTATTGGCTGGCCGTTGACCCGCGTGCCGTTCGAGCTGCCCAGGTCATAGAGCAGATAGTCGCCCGCCTCGAAGCGCACCTCGGCATGGCGACGCGAGGCCAGGGGGCTGGCGATGACAACGGCGTTCTCGGGTGTACGTCCGAACTGTAGCGAGGCGCCGGCCAGCGAGTAGCTCCGGCCCGCCAGGGGTCCACGGAGCGCGACGATCTGCGGGGACAAGGCAGCCTCCTAGAACCAGGGGATGGGCGCCCGGCGCACCGGCTGGTCTCGGCAAAGATGAGTGACGGTACGCTGCCATTGTAGCAAAAGCGCGTGACTGACACATGCCGCAGCGCGATATTCCCCATCTTTAGATAACGCCTCGTGTGAACAAAACGTAACGGCCCGCCAATTATTTCGGAGAGCGAGACATTTTGCACCCGACGCGTCCGAGCAAACCCC
>CAZKTU010000128.1:0-12958 GCA_964555675.1 uncultured Oscillochloris sp.
TGGGTGCGCCCTTACCGGTGGCGGCTACCTGTCATCCTTTGTCCTTCATCCTTCATCCTTCATCCTTCATCCTTTCCAAGGAGGTAGCAGTTGGACCCTAGTCTTTTCGTGCGGGGGGCCCTGATCGGCCTGGCGATCGCCGCCCCAGTCGGGCCAATCGGGGTGCTCTGTATCAGGCGGACTCTGGCGGACGGCCAGCTGACGGGCTTTGTCTCGGGGCTGGGCGCGGCCACGGCCGACCTGATCTACGGCAGCATCGCCGTCCTCGGGCTGACCGCCCTGGCCGATCTGCTGGTGGGGGTGAGCTTCTGGGCGCGCCTGGTCGGCGGGCTCTTCCTCTGCTACCTGGGCGTGCGCACCCTGCGCGAGCGGCCCGCCGAGCGCCCCGCCGAGGCCACGGCCCGCGGCCTGCTCGGCGCCTACGGCTCGACTCTGGTGCTGACCATCACCAACCCGGCTACCATCATCGCCTTCGCCGCCGTCTTCGCCGCCCTTGGGGCGGGCGCGGCCGCCCAGGGCTACGCCGAGGGCATGCTGCTCGTGGCCGGGGTCTTCACCGGCTCCGCCCTCTGGTGGCTCATCCTGAGCGGACTCACCGGCCTGCTGCGCGCGCGGGTGACCCCCAGGGCTCTGCGCATCGTCAACATCGTCGCGGGGCTGATCATCCTGGGCTTCGGGGTGGCGGCCCTCGCCTCGCTGCTGCTCGGCTGAAGCGGGGCCGCCGCGCCTATGGGCTGAGCTGGCGTGGCGCTAGCCCACGCCTGAACACCTCGACCACGGCATCGGCGTGCCGATCGGGGTCGAGCTCGCCGCTCACGCTCAGCCGGCCGATGCACGGCGAGATATTGAGCGCGTTGAAGATGCGCACGACGCTCGCGACGTCGAGGGTGGGGTCGATCTCGCCGGCGGCCATAGCGGCGCCGATGGTCGCCACTATGCGCTCGTCGACCTCGCAGAGGTAGGCCCGCGAGGTGGGGTGGCGCTCGAGGATGTCGACGATCTCCGGCATCCAGAGCTGCATGGCGCTGGTGCGATGGCTGACCTGCAGGCGCACGCTGGCGTGCAGGAAACGCAGCAGCCGCTCGAGGGGGGAGGCCTCGCCCCCCGCCTCGATATGGGCGAAGACCCGCTCCATCAGCTGTAGCGCCATGGCTGCGACGAGATCCTCTTTGGTGGGGAACTGGCTATAGAGGGTGGGCTTCGAGACACCCACCCTGGCGGCCAGGTCCTCCATCGACATCGCGGCGTAGCCACGCTCGGCCATGAGCTGGTGGGTCGCCTCGAGGATCTCGTCGCGGAGGAGCGCCTTCCGGCGCTCGCGGAGAGAGGTTGCCATCGTTGGTCCTAGCTAACCCTCGACCTGGATCGCCACCCTGGCGCTCATCCCGGCCCGTAGCTCCTCCTGCTGCTCCAGGGTGATCCGCACCGCGAAGGTGCGTACGTTCCCGACCGCGGTGGCCGTGGGGGCGATGAACGAGACCGTGCCGGCGAAGGTCTTGCCCGGGATGGCGTCGACCGTCACCACTGCGGGCATGCCCTCGCGCACGCGGGCCACGTCGGTGTCGCTGACGTTGACCTCGACCCGCAGCTCGCTCACGTCGACAATCTGCACGGCGGGCAGCTGACTGGCGCCGCCCGCGATATCGCCGATGTCGACGTTCACCTGCGAGACGACCCCCGCGAACGGCGCCTTCATGGTGCCCTTGGCCAGGTTGAGGCGGGCCGACTCGACCCCTGCCTTCGCCGCCTCGACCTGGGCCAGGGCTTGGGCCAGGGCCGAGTTGCTCGCGCCGGCGACGATCCGCTCGAGGTTGGCCTGGGCCCCGGCCACCCCGGCCTCGGCGGCCTGGACCACACCGGCCCGCTGATCGCCCTTGAGCTTGTCGAGGGTCGCCCTGGCCTGGGCCACCTGGGCGTCCACGGCCGAGCGCTGGTCGGCCGTCGCCCCGTCGAGCACCTTCTGCAGGTTGGCCTCGGCGGCGCGCAGCTGAGCCTCGGCGGCAGAGACCCCGTCGCGCTCGTTCTGGGTGGCCTGCTCGACCCCGAGGCGGGCCTGGTTCAGACGGGCCTCGGCGTTCTCGACCTGGCGCAAGAGCTGATCCTCGGCCTCGCGGGCCGCCGCGGGCAGGTCGATGTCGAACTTGTCGAGCTTCCGCTCGGTGTTATGGTTCTGCCAGTAGAGGTCCGAGTAGGCCTTCTGGGCGTCGCGCAGGGCGTTGGCGGCCACCTCGACCTGCAGCTCGGCGTTGGACTTGGCCGCCGAGAGGTTGGTGCGCTGGATCTCGAGATTGGCGCGGGCCTGAGTCACGGCCGACTGAACCTGCTGCAGGTCGGTGGCCTTCGGGCCGGCGGCGATCTCGGCCTGGCGCGCCAGGGCCGAAGCCAGGGCCGCCTCGGCAGCGGCGATGTCCTGGTCGGTCACGCTGCCGCGGGCCTGGCGCAGGGCGCCCTGAGCCTGGGCCACCTGGGCGCGGGCTGCCGCCAGCTCCTCGGGGGTGGCACCCTCCTCCAGGCGCGCGTAGCCGGCCTCGGCCTGGGCCAGGTTGGCCTCGGCCTGCCGCACGGCCAGCTCGAGCTCGGCCGTGTCGAGGCTAGCCAGCTCCTGGCCCTCCTGGACGACGTCGCCCTCCTCAACCATGATCTCGGCCACGGTGCCGGGGACGCGGAAGCTCAGCTCGGCGCTGCGGCGGGCCGCGATCTCGCCCGATGCGGTGACGCCCAGGTCGATCAAGGGCGCCGCCGTAGGAGCCGCCACGGAGCCCGAGGTGGCCCCCGCCGAGGCGGCGCCCGCCGGCGCGCTGGTGGGGAGTGTCATGGTCGGCGCGGCGGTGCTCTCGGTCGCGGGCTGCTGCTGGGCCGTGGCCGCGCAGCCGCTCAGGGCGGCGGCGAGCAGCACGGCGACAATCATCTTCTGACGCACAGTATGCTCCTGAATCTTAGTACGCTCGTTGTCGTGTAGTCCTAATCGCCGGTCTGCTCGGAGGCCTTGGTCGCGACGGCGGGGGGCGGGGGCAGCGGGTCGGCCTCGGGCGTCGCGGCCGCAGGTGCGCGCCGCCTCACCCAAGCCGCAAAGCGCGTCGTGAGCGAGTCAAGCAGGCTATACACCGTCGGCACCACCAGCAGGGTGAGCACCGTCGAGGTGATCATGCCGCCGATGATCACCCAGGCCAGGCCGCGCCGGAACTCGCTGCCCTCGCCGCTGCCGAAGACGTGGATGCCCAGGGCCGTAGGCAGCGCGCCCGCGATCAGGGCCAGCGAGGTCATCAGGATCGGCCTGAGCCTGATCGCGCCCGCCAGGCGCAGGGCCTCGTGCTTGTGCAGGCCCAGGCCCCGTAGACGGTTAGTGAAGTCGACCAGCAGGATCGAGTTCTTCACCACTAGGCCCAGGAGCATGATCAGACCGATCATGCCGGTGATGTCGAGGTCGATCCCGACGATGCGCAGGGCCAGGAAGGCCCCGATGAAGCTGAAGGGCATCGCCATCATGATCACCAGCGGCTGGGTGAACGAGCCGAACTGCGAGGCCAGCACCATGTAGACGAAGAGCACCGAGAGGCCCATCGCCAGGATCAGCGAGCCGAAACCCTCGCTGGTCTGCTGGAGCGTGCCCACGTAGGTGACCACCACGTCGTCGGGGATGCCCAGGGCCTCGATGCGCGGCTGGATCTCGTTCTGCACGTCGGTGAGGTTGCGGCCCTCGAGGTTCGCGCCGATCAGGATCTGGTTCAGGCGGTCGAAGCGCCTGATCGTCACCGGGCTGCTGGCCACCTCGACCGTGCCCAGCGAGCTCAGCGGCACGCTACCCGAGCGAGTGGGGATGCTGATCGCGCCCAGTGACTCGACGCCGCTGCGGTCGCTCTCTTCGAGGCGCACCACCACGTCGGTGTCGACGCCGTTCTGGCGCAGCACCGTCGCCCGGTCGCCGTTGATCAGGGCCCGCACCGAGCTGGCGATGTCGTCGTTAGTCACGCCCAGCTCGCCGATGCGGCCCGGGTCGGCGATAAAACGCAGCTCGGGCTTGCCGGTCTGGAAGTTGGTGTCGATATCGACCAGACCCTCGACCTGGCTCAGCTCGCCCTTGACCGCCTCGACCACGGGGCCTAGCTCGCTCAGGGGGCGCGTCGACTGCAGGCTGACCTGCAGCTGCCGCCCGGCCACGCCGGTGCTGGTCTGCTGGAAGCTCGGCAGGGCGAACGAGAGGCGCGGCAAGAAGCCCAGCTGGCCGCGCAGCCGCTCCTGGGTCTCGAGCGTCGGGCTCTTGCCCACCAGCTTGACGAAGAACTCCGAGCGCTCGGGGTTGCCGGTGAAGCCCACCGTCGAGATCACCGTCTCGACCGCCGGGTCGGCCAGCAGCACCGCCTCGGCCTGGGCCGCCAGGCGATCATTCGCCTCGAGGGTCGTTCCAGGCGGCGACTCGAAGCCCATCACGAACTGGTGGTTGTCCTGCTCGGGGAAGAAGCTGAACTTGAGGCCGCCGGCCACGACCAGGCTCAGCAAGAGCACAACAATCGCGATGATGACCACGATCGCCCGGTTGCGAAGGCTGCGCAGGGTCCAGGCCAGCAGGTTGCCGTAGGCCGTGCCCAGCCGGCCCGGGTCCTCCTGGGCCTCGTGGACCAGCGAGGCGTCGCGGTCGGCGTGCTCGCCCTCGACCTGGTCGAGATGCAGGTCGGGCACCGCGTCGTGGTGGGGGCCCTTCTCGGCCTTCGGCTTCATCTTCACGTTCGGGAAGACGTTGGCCGACATCATCGGGGCCAGGGTGAAGGCCTCGACCAGCGAGAGCAGGATGGCCACGGCGACGATCAGGCCGAACGACTTGAAGACGATCCCGGCCGTGCCCTCGGCGAAGGTGACGGGCACGAACACCGCCACGATCGTGAAGGTCATCGCCAGCACCGAGAGGCCTACCTCCCAGGTGCCCTTGGAGGAGGCCACGCGGGCGCTCTCGCCGCGCTCGATGTGGCGGAAGATGTTCTCGCGCACTACGATCGCGTCGTCGATCACCAGGCCGACGCATAACGAGAGGGCCAGCAGCGAGATCAGGTTGATCGTGAGCCCGAAGAACGGCATGAAGATGAAGGTGCCGATCAGGATCACGGGCAGGCCGATCATGGTGATGATCGTGCTGCGCAGGTTACGGAAGAAGAGCCAGACCACGACGAAGGCCGCGATCGCCGCGAAGATCAGCTCCTCGATCGAGGAGGTCACCGACGAGCGCACCGAGGTCGAGTCGTCGCGCGGAATGCTGTAGGCCAGGTCGGGTCGGTCGGCGAAGATCTCGCCCAGGGTCGCGCGCACCGTGTCGGCCACCGAGACCGTGTTGGTGCCCGACTGCTTGCGCACGTCGAGGATGACGGCGTCGTTCGAGTCGAGGCGCGAGATGCTGGTCGACTCGGCGACCCCGTCCTCGACCCTGGCGACGTCGCCGACCCGGTACGAGGTGCCCGTGATCTGGATCTTGGCGATGTCCTCGGGGGTCTGCAGCAGCGAGGGCGCCCGCAGGCTGATCGACTGGTCGCCCTGGTTGATCGAACCAAGGCCGAGGTTGGCGTTGGCCTGGCGCAGCGAGTTGCTGATCTGCACCGGCAGGATGCCGTAGGCCTGGAGCTTCTGCAGATCCATCAGCACGTTGATCTGACGGGTCTGGCCGCCGCTCACCGTGACCGAGCCGACGCCCTGGGCCCGCTGCAGCAGCGGGACGATCTCTTCGTCGAGGATGCGCCGCAGCTCGAGGGGCGACTGGCCCGCCTGGGCCGCGACGGCGATCTGCATGATCGGCGCCTGGTTGGGGTCGAAACGCTGGAAGACCGGCTGGCGCACATCGCGCGGCAGCGCCGGAATGACGGCGTTGACCTTCTCGCGGACGTTCTGGTCGATCTGGTTGATGTCAGATCCGGCCTGGAACTGGAGGATAATGACCGCGATGCCCTCGCTGGCCGTAGAGGTGATATCCTCGAGGCCGGCCAGGGTGTTGACCGCCTCCTCGATCGGCTCGACCACCTGGTCGGCCACGCTCTCCGGGCCGGCGCCCGGGTAGGCTACGCTGACGGCCATGACCGGAACGTCGATGTCGGGAAGCAGGTTGACCGGCGTGCTGCGGAAGGCGAGAATGCCGAACGTGATGATCGCCAGCATCACCATGGTGATGAAGACCGGCTGGCGGATCGACATGTCCGAGATCCAGAGGCCGTTCAGCTGCTCTTTGGGGCGCCTGGGTGTTGCCATCGCGTCCTCCTGAGGCGCGTGCACAGTGATTGCACTATAGTTGTCTTTACTGTCGCGTAAAGTCTTTGAACGCACAGGTTTTATTATAACACCGAAAGCCTTCGCGGTCTCGGCCTTACGACCCATAGCCGTTCGTCAGAATCGACAGCTTTGGCCTGCTATAATCTGTGCAGCGCAACGCCGCCCATAGGAGACCCGGACGCCGATGGACCTCGTGCTCCCCGACTGGCTCGCCCGCCGCGCCGCCCTCCACCCCGAGCGCCCCGCCCTGATCGCCGGCGCCCGCGCCTGGTCCTTCGCCGCCCTCAGCGCCTGGGCCGATCAGGTGGCCCACGCCCTCGCCGGCCTCGGCCTGGCCCCCGGCGGTCGCGTCGCCATCCTCGCCCGCAACGGCCCCGCCTACGCCGCTATCGTCCACGCCGCCCCCCGCTGCGGTGCCGTCCTCGTCCCCCTTAACATCCGCCTCACCCCCGCCGAGCTCGCCTGGCAACTCGCCGACTCCGGCGCCACCCTGCTGCTCTACGATGCCGATCACGCCGAGATGGCTACGAGCCTGACCCAAGCCCGCAGCCGCCAGGACCCAGAACGCCGCGAAGTCGCCTCCATCTCACTCGAAACAGTAACAGGCAGTCTCCCACTCCCCCACTCCCCCAATCCCTCAATCTCCCCCTCGCCCCCCCGCATCGACCTCGCCGCACCCCACACGATCATCTACACCTCGGGCACCACCGGCCGACCCAAGGGCGCCGTGCTGACCGCCGGCAACCACTGGTGGAGCGCAACCGCCTCGGCCCTGAACCTGGGGCTGCGCGAGGACGACCGCTGGCTGGCCGTGCTGCCGCTCTTCCACGTGGGCGGGCTCTCCATCTTGCTGCGCGGGGCGATCTACGGCATCCCCGTCGTCCTCCACGAGCGCTTCGAGCCCGCCGAGGCCCTGGCCGCGATCGCCGATCAGGGCGTCACGATCGCCTCGGTGGTCGCGATTATGCTGCAGCGCCTGCTCGACGCGGCGGGCGAGAAACCCTTTCCGGCCCACTTCCGCTGCGCGCTGCTCGGCGGCGGCCCCGCCCCCCGCCCGCTGCTCGAGGCCTGCGCCGCCCGTGGCGTGCCCGTGGTCCAAACCTACGGCATGACCGAGACCGCCTCGCAGGCCGCGACCCTGGCCCCCGCCGACGCCTTGCGCAAGCTCGGCTCGGCCGGCCAACCCCTGCTGCCCCTCGAGCTGCGCATCGAGGCCGACGGGCGGCCCGCCGCACCGGGCGAGGTCGGCGAGATCTGTGTGCGCGGGCCCATGGTCACCCCCGGCTACCACGGCCTGCCCGAGGTCACGGCCGCGGCGATCAGGGGCGGCTGGCTCTACACGGGCGACCTCGGCTACCTCGACGGCGAGGGCTTCTTGTTCGTGATCGACCGGCGCACCGACCTGATTATCTCGGGCGGCGAAAATATCTACCCCGCCGAGGTCGAGGCCGCCCTCCTCGCCCACCCCGCCGTGGCCGAGGCGGGTGTGGTCGGCGAGCCCGACCCCCAGTGGGGCCAGACGCCAGTGGCCTTCGTCGTGCCGCGCCCGGGCCATCTGCTCGACGCCGAGGCCCTGATCGCCCACTGCCGCGCGCAGCTCGCCGCCTACAAATGTCCGCGTCGCATCGTCGTCGTCGCCGAGCTGCCCCGCACCGCCGCCGGCAAACTCAAACGCGCCGAACTGCGCGAGCGCCTCTGAGCTACGGATCGCTCGCCTCAGGCCTCTACACCCGCGAAGAAGGCCCGCTGCCGCGAACGCTCGGTCGCGCCGAAGTACTCTTGCCACCAGTCGTCCGTGCGCAAATGCGCACGGGTCGCCGGGGCGTCTAGGGGCTGCCGGGCGGCCCACTCGCGAAAGGCGTAGTGGTTGTAGAGCCGCATGAACTCCCCGAGGTAGATCTCGGCCACCCGCTGGTTGCCGCGCACGACCAGCATATTCTCGTCGTTTTCGTTGGTCGAGGCCGCGCTGAAGTTGGCCGAGCCGCCCACAAAGATCGGGTCGGGGCCGAGCGGGTCGATCAGCATATACTTGGTGTGGATGTACTGCACATTGTTATTCAGGCCCGAGAGCCGCTCGGAGAGCCAGCGGTCGAAGCGGTTCAGCTTTAGATAAGCCCCGATCGCAAAACGATTCTCGGGCAGCGCGCGCAAGGCGTTGATCCGCGCCACCTCGGCGTCGCGCGCGGGGCCGGCGGCCAGGGGCCGCGTCGCTTTCTCCATCAGTGCGAAGCGCATCGGCGCGCTGCTCGTGGCGTAGACATCCTGGAAGAGCGGGTGCATGCCGAAGGCGAAGGTCATGAACAGACCCTGCCTGGCCCCCGCCGCCAGGGCGGCGTACCAGTTGAGCGCCCCGAGCCCTACCCGTGGGCTGAAGATCGCCCCTGTGCCTGGCGGCGGCAGGCCGTCGGCGAGCGCGTAGAGCCCGTCGACCAGGGGCCTCAGCGTGGCGCTGCGCGGGTCGGCGGCCAGCATGTCCCAGTAGCGCACGTAGGCCGCGGCCACCTCGGGCTCATCGACCACATGCACGACGTTCGAGTGGCCGAAGATGCCGCCCTCAGAGTAGTTGGTGCCGCCCGTCAGCACCGCCTGGGGGGCGCCATCGTGCAGCAGCACCATGAACTTATTGTGCGAGATCGCCGAGCTGTTGGTCGTGCGTTTGATGCAGGCCGCCTCGAGCCCGGCGATCGCCACGGCCTCGTCGTTACGCTGGCCCGGGTTCTCCTTGCGCCGGTCGTAGATGATCCGCACCGTCGCCCCGCGCTCCTGGGCCGCCCGCAGCGCCTGCAGCACCGGCAAGTAGTGGAACTCATAGGCGCTGACCCGCAGCTCGAAGCCGGGGCCGCCGGCCCGCCCGATGAAGGCGAGCATGCCCTCGAACAGGCCCCGCGAGAGCCACTCGAAGGCCGGCGGGCCGACCTGCAGGGGCGTGCGCTCGCCGAAGCGGCGGCTATACTCTTGCGAGGCGGCCGCGCCCCGGTTGAAGAAGATATCGTGGGTGCCGCCCTCGGGCGACTCGGTCTGGACGCGCACCGAGACATCTGCGAAAGGCCGCAGGTCGCGCGGGGCGCCCTTGAGCGCAAAGATGTGGTAGGTATACTCGTGACCGGGCTTCGCCGTGAGGTCCGACCAGGTGAAGCCCTGGATGGGATGGCGGCGGGTCGAGACCTGTGTGCCCGCTGGGCGACCCGGGTCGGTCTCGGCGAAGGTCTTCAGACCCTGGAGCCAGAAGGCTTCGCCCTCGCTGTGATCGACCCTGTGGATGGCGAAGCCCATCAGGCCCTGGCAGTCCGCCGGGTCCATGTGCATGCCGAGCATGACCACATACGCCCCGGCCACGGCCTGCACCGCGAGGGCCGGGCTGCTCTCACGTCGTCGCATCGCGGCCCCCATCCTGTTATTGCGCCATACGTCCGTTTGTGAGCATTTAGCCCAGCAGCAAGCCCAGCGTGAGCAGCGCGCCAAAGACCATGTGCAGCCGCGCCGTGCCCCGCAGGCCCGCGTTCAGGGCCCGCCCGCGCTCTCTGCCGACCAGCTCGAGCAAAGGCATCGCCAGCGGAATGCTCAGCCAGGGCAGCAGCGAGAAGGGCGAGGCCCCGCCCCAGAGCCAGACCACGGGCAGAATCAGATAGGCGCCCAGCACCAGCAGGGCGTACTCGACCCGCGCGAAGCGCTCGCCGAAGATCACCGCCAGGGTGCGCTTGCCGGCCTTGCGGTCGGTCGGCGCGTCGCGCAGGTTGTTGACCACGATGATCGCCGTGACCAGCATGGCCACCGGCAGGCTCGCCAGCAGCGCCACCCAGCGGAAGGCCCCGCTATGCAAATAGTCGGTGCCGACCACGGCCACCACCCCGAAGAAGATGAAGGTGAAGATGTCGCCGAGCCCGTTGTAGCCAAGGGGGAAGGGACCGCCGGTGTAGAGGATGCCCGCGGCGATCGAGAGCACCCCGATCACCAGGATGGGCCAGCCGCCGACGTAGACCAGGTAGGCGCCGCAGAGGGCCGCCAGCCCGAAGCAGAGCAGCATGGCGTTGCGCACGGTGCCGGGCGCGATCAGGCCGCTCTGGGTCACCCGCGTGGGCCCGAGGCGCTCGGCCGTGTCGGCGCCCTTCTGGTGGTCGAAGTAGTCATTCGCCAGGTTGGTGCCGATCTGGATGAGCAGCGAGGCCAGCAGCGCCGCCAGAAAGGCTAGGGGCTTGAACATGCCGTCGGAGAGGGCCGTGGCCGAGCCCACCAGCACCGGCACCACCGCCGCCGGCAGGGTCGGCACCCTGATCGCCATGAGCCAGGTCTTGAGCGCCCCTGGTGGGGCCTGAGTTGCCTTGGTGGTCATAGCGTTAGGGGAACCGCCGGAAGCGGCGGAAGTTTGGCTTGCGCTTCTCTAGGTAGGCCTGCTTGCCCTCTTTGGCCTCTTCGCTCAGGTAGTAGAGCAGGGTCGCGTCGCCGGCCAGCTGCTGCAGGCCCGCGTGGCCGTCGGCGGCGGCGTTGATCGCGGCCTTGAGGAAGCGGATGGCCATCGGGCTCTGGTCGAGGATCTCGCGGGCCCACTGCACACCCTCGTCCTCAAGTTGGGCCAGGGGCACGACGGTGTTCACCAGGCCCATGTCCAGAGCCTGCTGGGCGTCGTACTGCCGGCAGAGGTACCAGATCTCGCGCGTCTTCTTGTCGCCGACCATGCGCGCCAGCAGGTTCGAGCCATAGCCGCCGTCGAAGCTGCCGACCCGCGGGCCGGTCTGGCCGAAGCGCGCGTTGTCGGCGGCAATCGTCAGGTCGCAAACCACGTGTAGCACGTGCCCGCCGCCGATCGCGTAGCCCGCCACCAGGGCGATCACCGGCTTGGGGATGATCCGGATCAGCCGCTGGAGGTCGAGCACATTCAGGCGCGGCACCGTGTCTTTGCCCACGTAGCCCCCGTCGCCGCGCACGCTCTGGTCGCCGCCCGAGCAGAAGGCCTGCTCGCCCGCGCCTGTGAACAGGATGACCCCGATCCGCTCGTCGTCGCGGGCCCGCCCGAAGGCGTCGAGCAGCTCTTGTACCGTCTCGGGGCGGAAGGCGTTGCGCTTCTCGGGCCGATTGATCGTAATCTTCGCGATGCCCTCGCCGCCCGCGTCGTGCTCGTAGATGATGTCGCTGTATGCGCCTACATTAGTCCACTGGATTGGCATTGGTGATCCTAGTAGTCAACCTTCTTCATCCTTCATCCCTCATCCCTCATCCTTCTAAGAATCCTACCACAAGTTCCGCGAAGCGCTCGCGGGCCTCCAGGTGCACCGTATGGCCCACTGCGGGCACCACCACGTGGCGCGCCCGCGGCAGCAGGGCGGCCGCCTGCTCGCCCGTCGCCACATACTTTACGTCAAGCTCACCGCTGATCAGCAGGCTGGGCTGCGCCAACTCGTGCAGCCGCCCCCACAGGCTGGCCTGCCGCCCCGCGCCCATGCCGCGCAGGCTGTTGGCGTACCCTTGGGCGCTGCCGCGCAGCCGCCGCTCGCGCAGGGCGGCCCGCTCGGCCTCTGGCAAGCCTCGCTGGCTGGCGAAGAGCGGGATGGCCGCCCAGTGATCGACAAACCAGTCCAGGCCCTCGGCCTCGATGCGCGCCGCCAGGGCCGCGTCGCTCGCGGCCCGGGCCGCCCGCTCGCTCGGGTCGGCGATGCCGGGCGAGGCGCTCTCGAGGATCAGCCGGCCCACCCGCTCGGGCGCCGCCGCCGCCAGGTGCAGGGCCACGCGCCCGCCCATCGAGTAGCCCAGCAGATCACACTGCCCCACGCCCTGCGCGTCGAGCAGGGCCAGCAGATCGGCCACGCAGCGCTCCATCGTGTAGCGCTCGGGGTCCGCGGGCGCAGCCGAGCGCCCGTGGCCGATCAGGTCGATCGCCAGGGTGGTGCGCAGCGGGGCCAGGCGGGGGATCAGCTCGTCCCACTCGTCGGCGCTGCCGGTAAAACCGTGCAGCAGCAGCAGGGGTGGGCCGACGCCAATACGCTTATGGAAGAGGTCGCTCCCGTCCATCGTCAGGTTGCTTTGCGACTTCGGCCAGCTATACAGGGGGCCGGCCTGTGTCTATGATACATCCAATACGTCGTTCCATGACATTGGAGGTTGGTATGTTCACGGGCCACGCCGCCCGCCGCGCCGCCGCGCTGCTGCTCATCGCCCTTGCTCTCATGGCCCCGTTGGCCCGCCTCGCCCGCGCCGCCGAACCCGAGGTCGCGGTGAGCCTCGGCGTCGAGCCCATTCTCGACGGCCAGCTCGTGCCGATCGACTTCGGCCAGAGTAGCGTCGGCGCGCCTGTGCTCAAGACCTTCACGATCAGGAACGGCGGCGAAGCGCCGCTGACCCTGAGCAATGCCCGCTTTATCGGCACCGGCTTCAGCCTGGTCGCGCCCTTCCCCGCCGGGCCGGTCGGGGCCGACGAAAGCATCACGTTTCAGCTGCGCCTCGATGCCGCCGCCCCTGGGCCCTACGGCGCCACCTTCGAGTTCTTCAACAACGACGGCGACGAGAGCCCCTTCAGCTTTGCGCTGACCGGCCTGGTGCTCAGCGCCAACGGCCCCGATATTGCGATCAGCCTCGACGGGGTTTTCATCGGCGACAACCAGGCCGCGCCGATCAATTTCGGCAGCATGAGCGCGGGCGCCACGATCAGCAAGAGCTTCCAGATCCACAACTTCGGCAACGCCGAGCTGACCCTGGGCGCCTTCAGCAGCACCGCCAGTGC
>CAZKTU010000128.1:13058-17925 GCA_964555675.1 uncultured Oscillochloris sp.
GGGCCAGGCCCGGTCAGCGTCGGGACCAACGACCAAAGACCAACGACAAAGGCTGATCAACGTCCCCCCTGGGTCGATGGTCGATGGTCCTTGGTCGATGGTCCTTGGTCCTTGGTCCTTGGTCGACGCTCCCTACACCAGCCCCGCCGCCTCAAGGGCCGCGCCGACCAGGGGCCAGATCCGACGGTGGTCGGCGACATTCTGCCCGCGCTCGGTGCGCAGCTCGACCAGGTGCAGGCCGCGCCCGTCGATGCCCGCGCCCACTGCCTCGCGGAAGGTCGCCCAGCTCTCGGCCAGGGTGTAGCGCGCCCCGTAGAGCTCGGCCAGGGGGCGGAAATCCAGCCCGTGGGGCGTGCCGAAGAGCAGCTCGAAGCGGTCGGCCTCGCTGGCCTGGGGCAGGAACGAGAAGATCCCGCCGCCGTCGTTGTTGATCAGCACCACGGTGGCGTCGAGCCCATGGAGCTTCGCGGCCAGGAGCCCGTTGCTGTCGTGGTAGAGCGAGATGTCGCCTAAAACCATGAGCAGCGGCCTGGCCCCGCCCGCCACCGCCCCCAGCGCCGTCGAGACCAGCCCGTCGATGCCATTGGCGCCCCGGTTGCCCATGACCGTGACCCGGCGCGCCGAGCTCGGGAAGAAGGTATCGCAGTCGCGCACCGGCATCGAGTTGCCCACGAAGAGAGTCGCGCCGTCGGGCAGCAGCTCGGCCAGCTCGGCGAAGACCCGCGGCTCGCTCAGGGCCTCGCCGGTCAGGGCCTCGCCAATGGCGGCGCGCGCGGCCGCCTCGGCGCTCAGCCAGGCCTGGGCCCAGTCATTGGGGGCCTGATCCGGCCCCCTCGGGCCCTCGAGCAGGGCCTCGCAGAGCCAGGCAGGGTCGCAGGCCAGATGCTCGGCGGCGAGGCTGGTGGGCTCGCGCCAGCCCCCGCCCTCGTCCACCACGACCTGGCGGGCCGTGGGGTGACGTTGCAGGAACTGCAGCACGGGCTTGGCCGTGGGCATGGCCCCGAAGCGCAGCACCAGCTCGGGCTCGTGGCGCGCGGCGAAGCGCTCGTCGCGCAGGAAGGCGTCGTAGGCCGAGAGGACCAGGCCGCGCTCGTGGGGCCCGCAACGCACCCCCGAGAGCGGGTCGGCCAGGATAGGGTAGCCCAGGGCCGCGGCGAGGCGGGTCACGGCGGGCGCCAGGCCGGGCGGACAGTCGGGCCCGCAGATGATCAGCCCGCGGCGTGTGCGGGCGAGGCTGGCGCTGAGCGTGGCCAGCGGCCCGTCGCCGATACGCCTGCCCCCAGCCACGGCGCGCACCGTGGGGGGTGCCGCGACGCCAGGGACTCCTGTAGGAATGCCCGGATCGGGGATCGCTGTGTTCCGCCGGCGTTCAAACAGATCTTCGAGCAGCGCCTTGTCGGGCACGAGGGGCTCGCGGAAAGGCAGGTTCAGATGGGTCGGCCCGGCCGGCGCGGCCAGGCTCGCGGCTACGGCCCGGGCGGCCACGGCGCGGGCGTAGCGCAGCAGCTCGGGGGTGTCGCCGGGCGTGGGCAGGTCGCTGAACCAGCGCACGCGCGGGCCATAGAGGCCGACCTGGTCGATCGTCTGGGGCGCGCCGTTGTCGCGCAGCTCGGGCGGGCGATCGGCCGTCAGCAGCACCATCGGCACGCGCGAGAGGTCGGCCTCGGCGACGGCGGGCAGGAAGTTGGCGGCGGCGGTGCCCGAGGTGCAGAGCAGGGCGGCGGGTCGCCCACTCTGACGGGCCAGCCCGAGGGCGAAGAAGGCCGCCGAGCGCTCGTCGAGCTGCATCCAGACCCGCGCCCCGGGGTGGCGGGCGACGGCGAGGGCCAGGGGGGTGCTGCGCGAGCCGGGGCAGACGACGAACTCGTCCACGCCGGCCGCGACCAGCTCGTCGACGATCGCGGCCACCCAGCGAGTGAGTGCCTCTACGTGGGTCATAGCTCTGCCCCGAGGGCGCCGAGCATCGCGCGGAGCTTGATATTCGTCTCGCGCTCCTCGCGCTCGGGGTCCGACGCGGCGACGATGCCGGCCCCGGCGAAGAGGCTGGCCTCGTGGCGGCCGACCAGGGCCGAGCGGATGGCGACGGCGAAGTCGCCCTGGCCGCGGGCGTCGACCCAGCCGACGGGGGCGCCGTACCAGCCCCGGTCGAGGCCCTCGCGCTCTCTGATCCAGGCCAGAGCCTGCTCGCGAGGCTGTCCGCCCAGGGCCGGGGTCGGGTGCAGGCGGCCGACCAGGTCGAGCACGTTGGCCTCGCCGGCGATGTCGCCGCTGATCGGGGTGTAGAGATGCTGGACGTTGCGCAGGCGCATGAGCGTTGGCGTCGCGGGAGCCTCGACGTGCTCGCAGACGTCGGCGAGGGCGGCCCGCAGCATGCGCACGACCACGGCGTGCTCCTCGCGGTCCTTGGGGCTGGCGAGCAGCGCGCGGCCGAGGGCCTCGTCCTCGGCGGGGGTGGCGCCCCGCGGGGCCGATCCGGCGAGGCCACTGGCGGCGACGGCCCGCCCGCGCAGGCTGACCAGGCGCTCGGGCGAGGCGCCCAGGAAGGTGCGCCCGCCGCGGGCCACGGCGAAGACGAAGGTGTCGGGGTAGTCGCGGCGCAGGGCGTCGAGGGCGGCGGCCGGGTCGAACGGGGTTGCAGCCTTTGCGCGCACCTCGCGGGCGAGGACCACCTTCTCGAGGCGGCCGGCCCTGAGGTCGGTCACAGCGTCGGCGACGATGCTGCGCCAGGCCCCGGGGGGCAGAGCGTCCTCGAGCGTGACCCCGTCGCCGATGCGCGGGGGGCGCCAGGTGCGGCCGATCAGGTCGCGCAGGCGGCGCGCCGCCGAGAGGTGCAGCGTGATCGACGAGGTGCTGGGGCCGACCAGGCCGTTGACGGTGAGGCTGGCCCGCTCGCCGTCTGAGGCGAGGACGAGGCGCGGCAGCAGCAACAGCCCGTCGGCATAGCCGTCCCACAGGCCGCCCGATGGGCGCAGGGGGTCGAAGGCGAAACCGGCGGCGGCCATGGGCCCGCTGAAGGGCAGGGCCGGGTCGGCGTCGATCGCGGCGCTGTCGATCAGCTCGCGCCAGGCGGCGGCCGCGGCGGCGAAGCGCTCGGGGCCGCTGGCGGCGAAGCTCCAGGCGGCGCCGAGGCCGGCCACGGCCAGATTCGAGGCGGGTAGGCTCCAGAAAAGGCGATTGTGGGTCACACCGAGGCCGCGCGCGAAGAGGGCCAGTGGGTCGCGGGGGCGCAGCTCGGCGGTGACGCTCACCAGCACCGGGCGGCCGAGACGGCGCGAGCGCCGCCGGGCCAGCTCGGCCTGCTCCTCCATGCGCGGGAGCTCGCGCAGGGCGGCCGTGGCTACGCTGACACCGATCATCGGTCTATTGTCTCCAGCCGGCCCTGGGCCGGGTTCGTGCATTGTCGGCCGCCCGACGCGGCCTGAGACAATTATACCGCGGAAAACGCCGGGGCCCCCTCCGTAATCTCGGAGGGGGCCCCGGCTATGCACAGACAGCCGAGCTGTTTGGCCATCCCGCAAATCCAACCGGGCAGGTTGGAAGTGTCCTAATGGCCGCTGATCACGTGGTCGGCGGCGCGGGCGAGGAGCTCGGCGACATTATCGGCGGGCTGGCCGAGGGCGGCCCCGGCGAGGACGTGGACGCGCACGAGACGGCGGTTCTTGACCAGGAAGGTCTGCTCGACGAGGAAGCGCAGGCGCTGGGCCTGGGCGAGCAGGTCGTGCTCGTCGCAGTCGGGCAGCAGCACCAGGAACTCCTCGTCGTCGATGCGGGCCGCCACGTCGCCGGCGCGGATGGCGTGGCTGAGCGTGGCCCCGACGGCCTTGATGATGGCCTCGCAGGTCTCGAGGTCGAAGGCGGCGCCGATCCGCTCGCGGGCGTCGATGCGCATACGCACCAGGCCGAAGGCCCGCCCGCCGCGGCGCATCGCGTCGAGCCAGCGGTCGATGCGCACACCCATAGTGCTGAGCCCGGCCATGCCGGTCACGTGCTCGTCGTCGGGGGCCTGGCCCTCGGCCAGGGCCGCGCCCTCGGGCTCGGCAACCGGCGTGAAGGTCTCGATCGCCCCGATGATCTCGCCATTCTCCGAGCGGACCGGGCGGGCGTGGACCTGCACGGGCAGGCGGTGGCCGTCGTTGTGGTGCAGGTAGACGCGGGCCTCGCGGGGCATGCCGTCCTGCATGGTGGCGACCAGGGGGCACCAGCCGCGACAGAGCTGGCGGCCATGGTCGTCGACGTGGCGCAGCAAGTTGTGCCAGCAGCGGTTGCCGACGGCATCGGCGGCGCTGTAGCCGGTGATCTGCTCGGCGGCGCTGTTCCAGCCGACGATGCGGCGGGTCTTGTCGACGCAGTAGGCGCCCTCGGCGAGATCCTCGAGTAGCTCAGGGGAGAAGGCTTCGTCGTTCATGTGGGTGCTCCCGTGGCTCTAGGGTTGTGGGGGCCGCCGCGATGCTCGGCGGGCTAGTGCCAGTGTACACAAGCCCTGTTACCGGCGGGCCCTCGTCCACCCTGAAGCAAGCCTGGCTTGCGAGCCTTTAGCTCGGGAAGCCCAACCCGCGTTCGCGCATGCTGACGTAGCGACCGCGCCCGATCACCAGGTGATCGAGGACCTCGCAGTCGAGCAGTTTGCCGGCATCGACGATCTGGCGGGTCACCAGAATGTCCTCGGGCGAGGGCGAGGGGTCGCCGCTGGGGTGGTTGTGGGCCAGAATGAGGGCGGCGCTGTTGCGCCGAATCGCCTCCTTGAAGACCTCACCGACGCGGATCATGGCCGTGTTGACCGAGCCGATATAGATCGTTACAACTCCCTGCACACGATTCTTCGTGTCGAGCAGCACCGCCCGTAGGTGCTCCTGATCGAGATGGCTCA
>CAZKTU010000129.1:0-17725 GCA_964555675.1 uncultured Oscillochloris sp.
GCCCTCCCGCTGGTCTTCTCGCATTATTAAGGCTGAGCCGGCGGATCAGCGCAGGTGTGAGGGCGGGATCTTCATCAGGTCGCGGTACTTGGCCACGGTGCGCCGGGCGATCGGGTAGCCCTGCTCGCCGAGCAGACGGGCGAGCTCTTCGTCGCTTAGGGGGCGGGGCTCGCTGACGATCAGCTCGCGCAGCACGTCCTGCACGCCGCGGGCGGCCACGAAGAACTCGCTCATCGGCAGCAGGGTGCCGTTGGGCAGCAGGGCGGTCTTATCGGCCGTGGCCCTGCTGACGGTCGACTCGTGGACGCCGAGCTCGAGGGCGATCTCGGCCCTGGTCATGGGGGCCAGGTGGCGCACCCCGTGCAGCAAGAAGGGCTCCTGGCGCAGCACGATGGCCTCGCCGATGCGCTGGAGGGTCGACTCGCGCTGGCGCAGGTTGGTCAGGAAGACGCGGGCGCGGGCGATATACTCCTGAACGTGGGCGCGCTCGTCGTCGGGCAGGGTGGCGGCGTGGCGAGCCAGGTCCTGGTAGAGCGGGTTGAGGCGCAGCACGCGCCGCGGCGAGTGGAGCACCTCGACCACGAACTGCTCGTCGCGGCGGATGATCGCGATATCGGCGGTGCGATAGCGGGTGCGCTGAGGCGGCGAGGAGTCGGGCATGGCGGCCTGGGCGGGGAAGGGCCAGAGGTGCTTGCGGATGAACGAGCGGGCGGCGTCGACCTCGTCGGGGCTGATGCGCAGCTGCCGCGCGATCTGCTTGAAGCGCCCAGCGCCCAAGTCCTCGTAGTGGTCGGCGATGATCGCGCGGGCGTGAGGGCAGCCCACGCCCTGGCTCGCCAGGAGGTCGATCTGCACCAGCAGGCACTCCTGGGTGTCGCGGGTGGCGATGCCGGGGGGGCCGAGCTCGCGCAGGCGGACGAGGACGGCGAGGACTCGCTCGAGGGAGATACCGAGCAGGTCGGCGATCACCTCGGGCTCGTCGGCGAGGAAGCCGCGCTCGTCGAGGTTACCGACGAGGGCGAGGGCGATCGGCTGGTCGGCGCTCGGCAGGCTGGCATAGAGGTCGTCGAGGAGCGACTCGGCCAGGCCGCGAGGGGCGGCGACAAAGAGCAGCGGGTCGATCTCCTCCTCGCGACGGGGCGGCGGGCCGTCGCTCACGGCGTCTGAGCTGGCGCACTGCACACAGAGCCCGTCGATCACGAACGAGCCGCAACGGGCGCAGCTGGCCTCGTAGGTCTCGACCTCGTCGAGGGCCGGGTTCTCGGCCAGCTCTTGCTGCACCAGCTGGTTCAGGTCGAGGCTTGGCAGAGCCAGGAGCTGGGCCAAGTTGAGGAGCGCCGGGGTTACACGCATGCCCATTTCGGGCATCATCGACATATCGAACATTGCCACACTCTTTCCCGCTCAGCGGGCGAAGCCCACGCGAGCCGTCACCGTATCGTAGCACAATTGTCCGCGCGAGGCGACGCCGGGCCGGCTCGGGGACAGCCGCGGCGGCGCGCTCTGCGCTATACAGTCACCTGGCAAGATGCGTGCCAGAGAGGCGACCACAGGCTGGCACGGAACCTGCAACGCGGGTCCTGCGCGCCCCAACGAACTAGCAGCGCGCCAACGGAGGTGTGTAGTATGAGCGAGTATCCTCCCGCCCCGGACGCATCGAGCGAGGCCAGCCTGGACCCGACGGCCGATGCCGCGCGTGTGATCAAGGAGCAGCGCGTTGTGACCGACGGCCGCGAGAGCACGACACAGGTCGAGGAGAGCACAGTGGTTGTGCCTTCGGCGGCGACGATCGAGCGCCGGCGCTATGTGCGGGCGCGGCGCACAGTCTATACGGTCGTCAACATCCTGTCGGTCTTCATCTTCATCCGCTTTCTGCTGGTCCTGTTCGGGGCCGACCCCCTGAACGGCTTCGCGGCCTTCATCTATGGGATCACCTACCCGTTCGTGCTGCCCTTCCGCGACCTGTTCGGGCCGGGCCGCGAGCCGCAGCTCGGGGTGAATATTTTCGATGCCGCGTACCTGGTGGCGATCGCGATCTACTACCTCTTCGCCTGGATCGGCTCGAAGGTGGCCCAGTTGGTCTACCTGCGCACCCGAAGCGAGCCGACCGAGGCGCGCAGCGCTCTGCGTTGAGGGTTCGTCAGAGCTACTCTGACGGGTGGGTAATTCGGGGAGGCCAAGCCTCCCCGTGCCCCTCCTAAAGGCTAGAGGCCCGCCTCTCCGGCGCCCTCAATCTGGAGGCGCTGGGTGAAGCGGTTCACCAACTGTAGCAGGCGCCCCAGGTCGAAGGGCTTGCGCAGGAGCTGGTTGGCGCCGAGGGCGCGAAAGCGCTCGGGCGAGCGGTCGGCGGTCATCAGGATCACCGGCAGGTCGCGCTGCCCCTGGCCGCGCAGCTGGGCGAGCACCTGGTCGCCGGTCATCAGAGGCATCGCCACGTCGAGCAGCAGCAGGTCTGGTCTGCGTCGCTCGATTTCAGTCATGGCGGCCCGTCCGTCGTGGGCGATGCGCACCTGATAGCCCTCGTCGGTCAGGGCCTCGGCGACCATAGCGGTAATCTCGGGATGGTCATCGACGATCAAAATCTCTGCTACACCGACGGTCTTATTATCGTACTGCTGATCCATAAGAAAGAATCCTGAACCATACCAACCTCATCGTTTGTATCAGCCCCAGCGCTGCCTTTGCTGACCGTGCATCGGCGCCCCTGGGCGCCCTGCTTCTAAGGGGCCATAGCAGGTTGCGTGCCAGCGCTCTTACGAAGGCCCCGGCGCCCCGTCGGCACAGGCCTTGCTCTAGAGGGCCTATAGCCACGCGCAGGTGGTTTGAGCCGGGATTGTGTTGCCTTCGACTTTCCGCCAGTGGGTCGCTTGTCGCCGGCGGTGCCATTGCGGGGGTCACGCCAAGTGGCCCATTAGTAAACCACGCGCAGATGAGGTGCTGATGATTGCAATCGATTGGGAAAGCATCCTGCCGCAGTGGCTTGGCGAGGCCTTGCCTCTAGGAGTGATCGTCACCGACGACAGGCTCATGGTGCGCTACTGGAGTCCCTGGCTGCGCGAGCAGACCGGGCTGGACGCCGAGGCGGCGACCGAACAGAGCATGCCCGAGCTCCTGGAGAGTCTGGGCGCCCCCGACCTCAGGCATCACTTCAGGCGCGCCCTGGGGGGCGAGACCTGCGCCCTACGCCAGCGCGAGTTCGGCTATCTGCTGCCGGCGCCGGCCCCGCCCAACCCCGCCGGGCTCGAGCGGATGCAGCAGCGGGCCGAGATCGCCCCCCTGATCATTGACGATCAAATCGTCGGCACAGTGATGGTGATCAGCGATATGACCGAGCGGGCGGCCCAGGACCTGCTGCACAAGCAGACGATCGGCCGGCTCGACGAGACCCTGGCTCTGCTCGACACTCTGATCACGAAGGCGCCGATCGGCTTCGCCTTCGTCGACACCGAGCTACGCTACAGGGGCATCAACGAGCGCCTGGCCGAGTTCAACGGCGTGCCGGTGGCGGGCCACCTGGGGCGCACGATCTGGGAGATCGTGCCCGCCCTGGCCGACCAGCAGGCGCCCCTCTTCATGCAGGTGATCGAGAGCGGCCAGCCGCTGATCGACGTCGAGATCAGCGGCGAGACGAAGGCCAGCCCGGGTCTGCAGCGCATCTGGGAGGTCAGCTACTACCCGGTGCGGACAGCGGACCAGCGCCGCCTGGGGGTGGGCATGCTGGTCAACGAGATCACGGATCGCCGCCGGATCGAGGCGCGCGAGCGCTTTATGGGCGGGCTGCGGGCCGCCCTGACCAGCTCGATCAACTACCAGGCCACCCTCGAGGCCGTCGCCAGGGCGACCCTGCCCTACCTGGCCGACTGGTGCGTCATCCACACCGCCGAGACCCACGGCGAGGGCCCGAGCACGGTTGTAGCCCATGTCGATCCCGAGCAGGAGATCCTGGCGCGCCGTCTCCAGCGCCTCTTGCCGCAGCCCCTGGCCCCCGGCAGCCCCCTGAGCGCGGTGCTGCGCAGCGGGCGATCGCGGCTAACCCCGACGCTCAGCGACGAGAGCCTCGCCGCCTACGCGGCCGACGAGGCCGGGCTAGAGCTGCTGCGCCGGCTGCGCCCGGCGAGCAACCTGCTCGTACCGCTGACCATCGGCGGCGTCTCGATCGGCGTGATCGCCCTCACCCGCTGCGCCGGGCGGGCCGCCTACAGCGAAGAGGACCTGGCCCTGGCCGAGGAGCTGGCCCAGCAGTCTACCGTCGCCCTGGAGAACGCGCGCCTCTTCGCCGTGGCCGAGCGCTCGCGGGCCATGGCCGAGGAGGCCGTGCGCGTGCGCGACGCCTTCTTCTCGATCGCGGCCCACGAGCTGCGCACGCCCCTGACCACCCTGCTGGGGCGCTCGCAGCTGATGCAGAAGTGGCTGGCCCAGGACGAAGGCGGCGACCAACGCACCTTGCGCTCGATGGGTATCATCGTCGAGCAGGCCCAGCGCCTGAACCGCATGATCACCGCGCTGCTCGACGTCTCGCGCATCCAGGCGGGGCGCTTCAGCATCGAGCCGGCGCGCGTGGACCTGGCGACCCTGGTGCGCCGCGTCGTCGAGGAGACCCGCACAACCCTCAGTCCGCACACACTGCGGCTACACGACGAGGGCTGCCCCCTGGTCCTGCTTGGGGACGAGGTGCGGCTCGAGCAGGTGATCCAGAACCTGCTGAGCAACGCGGTGAAGTATAGTCCCGCGGGCGGCGCGGTGGAGGTAGAGCTGAGCTGCCACGACGGGGCGGCCTATCTGAAGGTCAGCGACAGCGGGATCGGCATCCCACCCGAGGCCCACGAGCAGCTCTTCCGGCGCTTCTTCAGGGCGGCCAACGCCGAACGTCTCGGGATCAGCGGGCTGGGGATCGGCCTCTTCGTGGTCAACGAGATCATCAGCCTGCACGGCGGTCGCATCAGCGTCGAGAGCAGCGAGGGCGAGGGCAGCGCCTTCACGGTTACGCTGCCGCTCATGGACCCGGAGGACACGAGCCCCGCCGAGCAGGCGCCCGCCACGGCGGAAGCCTAACCCGCCTTGCGCGGGGCCGGGGCGGGCGCGCGGCCGATGCCGAGGGCGACATACATGCCCGTGCCGGCCAGGCGCAGCACGCCGGCGGCGACCAGGGCGACGGCGATGCTCGTGCTGTCGGCCAGCAGCGTGCCCACGAGGGGCATGATGAAGAGGGCGGCGTTCTGCAGGGTCTGGTAGAAGCCGACGTAGCTGGCCTGGTGATCCGAGGGGATAGTGCTGAGCACCAGGTCGAAGTTCACCAGGTCGTTACCGGCCGAGAAGAAGCCCACCATGCCCGCGAAGAGGGCCAGGAGCGCCACGGACTGGGTCGTCGCGGTCGCCAGGGGGTAGAGCGACATGCCGAGACTCGTCGCGATTAGGACGCCGCCCACGCCGATCTTCCGGACGGCGGCGGCCCAGGCGAAGTAGGCGACCAGCAGCACGGCGCTGTTGGCCGTCGTGATAATGCCGATCCAGGCGTCGCTGGCCTGCACCTCGCGCACCCAGTAGAGCGGGAAGAGCGGCAGGGCCATGGCGACCCCGCAGCGGAAGATGAAGGCGCTGCCTACGAAACGCATGAAGGGCGCCGGCGCCGTGCGGGCGACGGTGGACAGCGAGCCGACCCAGCTCTTGAAGCTGGGCCGCCAGGTGCCGTCGCCCTCGTACTCGCCGATCTGCTGGTCGGGCAACACGATCGAGCGCGAGAAGAGGAAGCTGAGCAAGCCGCCGAAAAACGAGCCGATGAAGACCACCTGATAGTTGAGCGGGAAGACGATGCGGTCGAGCAGCTGGCCCACGAGCGCCACGGTCAGGGCGGTCACGGCGCCCAGGCTCGACCAGCGCATGCTCATCAGGGCAAAGCGGTTCTTTGGCCCGGCGACCCCGCCCATGACCACGGTGAAGGCCACGTTGACGATCGTGCTGGGCACCGTCACCAGGGCCCAGATGCCGATCACGGCCCAGGGCACCGCCTCCAGCGGCATCACAAAGGGCAGCAGCCCGAAGAGGGCGTAGGACCAGAGCACCCACACGCGCATGCCCGAGTACCAGGGCACCACATTGCGCTGGCGCTCGAGGAAGCGCCCGATGGGCACCGCCAGCAGGGCCCCGGCCAGGGCCGGCAGCGAGGTGAGCAGGCCGACCAGCAGGCTCGAGGCGCCCAGGCGCACCAGGAAGACGGAGAGGAAGGTGCCGACGCCGGCGACGATCCCGACGCCGACGCCGTCGATCAGGACGTTGCGCACATTGCGCTCGCCGACGGTCTGGGGGCGCACCAGCGAGCGGATGACGTCGGCGCGAGGCAGCCAGCGCATGGTTTATGTTGTGCCGGCGCTACAGCGCGCGCGGCGCAAGCGGGCGAACCCGCCGGAGAATAATGGGGGCATTGTGCCTTAGTCCCGCCGATAGCGCAAGCAGACGCGCCCCGCTACGGCAGCCTGTAGCTCAGCACCTTGCCCTCGGCCCGCTCGACCGGGTCGGCGGCCTGCACCACGACCCGCCCCTCCTCGCTGGCCCCTCCGGCCAGCAGGGGCACGCTCAACTCGGCCTGCTCGGCCGGGGCGCCGCTCAGCAACACGGTCACCTCGACCAGGACATCCTCGACGGCCCCGTCGCCGAGGTTGCGCACCGTCACGGGCACCTCGAGGCTGCCTCCGCGCGCCAGCGGCTCGCCCAGCTCGACCGCGAGGGCCGCCTCGCCGTCGGGGCCCAGGGCCTCGTAGCCGATGAAGCCGACCAGGCCAAGGACCAGGATCAGGCTCAGGGCGAACACGGCCCACTCGAGGGCGTTCTTCTGCGGGATGTTCATTGGGCCCCCTTGATGATCAAACGCCCGGCCGAGGCGCCGAGGGTCGCCGGGACGCCCAGCACAATCACCCGCGCCCAGGCCGCCAGGGGCCCCAAGTCTTCGATGCGCCCGAAGAGCCAGAGGATGCCCGCCGACACGGCCAGGGCCACGGCGTAGGTTATCACCGTCTCGCGCACCACCTCCAGCGGTGTGGGCGCCGCATCGTCTCGCCCCGCCCCCACGAAGTCGCTGTAGAAGCAGATCACGGCCGTCAGGGCCAGCGCGATGAGCACCAGGCCGAGCAGGCGCGGCGCGTCGAGCCTGGCGGCGATCAGCAGCACCTCCTCGGTCGGCGCGACATTGGCGGCGATCAGCACGGCGCCGCAGACGGCCAGGACCACCAGGCCGAGTAAGCTGCCATCATCCGTCTCGCCCTCGTCTTCGCCTGTGGCATCACCGCCGCCCAGCTGGGCGGTGCCCACCGAGACCCCGATGGCCGCGAGCATGCCGGCGGTCATGACCCGGCCGATGATCACCGCGGGCGACAGCGTCCCGTCAATCTGGCCGATCAGCCAGAGCAGCAGGGCCGCCACCACGATGCCCAGGCCAAGCTCTTCGACCGAGTCGATCAGCACCTCGGCGCGGCTCGCATCGCTGCGCAGCCCGGCGTAGCGGTTGTAGCCCAGCAGCAGCAACAGAGTGCCCGCCAGGCTCACCGCCAATCGCCCCGGGCCGAAGACGGCCCCCGCCTTCCAGACCTCTTGGGTATACAGCAGCGGCAGGCTGAAGATCAGTCCGCCCGCGATGCCTCGCCCGTACTCGCTCAGCGAACGGGCGATACTCCCCTCGCCCTGCGCACCCTTATCCCCACCCCGCTCGAGCGCTGTCGTCGCCATCGCAGATCCCTCCACGATGGGTAAAAGCAAGCACTATGCCGCCGCGAGGCACTCGGCGGCGGCGCGCCGGCCGCTCTCGATGGCGCCGTGAACCGTCTGCGGGTTGGTGTCATAGGCCGTAGCCTCGCCCGCGAAGAACAGGCTCTCGCCCTCGGGCGCGGCGAGGGCGGGGCGCGCGTCGGCGGCGCCCGGGGGCAGGTGAGCGTAGCCGCCCCGCGCCAGGGGATCGGCGGCCCAGGCGCTGCGCCGCAGGGCCACGCAGCCGTCGCGCAGGGCGGGCGAGCCGATCAGGCCGGCCAGTTCGTCGAGGGCGCGCCGCCGCAGCTCGGCGTCGTCGAGGGTGTCGACGAGGCGGGCCCGCTCGGCGGTGACGTAGCAGCAGATCACCGGCGCGCCCGGCCTGTGGAGCAGGGGCGTCCACCAGCGGCTGAACAACCCTTCGTGGGCCAGGTAGGCCAGCTCCTCGTCCCAGTAGGCCCGATCGAAGCCGAAGAAGAGCTTGGTGGCCGGCTCCATGCCGAAGGCGGCGGCGGCCTCGGTCTTGGCCGCGCTCAAGGGCGGGTCGAAGGCGATCGCGCCGAGCAGCCCCGGGGGCGCCGTGATGATGCAGCGCCCGGCCTCGTAGGTCCGCCCGCCCGCCGTCACCGTGACCCCGCGAGAGTGGCGAGCGATGGCGCTCACGGGCGCGCCGAGGAGGAAGCGCTGGTCGCGGGCCATCCAGCCGATCAGGGGGCTGTAGCCGCCCACCGGGCGATACTCGAGCGCCCCCGCGTGGTCGACCCGCAGCTCGCGGGCCAGGTCGGCGCAGCTGAGCTGCTCGATCGAGGCGCAGCAGGTCTGGGCGAGCAGCACATCGGCGACGGCGAGGGCGCCCTCGTCGAAGCCGCGGGCCCGCAGCTCGGCGGCGAGGGAGCGGTCCGGGGTCGGGGCCGCCTCGGCGAGGCTCTTGTAGGCCGCCTGGAGGTCGCGGATGAGGGCGAGGCGCTCGGGCGGCAGCGCCTCGACGGGGATGGCCGGCCCGCCGTCGCCCCAGCGCAGGCCGCCGTAGCGGTCGACGGGCGTGGTGGCGATGCCGGCGGCGCGGGCCAGCTCGTGGGTGACGGCGCCCTCGCCGTGGATCAGCTCGGCGCCCAACTCGATTGGGCCCGCGACAAAGCTGTGGTCGGTCCAGATCCGCCCGCCGAGGCGCTCGCGGGCCTCGACGATCAAGCTCGAGACGCCGGCCTCGCGCAGGCCCATGGCCGCGCCGAGGCCGGCCGCGCCCGCGCCGATGATGATCACTGCTGCGTCCAAGAGTGGCTCCGCCTGTCGCTCGTGCGAATATCACCCCGATTGTAGCACCCGTCGCCCGTGTGGCACGAGAGTTGCCAAAGCATACGCTGGGGAAGGCCAACCAGGAGCATCTGATGATTACTTGCACCCGCTGCAATAACGAGACCTGGGCCAGCGAGCTCGTCACGCCGGACGGCCCCGTGATGCTGGCCGGGCCGCGCGGCTCGGCGCCCCAGCCGGTCGTCGCCCGCGTCTGCACCGCCTGTGGCTATATCGAGCTCTACGGCCCACAGCCGATCGTCGACGAGCGTACTCAGCCCGCCGAGGCCGACGCGCAAACCACGCTTGCGCCGGCGCCTGCCCCCGTCCCTGCAGCCTGAGCGGCACGTGTCGGAGAAAGGAACGTTCGATGCAGATCCACCCACGCCAATCTGAGCGCGGCATAGCCTGGGAGCGCTCACGCATGGACCGCCTCGTGACCCTCTACCAGTCGGCCAGCCCCGTGCCCATCAGCGAGCGGGCCCTCGACATCGACCTGGTGAGCCGGCTCTGGCTCTGCCTGCGCCGCGAGGGCTATGGGCAGGCGGTCGAGGAGCCCTCGACCGACGAGTAGCCTGAACGCGCTCGCAGGCAACGTGAATCGTGAAGGCCGCCCCGTGGGGCGGCCTTCGCGCATGGCCGGGGCCTACGAAGCCGGGGGCAGGTCTGTGGGCGCGGGGCCGTTCAGCACCTTGCCGTAGGGGTCGTAGCGCGATCCGTGGCAGGGGCAGTCCCAGCTGCGCTCGGAGCCGTTCCAGGTGACGACGCAGCCGAGGTGGGTGCAGAGGGCCGAGCGACGGTGGAGCTGCCCGCTCTCGTCGCGGTAGACCGCGACCTTCATCGGCCCCCAGCCCACGATCGCGCCGCAGCCGGGGGCGATCTCGTCCTCGGAGCTCACGTCGCCGCCCTTGAGCAGGTCGGTGTACTGGGCCGCGACATTCAGGCCCTCGCCGGCGACCTCGCGGGCGGCGCCGAGGGGCGTGCGGGCCGGGCTGTACAGCTCGGCGTACAGGTTGCGCCGCCCGGCGATCTGGTCGGCGACGATCAGCGCCCCGATCGTCGAGTGAGTCATGCCGATGCCGGTCTGGCCGGTGATCACATAGACGTTGGGCGTCACTAGATCGGGCCCGGCCAGGGCCAGCCCGTCGAGGGCGTTGACCACCTGGCCCGACCAGCGGTAGGCCAGCTCGCCGGCGAAGGGGAAGCGCGCCCGCGTCCAGCGCTCGAGCCGCTCGTAGCGCTCGTCCATATCGTCGGCCTGGCCGGTCTTGTGGTCCTCGCCGCCGACCAGCAGCACATCGCGCTCGAGCTCGGGCTGGATGCGCAAATAGTGGTAGGGGTCGTCGGTGTCGAAGGCCAGGAAGTTCGGCAGACTCCCCTTTGGGATGCTCAGGCCGACGACGTAGGTGCGGTACGGGAAGACGCGGGTGCTATAGCCGAGGGAGTCATTGATCGGGGCATGGGTGGCCAGGACGCAGCTATCGGCCGTGACCCTCAGGCCGTCGGCCGTCTTGAGCGAAACGCCAAGCTCATCGCCCTCGACAGCGGTCACGTGGGTCCCGCAGAAGATCCGACCGCCTTGGCCCTCGATGGCGCGAGCGAGGCCGGCCAGATACTTCAGGGGGTGAAAGTGGGCCTGATTGGGGAAGCGCAGGGCGGGGCCGAAGCTGGTATTGGCGAGGACCAGACTGTCGGGCACGAGCTCGACGCCCGCGAGGCCGGCGCGCCACGCCGCCTCAAGCTCGTCGATCAGGGTCTGGCGCTCATCGCCGGGGGCCAGGATCAGGTAGCCGTCCATGCGGGCGAAGTCGCAGGCGATGCCCTCGGCCGTGACGATCTGCTCGATCGTGTCGATCGCGCCCATATGGCTCTCGGCGGTCAGGCGCGAATCGTCGACGCCGCGCAGCCGCTCGGTCTCGGCGTAGCCCTTGTCGAGCACACAGGTGATCTGGGCGGTAGTCCGCCCCGTGTCGCCGCCGCCGACCGGGCCGTCGTCGAGCACCGTCACCTGGAAGCCCAGCCTCGCGAGCCTGTAGGCCGTCGTAAGCCCGGCGATACCCGCGCCGACGACGACCACCCCGGTGCGCAGGTTCGCCGTCAGGGGGCCATAGGCCGGGGCCGCGGCGGCGCCCATCCAGATCGAGGTTGTCCTTCCGCCCTCTGCATACATTGTCACCCTCCTGCTTATAAAAAGGCTCGGGGAGGGCGACCCTCCCCGAGCGCTGTGTCACGCACCTTTGGCGAACCATCGGCCGACTCACTAGCGAACAGTGCCGCGGCGGAAGAGGTTCACGATGCCGAGCAGGACGACAGCGCCAACGAACGAGACCAGCAGCGCGGTGAGGCTGAAGTCGTTGTTGTTGATGTTGCTGCCGCCGATGCCGAGCAGGTTGAAGAGGAAGCCGCCGAGGAACGCACCGATGATACCGACCACGATGTTGAGCAGCGCGCCCTGCTGGGCGTCGGTGCGCATCACCAGGCTGGCGAGCCAGCCGACCAGGGCGCCGAACAGGAGCCAAAGAATGAAGTTGATCACGAGAGTCCCTCCTTGTGTGATGTCTGGACCCGATGGTCCTGAAAACCTGTGCGAGAGGCATTTGTTTGAGAGGGCCCCGCCCTTTCGCGCCTCCCATTCCCCCTATAGAGCAAGCTTCGTGCCACCACCTACGCTCGGCCGCGAGCTTTCTCCCACCCGTAGCGGATGGTCTGCTTGAACTCCTCCCAGCTGCCGCGAGCCTCTTGCTCCCAGCGCGGGCGGGCGTCGCGCTCGGCGGTCTCCCAGCTGTCGTGGCTGTAGCTCTTGTCGTTGGCCATCTCGTAGCCGAACTGATAGCCGGGCTTGTAGTAGTCGTAGGGCTGGCCGCCGGCCCCGGTCAGGGACTGATAGTGGTTGATGAAGTCGGTGTCGTACACCTCGTAGCCCCGCTGGCCGCGCGCGAAGTCGGGCTGCACCGCCTCGGCGTCGCCGCGCATGCCGCGGGCGTAGTCGCCATGGTGGGGGCCGGCGGTCTCGCCGTCGAGCTGAGCATCGTGGGTCGGCTGGGCATCGCGCTCGCCGCGGGCGTAGTCGGGCTCGACGTCAGGGGCGGCCTCCTCGCGCATACCGCGGGCGTAGTCGCCGTGGGCCGGGCTGGGCGCAGCGTCGGCGTCGTGCGACGGGCCGCGGCCGGGCCGGTCGTAGATGCGCGGGCCGCGGCCGGCCCCGAGCTGATCCGAGGTGCCGACCCCGGCGTTGCGCTCGTCGCCGGCCAGCGAGGCGCGCTGGTCGCTGCTGAGCTGGCGGCCGGAGGAGGAAGAGAAGGCCCCGCCCGTGGCGTCCTCGCCGGCGAAGTGGGGCGCCCGGCGCGTGCCCTCGCTGAGGACGTCGGCGTCGGTGGCGTGGCTGTCGACGGCGCTGCCCATCGAGACGTTGCCGGCGGCATAACCGTCGCTGTTCCAGCCGCTCGAGCGCCACTCGGCGGCCTTGACGTCCATATCGACGGCCCCGTTGCGGACGAGGATCTGGCGCACGTCGTCGGTCTCGTTATCGGCCGCGCTGACCGAGAGCAAGGTGCCGCCCCGGCGCACGCCCTCGACATAGGCCTCGGCGTCGCCCTCGGTGATGCCCGCGCCCATCAGGCTGCCCAGCAGGCCGCCTGCGGCCGCGCCGATCCCGGCGCCCAGGGCGCCCGCGCCGACGGCCGCCGCCGCCGAGCCCACGGCCGCCGCGATGGGGCCGGCGGCCAGCACCGGGCCGATGCCCGGGATCACCAGCAGGCCCGCGCCGATCAGCAGGCCGAGGGCCCCGCCGACGACCGAGCCGCCCACGGCGCCCGCGCCCGCGCCCTCGGCCGCGCCCGTGGCGCCGACCTCGTTGGCCTCGCCGATGACGCCGTGCTCGTCGCGGGCCACCAGGCTGATCTCCTCGCGGCGCACGCCGAACTCCACCAGATCCTGTACGGCGCTCTGGGCCTCGCTAAACGTGTCGAACAGGCCGACCACCGTCTTAGGCATGAGAACCTCCTCTTATCGTCCCGGCAGAGCCTTTCCCTGCCGCGCTTCGTTGCTACTCGGAGCTGGGATGGATAAATGCATAAAGCGTGCCAGCTGCGTCTGTGAGAAGAATCACAGCAGAACGAGGCCCACTGCCCTATGCTTCGGGTAGGCCGGCGTCCGCCGGCACGCCTGACGAGAATGGAGCCCCTATGGACACGACACCCGCCGCCGCGACCTACTTCGCCGACCTGATCGCCGAGGCCGCGCCCCCCACGGGGGGCATCCTCAGCCGCACGCTCTTCGCCGACGAGCAGCTGAAGCTCGTGCTCTTCGCCTTCGACGCGGGCCAGGAGCTCTCGGAGCACACGGCGGCCAGGCCCGTCATCGTACAGATCCTGGCGGGCACGGGCGCCCTGAGCGTCGGCGCCGAACTGTACGAGGCCCGCCCCGGGACCTGGCTGCACATGCCGGCGCGCACGCCCCACAGCCTCAAGGCCGAGACGCCCCTGGTCATGCTGCTGACCATGCTGAAATAGCCAGGGGCCGCCTGGTCGGGGGCGTTTTCGGCTATCATGGGTGGCATGATTGCAGCTTGGAAGGAGCGCTCATGACCACCCTGCCCCGCTACGAGGTGGCGATTATCGGCGCGGGCCCGATCGGGATCGAGCTGGCGGTCTGCCTCAAGCTCGCCGGCGTGCCCTACCTGCAGCTCGACGCCGGCCAGATCGGCCACACCCTCACCTGGTGGCCCCGCAACACCAGCTTCTTCAGCACCAGCGAGCGCCTGGCCATCGCCGGCGTGCCCATCCCCAACAACCACCAGCAGCGCACCACGGGCGAGGAGTACCTGGCCTACCTGCGCGCCGTGGTCGAGCAGTTCGACCTGCAGATCAATAGCTACGAGCCGGTCACCGCCCTCGCCCGCGACGAAGAGGGCTTCACCCTGACCACCTCGCCCCTGGCGGGCGAGCAGCGCTACAGGGCGCGCCGGGTGGTCATGGCGATCGGCGACATGCACTTCCCCCTGCACCTGGGCATCCCGGGCGAGGATCTGCCCCACGTCTCGCACTACTTCCGCGACCCCCACGACTACTTCAGGCGGCGCCTGTTGATCGTCGGCGGCAAGAACTCGGCGGTCGAGGCGGCCCTGCGCTGCTGGCGGGCCGGGGCCCGCGTGACCCTGAGCTATCGGCGGGCGCACTTCGACGAGCAGCGCATCAAGCACTGGCTGCTGCCCGACCTCGCGGCCCAGATCGAGGCGGGCACGATCGCCTTCTTGCCCGAGACCGCGCCGATCGCGATCACGCCCGGCTCGGTCGAGCTGGCCCGCTGCGCGGACGGGGCGCCCATCCCGGGCGCGACTTTCCGCCACCCCACCGACTTCGTGCTGCTCAACACCGGCTTCCGCGGCGACCAGAGCCTGCTCGAGGCCATGGGCGTCGAGCTGCTCGGCCCCAACCGCGTGCCGGTCTTCAACCCCGAGACCATGGAGAGCAACGTGCCCGGCCTCTACCTGGCCGGCACGGTCGCCGCGGGCGTCCAGCAGCGCTACACCCTCTTCATCGAGAACTGCCACGAGCACGCCGGCAAGATCACCCGCGCCCTCACCGGCCAATGGCCGCGCACCCTGGGCGACGTGCCCGCTCGCACCTACGGCCTGGCCTTCGAGCAGTTCGAGGCGAATTAGGGGAACCTGCGGCCTCACCTGCCCGTCATAGAAGGTGGTTGACTCGGTCTGCTACCATGCCGGTGGACCGAGAATAGGCATCAAAAACAGGCACACCTTTTATGACAGCGACCCCCGCCCCCCGCAGGCGCCGCCTCCGCTGGCGGCCGATCCTCACGGGGCTGGCCCTGCTGATCGGCCTCGGCGTCGTCGTCGCGGCCATAGTCGCCCGCCAGCTCCTCGTGCGCCCCAACGTCCCCGACCAGGCCGTCGCCCCGGTGGTCGTCCCCGTCGAGCGGGGCGACCTGATCGAGACCGTGCAGGTCAACGGCGCCCTCGAGCCCCGCGACCAGGCCCGCGTGAGCTTCCCGGAGGGCCAGCGGGTGCGCGAGGTGCTGGTGGCCCGCGGCGACAGTGTGGCCGAGGGCGACCTGCTGGCCCGCCTCGAGACCCGCGACCTCGAGCTGAAGGTGGCCGGGGCCCGCGCCGAGCTCGACCAGGCCCAGCAGGCCCTCGACAAGCTGGCCGCCGGCCCCAGCGAGGCCGACCTGGCCAAAGCCGCCGCCGCCGTGGCCCGCGCCCGCGCCGACCTGGCCGCCGACGGGCAGGCCGTGCGCCAGATCGACCTCGACGTGGCCAAAGCGCGCCTCGATACAGCCCGCCAGCGCCTGGCCGACCTCGAGGCGGGGGTGGCCCCCGACGACCTGAGCGCCGCCGAGAAGGGCCTGGCCGCGGCCGAGGAGGCCCTGACCGCCGCCCAGCAGACGGTCGAGCAGACCCGCGACAGCAGCTCGCGCGCCAAGACCGACGCCCAGCAGGCCCTCGAGCGGGGCGCCCAGGAGCTCGAGAAGGTCCAGCGGGCCTACTCGGACGCCTGGTGGGACTGGGACTATGTGCAGCGCACAGGCCGCCACCCCACCGAGAAGGTCGTCGTCGACGAGAGCGGGCGCACCGAGAATCGCCGCCTCGACCAGCGCGAGACCGAGGCCTTCCGCCGGGCTCTGCTCGACGCCGAGGTGAACCTGCGCAATAGCGAGCTGAGCCTGAAGAACCTGAGCGAGGCCTTCGACCAGGCCCGCACGAACGAGATCCGCGAGATCGAGGCCGCCGAGCGGGGCGTGAGCAGCGCCGAGCGCAACCTGGCCGACGCCCGGCGCAGCCTGGAGATCGCCGGCACCCGCGGGCTCCAGGCCGCCGTGCTCGAGGCGCGCCAGGCTCTGGCCGAGGCCGAGAAGGCCTACAACGAGCTGGTGAACAACCCGACCCGGCCGGCCCGCCGCGCCGAGCTCGAGGCCGCCGTGCTCGAGGCCACGGCCGCCGAGCAGAAGCTGCGCGAGGGCCCCGACCCGGTCGAGCTGGCGCGGGCCCGCACCGCCCTCGAGCAGGCCCGCGCTACCCTGGCCACCGCCGAGGCCAACCTCGACGACGCGAGCCTCAGGGCCCCGATCGCGGGCACGGTCGTGGATATCACCCTCAAGCCGGGCACCCTGACCGCCTCGTCTGACGCCGTGCGCATCGCCGACCTGCGGGGCTTCCTGATCAGGGGCCAGGTCACCGAGGCCGACGTGGCGCGGGTGCAGGCGGGCCAGGGGGTGCAGGTCAGCGTCGACTCGGTGCCGGGCGAGAGCTTCCCCGGCGAGCTGCTGCTGGTGAGCGCCCTGCCCGCGAGCCAGGGCGACCAGAGCCAGTCGCAGGCCGGCTCGTTCGGCCCCGGCAGCGGCCCCCTCGGGGGGCTCTACCCGGTCGAGATCGGCGTGCAGAGCGACGACGAGCGCCTGCGGGTGGGCATGGCCACCACGGCCGGGATCGAGGTGCTGGCCATCCGCGATGTGCTCAGCATCCCCCTGCAGGCCGTCGAGTATGGCGAGGCCGGGCCCTTCGTCCGCCGCGAGGGCGGCGAGGAGGCCCCCGTCGAGCTAGGAGCCACCAGCGGCGACCGCGTGCAGGTGATCAGCGGCCTCGCCGAGGGCGAGCAGATCATCGTGCCCACCATCCCCCCGCTGGAGGGCATGCCGCCGGGAGCGTTCGCGCCATGAAGCTCTTCGAGTCCCTGCGCGTCGCCCTCAGCTCCCTGCTGAGCAACCAGCTGCGCACCATTCTGGCCACCCTGGGCATCGCCATCGGCATCGCGGCGGTGAGCAGCCTGCTCTCGGTGGGCCAGAGCTTCCAGCGCTTCGCCATGAGCCAGTTCGCCGGGCTCGAGACCGACGCCCTGACCCTGCTGGCGCAACCCGACTTCGGCGCGATGGCGGGGCCGCCGCCCGAGCAGGCGCGCCTGACGACGGGCGACATCGAGGCCATTCGCGGCCTGCCCAATGTGCGCGAGGTGGCGGCGCGCTATCTCTCGGGCGGCGAGATCAGCGCGGCGGGCAGCATAGCCTACGGCAATATCATCGGGGCCGACCCGGCCTACCTGCGGCCAACCATGAGCATGGCCCTGGGGCGCTTCCTCACCGACGAGGACCTGGCCGAGCGGGCCCGCGTGGCCGTGCTCGACTGGCCCATGGCCCAGCAGCTCTTCCCCGACGGGCGACCCATGGGGCGGCAGGTGGTGGTACAGGGGCTGAGCTTCCAGGTGATCGGCGTGATCGCGCCGCAGCAGGACAGCTTCTTCTTCGGCGGGGGCAGTGTGGTGGTGCCGATCAGCGTCGCCCGCGACCGGCTCTTCCCCGAGGCGGCCCTGGGCAGCATCCAGGTCAGCGAGGCGACGATCTACCTGGAGGATGTCAGCAGGCTGGCCGAGACCCAGGCCGCAGTGAGCGAGTTGCTGCGCGCGCGGCACAAGCTGCGGCCCGATCAGGGCAACGACTTCAGCTTTCAAAACTTCGGCGAGTTTGCGGAAGCCAACAACAATATCCTGGTGGGCATCACAGTCTTCCTCGGCGTGATCGGCGGGATCGCCCTGATGGTGGGCGGGATCGGGATCATGAACATCATGCTGGTGAGCGTGGCCGAGCGCACGCGCGAGATCGGCCTGCGCAAGGCGGTCGGCGCGCGGCGCAGCGACATCCTGGCCCAGTTCCTGGTCGAGGCCCTGGTGCTGAGCCTGATCGGCGG
>CAZKTU010000130.1:0-6070 GCA_964555675.1 uncultured Oscillochloris sp.
ACATTTCCGTAACGAAGTTGCCCTTGATTATGAAGAAAACGTGCGCTATATCTAGAATCAGACATCGGAACCACTGATCGTCCTGCTCGGGCTGGCGCGTCCCTGTATTGCGTTTAAGCATCGCAGCTAACCCTCGCAAGTCTCAGCCTCCAGCGGGCAATTCTGCCCGTCTTCGTACTGTTGCGTAGGAGTGTGCGATGAAGCGCGTCGGCCTGCTCCTGTCCTTTGTCCTTATCGTGACCCTGTTCGTCGCCGGGACACTCTCGGTCCAGGCCCAGGTGGGCGGCCCAATCACCGAGATCGAGCCGAACGACAGTTGCCAGTTGGCCCAGGATCTGAGCGCCCAGGCGCTGCCGCTGGTGGTGAGCGGCGTTCTGCCGGGGCAGTCATTTGGCTATCCGGGGCCGAACAGCGAGCTCAACATCGACTTCTTCCGGGTGCGCGGCGAGCCAGGCAGCTCGCTCTTGATCAGGGTCGACGGCGCTGAGACGGGCGGCGGCACGCTGTTCAACGCGCAGCTTGGCCTGGTTGGCAGCGAGTGCGGGCCGCCGAGCACGTACACGGGTCAGCCGAGCGGGCCTACCCAGGCCGTCTTCACCGTGCCGGCCGACGGGTTTGTGCATATCGGCGTCACGGGCTGCTGCGACAGCACCTTCCTCTCGGGCGGCTTCGGCGCGGGCAGCTACACCCTGAGCGTCGGGCCGGCCCAGTCCTCGGGCCCGATCACGGGGCGCTTGCTCGACGACACAACCGGCGCACCCGTCACGCTGGCCCAGGCCGGCTTCGCAATCGTCCAGCTTTACCCCTGCGACCCATTCAACCCGTGCTCGCCGGTCACCCAGGCCGTGGTCGCCGATGACGGCAGCTTCAACATTCCGGCCAGCGCCCAATTGCTGCCCGGGCAGTATTGGTTCAACGTCATCACCGCAAGCTACGAGTCGCTGGTGGCGGGCCCGTTTACGCTGGACGCCGGCCAGGCCCTTAGCGTCGATCTGCGCCTGAAGCCTTTCACGGAGGTGTTTGGGCAGGTGGTACTGGCCGGCGGCGCGCCCCCGCCCGTGCTCGATCTGGTCGCGGCGACGCTGCTGCGCTGCGAGGACCTGTGCTTTCCGATCGGCAGCACCTGGGTCGGGTTTGATGGGAGCTTCTCGTTCAGCAGCCAGTTTTCGCCCCTACTGGCCAACGGGGGCAGCTTTCAGGTCAGCCTAAGCTCGGCGTACTACGAGTCGGCTACAATTGGCCCGTTTCAGGTCGAGCCGGGCCGGCGCACCGACCTCGGGGCGACCACACTGCAGCGCCTGCCCTCGATCGGCGGGATCGTCGGTCGGCTGCTCGACGCCGATACCTTGCGCCCAATCAGCTCTTCCGGCTTTCCCGCGTTGTCACTGGTGCGCTGCATCGATGGCGCCTGCCTGCAGTCGATCGCGCTGGGAGTGGTCAACCCCGACGGCAGCTTTGTGATCGCATCGAGCGAGTCGAGCCCGCCGATCGTCCCCGGCAGCTATCTGCTTCGCGTTAACCTCGACGGCTATGTACCCTACAGCACGCCGATCTTCCGGGTCGGCGCAGACGAGGTGTACGACCTGAAGCGGCTCAAGATTCAGCCCCTGACCGTGCGCCTCGATGAGCCGAAGATCTGCGCGAGCGTGCCGGCCGGGCGCGAGCGCTGCGACCACAGCGTCCGGCTGACCAACCTGGTCAACCGGCCGGTCACGGTGCAGACCTGGCGCGTCTTCAGCCTCTCAGGCCAGCCGAGCCGCAGCAGCTTCCAGCTCGATCAGGCCCGCCCGGTGCGCCTGCTGCCCGGGCAGAGCCGCGTGCTCAGCTACAGCCTCGACATCCCGCGCAGCATGCCCGAGGGCGCGGTGCTCTGTGTGCAGTTCTTCGCCGGACGCGACGAGCGAGGCTTCTACTTCAACCCGCTGGCCAGTACCTACGAGTTCCAGGCCTGCGTGCTGAAGCAGACCGACGGCACGGTGCGCAGCCTGCGTCCCAACGAGCTGCGCGAGCTCGAGCGCCTCGAAGCGCGCCCGTAGACGCTGCGCTGTAGAGTAAAGCAAACGGGGAGGCAACTGCCTCCCCGTTTGCTTGTCCCCAGGGCGACAGCATTGTCGCTGGGAGGGTCGCAGGGAGGGCAAGCCCTCCCTGAAAAACCTATAGCGTGCCGCAAGCATGGCTTGCGAGCATTCAGGCGCTGGCCTTGCGCGCGGCGAGCTGGGCCAGGATCGCTTCGTGTTTGGCTTTGGTGATCGGGTAGAAGGCGGTGAGGATCATGCCGCAGATCAGGATGATCGTGGGCACGGGGCCGATCATGAGCCTGATCGCGGTCAGGGCCGCCTCGGGCTGCTGGCCGGCGGCGAGATCCTGGTTGAAGCCGGAGAGCTCGAGGGCCTGGCCGACCAGGAAGAGGCCGAGGGCCAGGCCGAGCTTCTGCAGCAGGACCATAAAGCCGTAGAACATGCCCTCGCGGCGCTGGCCGGTCTCGAGCTCGTCGAGCTCGATCACATCGGGCATCATGCTCCAGGGGATGAGGTAGGCGGTGGCGATGCCGGCCCCGGCGACCACGCCGAGGATGAGCGCCAGGCCGATCTGCTCGGGCTGCAGGAAGAAGAGGAATGATTGGACGGCGATCCAGATCGCCGAGCCGATCATATAGACCGCCTTCTTGCCGATGCGGCGGCTCACGGCGCTCCAGATGAAGAGGAAGACCAGGGCCGAGCCCTGCACGGCGAAGAGCATGAGCGGGATGATATCCGAGGCCTGGCTGAAGCTGAGGCCGAGGGCCGAGGTCGGGAACTGCGGCACGCTGCCCAGCCAGAAGATGATATAGAAGGTCAGCACGGCCGAGGTGACCTGCACGGCCAGCCACGAGAAGAGGTAGATCCCGACCACGAAGAGGAAGGGCCGGTTGCTGAAGACGTAGCGGATCTGCTCGATCAGGCCCAGCTCCTCGGCGCCGGGCTCGGGCTCGTAGCGCTCGCGGGTGCCGGCGAAGCACCAGAGGAAGGGCAGGGCGACCAGCACGCCGACCACGGCGCCCGAGACCAGGTAGCCGGTCTGGGGGTCGTTGGGGAACATACCGACGATCACCTGGTGCAGAATGCCGCCGAAGATGCTGCCGCCGATGCTGAAGGCGAAGCGGTACGAGTTGAGGGCGGTGCGCTCGTCGTAGTCGCGGGTCAGCTCGGGGGTGAGGGCGGCGTAGGGCACGTTGACGATCGTGAAGGCCGTGTCGAAGAGCAGGGCGATCACCAGGTAGTAGATGAACTTGCCGGTGTCGTCGAAGGGCGGCACGATCCACTGCAGGAAGAAGAACAGCCCAAAGGGCACGGCGCCGAAGAGCAGCCAGGGGCGGCGGCGGCCCCAGCGGGTATTGGTGTGGTCGGTCATCCAACCGATGAAGGGGTCGTTGACGGCGTCCCAGATTTTGACGATCAGCAGAATGGTGCCGGCGAGGCCGGGCGACAGGCCGGCGACGGTCGTGAGGAAGAAGAGCTGGAAGAACGAGGCGATGATCGTGGCGATGGCGGGGCCGAGGTCGCCGGCCCCGAAGGCCAGCCTGGTCGAGAGCGAGAGCCGTTCGCTGGCGGGCGCGGCGTTGGTGGCCGGGACGACGGTGTCTGCCATGGGGCCTCCTCAGAGCATGCTGCTGGAATGTCTGTACACTAGCAGCGCTGCCGCGTCATTGCCTTCACCTTTGAGCTACTCGCTGCGTGAGGCGAATTATAACAGGCGCCGCGAGTCGGTTGCTCGCGGCGCCTGGTAAATACCCGCCACGGGACGGCAGCGTGGGGGCGTGGACATGCTGAGTACCTAATGGTCAGTTGCCGTCGGTGGCCCTGGGGCTCGGCTGAGCCGGCGTGCGCCGCAGCGGGCGCTTGCGCTCAGACTTCTGCTTCAGGCCCACGGCGTGGACAGCCGGCGAGTCGCTGCCGTACTGCGCGATGACCTGGGATTTGGCGTTGAGCATGCCGCTGTGGAAGAGCTGGCCGGCCAGAGTGGCCTGCTCGCGCGCTACCTCGAGGGCTCGTCGGGCCATGATCTCGGCGTCTTCGGCCTGGGCCAGGGCAGCCTCGAGCTGGATGAGCGAGTCGCAGTTGTAGGCCAGGTTGAGCGGGGCGTAGTCGCCGAGACTCCTGAGGGCAAGCAGGGCCATGCGGTCTGCGGCAAGTACGGGCGGGGGCACACGCTTTCCTGATCCTGGGGTCATGGCTTCCAACCTCTTTCTAGAATGTTGGGAGAGATGACCGCGTACCAGTCGTACGCGGGGCTTGCCGTCCGCCAGTACTATATGCAATAGCTTGCCAAATGAAAATAGGAATCTAGACCTGAATCCGAATAGTCCCCTGCCTGGTATAGTCCAGCGGAAATGAGGCTTCCAATTTTTACCACGAAGACCGCGAATCAGTCTTCTGCCACTAAAACATATGTGCTTGCAATTCGCACGGTTCTTTGCTATGATGCTAGAGGAGTACACTGGTCATACCGCTAAAGAACGCCTTAGAGGTTTCTATGACTGCACAACCAAAGCCGTTCATAACAGAAGAAATGTATCTCGAACAAGAACGACAGAGCACTAAGAAACATGAATACTATAATGGCACTATTTATGCCATGGCAGGTGCCAGTGAACAACACAATTTAATTGCGCTTAATATTGCTGCTGCCCTTCATGGGCTTCTGCGAGGGCGAACGTGTCGCGCATACCCAAGTGATATGCGTGTCAAGGTAATGCGAACGGGTTTGCATACGTACCCCGATTTTAGTATTGTTTGTGGCCAGTCTCAGTTCACAGACACCGTGAAACGCGATACGCTTATTAACCCAATAGTTATCATCGAAATTCTCTCTCCATCAACCGAACGATATGATCGCGGCATGAAATTCCAGCAGTATCGAGCTATTAGTCCCCTCCAAGAATATATTCTCGTGTCACAAGATAAGCATCAAATCGAACGATTTGTCCGACAAGAAAATAATGAGTGGGTATTTTCAGAGGCTATTGGCATCGAAGCGACCCTGCCTATTTCGTCTATCCAGGGTTCACTTGCATTGCGAGACGTGTATGAGCAAGTTGCTATTATCCCAGAGATAGTTCCAGGTATTACTCGAGATGTGTCGCCAGAAGAAGATTAGGTAGATTGTGTAAGGCGTTTCTAAATTAGATTTGTCAATTCTTCAAGGCGATCGAGGATAAAGTCCACATCAGATTGCTCTGTGCGGAGGTTCATGAAGCAGGCACGCAAACCGTTACGGCCCTTGACGACAGCCGGGCCCAGAAAGGCGTAGCCACCGTCTACCAGCGACTTGAGTACACGGCGATTACCGGCGTCGTCCAATGCCCTGATGCGAAAGCACACGCAGTTGAACACCACCGGTGCAAGCAACTCGAAAGCAGCACGTCGTTCGATCGCGTTGCCCATATGTAGGGCCAGATCATGCATTCGCTCGATGGTGCTTGCAAAGGCGTCGGCACCAAAGTGCTTCAGGCTCCACCACACCTTCAGCGCCTTGAAGGCGCGGCTCAACTGTGGGCCTTGGTTGGCGAAGTCGACAAAGTCGGGGTCCTCCGACATCGTCAGGTAACTCGGCTGAGCACTGAATGCGTTGAGGAGGTGCTGGCGGTCGCGCACCAGGACGCAGCCGGCCTCGAACGCGCAGAAGAGGAACTTGTGCGGGTCGAGGGACACCGAATCAGCCAGGCCGATGCGCGACATCGGCTCGCGGAAGCGCTCGCTCAGTGCAGTCAGCGCGCCGTAGGCACCATCAACATGCAGCCACAGTTCCTGCTCGCGACAGAACGTGGCCAACTCTGCGATCGGGTCAATCGCGCCTGTGGTGACCGTCCCGGCGCTGGCAACAACGCAGAATGGACGGCGGCCCGCGGCGCGGTCTGCCGCCACGGCCGCGGCGAGCGCATCCAGTCTCAGCCGGAAGCGTTCATCTGTCGGCACGTGTCGGAGATTGTTCGTACCGAGGCCGAGAATGGACACGGCCTTGTCGACATGATGTTTAATGATCCTGCGGGAAAACGTTTCTGTCGGTTGGATGTTCGACTGCTTGCCGCTGC
>CAZKTU010000130.1:6170-17672 GCA_964555675.1 uncultured Oscillochloris sp.
ATGATCCTGCGGGAAAACGTTTCTGTCGGTTGGATGTTCGACTGCTTGCCGCTGCGCGTATTTTAGCACGCGCCGAAGCATGGTATGGCTGCACTGAAGGATCGCGCCGGCTTGCTGAAGCATGGCGCGGCTGCACTGAAGCATGGCGCGGCTGCACTGAAGTGGAATCACGGCTCGCTATCCTTCGGTGATGGGTCACGATCGTAGCGTGCACCCGTCGCTGAAGGATTGACATGGGCTATTCGATGATACGCGCTCGCGTTGCTACGATTGGCGGCCGTGCTAATGCTTCATGCCCATGACTCTTGAAGGATTGGCGCGCCGCATTGCACGATCGGCAGAGCTCACTTTCAAGTACAGCTCGGCCCTAATCGTTCGAGGTTCTACTACGAAGGGCACGAAGATCACGAAGCTACGAGAGAAGCTGTGCTGTGACGAATACATACGAGCCGCTTGCTCGGCGCAGGCGTTCAGCTTAGGCGCTGAACACGCTCAAGCCCTTCGCGCGCTGCGTGGTCTTCGTGGTAAAAATCCGCCGCTCATTTCCGCCGACGCGTTCTAGCCCTGCGCGCTGCTCGCTGGCCAGCTACCGCTTGCGCCGCTGCTTGGCGGCGAGCAGCGCGGCCATGGGATCGTCGTCGGCGGGGGGCGCAACCGGCGGCGGAGTGCTGCTAGGGGGGACAGGTGAGGGCGATGCCGGTGCGAGTGTGGCCTCGGCGGGGGCTGGCGCGGGCTCTACGGCCGCTACGGGCCTACGCGCGCGGGCCCGCGCCGCCTGCAGGCGCTCCATGGCCGGATCGGGGGCGGCCGGCTGCGTGGCGGGGTTGGCGCGGCGCTTCGGTAGGAGGGGCGCGAGCTCCTGGCGGCTGAGGAACAGGCGCCTGAGCGCAATGTCGAGCGGCACGAGGAGCAGCGCGAGCCACAGCAGGGGCAGGCCGACCTCGGTCACGCGGCCCACCGCCTGCCCCGCGTCGGCGAAGAGCCCCGTCGCGGCCGGGTCGACGCTGCCGCCGGTCAGGGCGGCCAGCTCGTCGAGCAGCGCGGGGCCGGCGGTGCCCGGCCCGTACTCGGGCGAGTAGCTCACCACGACCCCGCCGCTCACCGCGCCGATGACCTGCCCGCCCGCGTCGAGGGCCGCCACCTGAGCCAGGTAGACGCCGGGCGCGTCGGCGGGCGCCACGGCCCTGTAGCGCCCCGGGCCGACCTGGGCGAAGCTCAGGCTGGCCCCCTGGCCGGCCGGGTCGAGCAGTCGCCCCTCGACGGCGCCCGCGGGGGTGGGGCGCCCGTCATCGCCGGCGACGAAGAGCTCGAGCACGGCCTCGCCGCCCTCGGCGCGGGCCTCGAGGCTGAGCCGGCCCGCCGTCGGCGGCGGCAGCAGGGTGTCCACCAGGCCCTGGCTGAAGGCCGGGAAGCCATCCCAGCCGAGCCAGTCGGCCGCCCACTGGCCCTTGAGGTCGCTCGTCCAGGCCAGGCTGCGCCCGAGGCCCACCTGCCAGACCGCCAGGAGCGGGTCGCCGTCGGGCGCGGTGAGGATGGTGCGGGCCGCCTCGCGCGGGGCGACCGGGTTGTAGCCGTAGAGCGGTGGCAGGCCGCCCAGCCCGCGCACCGGGGGCGCGTTGAGCGTGGTGACGGGACCGAAGACACCCTCGGCGACATCGCGGCCGGCGGCGCGCACCGTCTCGCTGAGGAAGATGCGCGGCACGTCCTGGGCCGTCTCGACCCGATAGAAGGCCCCGCCGCCCCGCTCGGCCAGGCCCTCGAGGCTGGGGTTGGCGTCGCCGCCGATCGAGACGATCGTGACCGTGGTGCCCTCTTCGCGCATCTTGTCGATCAGGTCGCTATAGTTGCTGTCGTCGAGCCCGTCGGTGAGCAGGATCATATGCTTGATCCTGGCGTCCGCCGCGGCCAACTCGGGCATGGCCACCTGGATGCCCGCCCTGATATCGGTGCCGCCGCCCAGGCTCACCTGGCCCAGGGCCTCCTCGAGGGTGGCCAGCTCGGGCAGGGGCTGCATGGGCAGCACGGTCTGGGCCGCGTCGTCGAAGACATAGAGCCCGAGCTGATCGCGCGAGGCGAGCCCCTGGGCGGCGAGATAGACCGCCTCTTTGGCGAGGTTGAGCCTGATCCGGCCCGGGCCCACCGGCTCGGCCATGCTGCCGCTGCGGTCGATCACCAGGGCCAGGGCCAGGTCGGGCAGCTCTTCGTCGTCGCGCGGGTCGAGCTCGACGGGCAAGATCTCGGCGATCGGCGTGCGGCGCCACCCGCCCGCGCCGAACGACTCGCCGCCGCCGACCATCGCCAGGCCGCCGCCCTGCTCGCGCACATAGGTGGCGAGGGCGCGCTGGACCTGGGGCGCGACGGCCGAGGCGGGCGTATCGACGATGATCACCGCCGCGTACTGGCGCAGCAGGGCCTGGTCGGCCGGCGCCCGCGCCGGGTCGATGAGCTCGACATTCACCTCGCCGGCCGCGAGGGCCGCCTGCAGGGGCGCGGCGCGGTCGGGCTGGCTCGCGATGATCAGCACGCGCGGCGGGCCCTGGACCTGGGTGAAGGCCGCGCCGCTATTGTTCAGGGCCTGGCTATCGCCGGCGGCGCTGACCCGCGCCTCGAAGCGACGAAAGCCCGCCTCGCCCGCGGGCAGGCTGAGGGCCAGCTCGCTTGTGCCGGGGTCGAGCTGCACGTCCTGGGTGCTCACCAGTTCGCCGTCGGCGAAGAGCTCGACCCGAGCGGGCCCGCTCAGTTCACCCTCGAGCCTGACCACGAGCGGGATGCTCTGGCCGGCGCGAGCCGCGGCGGGCGCCTCGAGTTCGGCCACCAGCACGTCGGGGCCCGGCTCGGCGGGCAGAGTTACCACCTCGATCGGCACCCCGCGCAGGGCGGCCAGGCGCGCCGCCTCGATCGCCCGGCCCTGGTTCTCGGCGCCGTCCGAGAGCAGCACCACGCGCTTCTGTGCGTCGGCGGGCAGCAGGGCCAGCCCGAGCTGCACGGCCTCGGCGATGTCGGTGCGCGCGCCGACCACGGCCGAGGTCAGCTGCCGCAGCGGGGCGAGGGGCGCGGCCGCCCGCTCGACCGCCGGGTTGGCCCCGAAGACCACCACGGCCGCCTGGTCGGCGGGCTGCCCGGCGGCAAGGGCGTCGTTGACGTACGCAATGGCGCGCTCGCGCTGCGCGGGCGCGACCGAGTCGCTTCCGTCGATCAGGAAGACCACCGCCGTATCCTCGACGGCCCGCACAACCTGGGCCCCGGCCACGGCCAGGGCCAGGCAGATCACGATAAGGCTGCGCGCGGCGAGCAGGGCCAGGGTGCGTCCGCGCCCCAGCCGCCCGCTGGCGAAGGCCCGCGTAACCCAGGCGAGCAGCCAGATCAACGGCACGGCGAGCAGGAGCCAGAGGTAGACTGGGTAGATAAAGCTGAGGGACATGCTTTATTATCGCACAGAGCCCGGAGCCAATCAACTTACCCGCACGACGACCAGGGTCATATCATCGTGGGTGGGCATCCCCTCGCTGAAGGCGTGGACTTCGGCGACGATGCGGTCGATCAGGGCGAGGGGCGGCAGGTGGCCCCAGGCCTGCAGCAGTCGCTCGAGGCGCTCGAAGCCGAACAGCTCGCGGCACTGGTCGTGGGCCTCGACGATCCCGTCGGTGTAGAAGACGATCGTGTCGCCGGGGCCGATCGTGATCTCAGTCTGCCCGAACTCGGCCTGGTCGCTGAGGCCGAGGGGCAGCGACTGGGGGCTGTCGATGAAACTGGTCGTGCCGTCGGTGTGGCGCAACAATGGCGTCAGCTGCCCCGCCGAGGCCAGAACCAGGCGGCCGCGATCGACGTCGATCAGGGCGTAGCTGAGGGCGACGAAGCTGTTGTGGGGCACATCGTCGACCAGCCAGCGGTTGGTCTCGGTGAGCACGACCCAGGGCGTCTCGTGGTTGCGGGCCTCTGAGCGGGCCGTCGAGCGAGCGACCGCCATGAGCATGGCCGCGGGCAGCGACTTGCCGCTCACATCGCCGACCACCACCCCGACGCGAGCCCCGAGGTCGATCAGGTCGTAGAAATCGCCGCCGGTCTCGCGGGCGGGCAGACAGCGGGCGGCCAGCTCGAGGCCGCGGACCGCGGGCAGCTCGCGTGGGAAGAGGTTCGACTGGATGCGCCGGGCGATCTCGAGCTCCTGCTCGACGCGGGTCACCGACTCCTGGTAGAGCTGGGCGTTCTCGAGGGCGAGGGCGGCGTGGTTGGCGAAGGTGCGGGCCACCTCGATGTCGCGCTCGGTGAACAGGCGCGCGGGGATGGTGGCGGCCTGGGCGACCAGGTCGCGCGGGAGGCGCGAGTCGATATTGAGCACGCCCAGCACGCGGCCGCGGGCGATCAGGGGCACGCCCAGCCACGAGCGGATGTTGGCGGCCGTAGGGATATTCATCCAGGCCGCGCTGCCCTGACCCTGGACATAGAGCAGCGGCTCGCGCCTGCGGGCCACGGCCCCGGCGGCGCTGCCCTCGAGGGGCAGGGCCAGGCCGCGCGGCTCGGACTCGGCGGGCCAGCCCTTGAAGGCGACCATGCGCAGCCACGCGCCGTCGAGCAGCATGATCGAGGCGGTGTCGAAGCTGATCAGCTTGCCCAGCTCCTCGAGCACAAGGCGCAGCACCTCGTCGGGGTCGAACGAGCTCGAGAGCACGCGGGCCATCTCGCGCAGGGTCTCGGCGGTGCGCCGCTGCTCCTGCTCGGCGGCGAAGAGCTGGGCGTTTTCGACGGCCGCGGCGATCGAGGTGGCCACGGTCATCATCAGCTCGAGCTCCTCGTCGCTGAAGATCAGCGGGCCGTTGTAGCTATCGAGGGAGATCGAGCCGAAGACCCTGTCGCGGCTGATCAGCGGCACGATCACCAGGGACTCGATGCCCAGCGAGCGCCAGAGCTCGCGCGAGGCTGCGGCCAGGGGGTCGCGCTCGAAGTCGGTGATCACCACGGGGCGGCGGGTCTCGGCGAGGCGCCTGATCACCAGGTTCTCGCGCAGGTCGAGCTCGAGGCCGAGGATCCCGGTGCTGGGGTACTCGGCGGCGATCTGGCCGCGGCTCTCGCCGGTGAGGATGACCGTGCCGGTGTGGTCGGCCCAGAAGAGCTGCACCAGCTCGCGAGCGGCCAGGTCGAGGATCTCTTGCTGGTCGAGGCGGGCCGAGAGCACCGAGGAGATGCGGTGGACCAGCTCGATGCGGTGGGCCTGGCGCTCGGCGGCCTCGGCGTGGGCCTGGGCCTCGATCAGCAGGCGCTCGCGCTCCTGGAAGAGCCGCACCTTCTGCACGCCCAGGCTGATATGGCTGGCCACCTGGCTGAGGAAGTCGATCGTGCCGCTGTCGTAGCGGTAGGCCCTGTAGTCCTGGATCGAGAGCACCCCGATCAGCTCGCCGTCGCGGGCGACCACCGGCACGCCGGCCCACGAGCGCACGGGGTTGGCGGGGCCGATCGCCCGCGGCTCGATCCCGCGCCTGAGCAGCTCGCCGCGCTGCTCGAGCAGGTCGTGGAAGAGCAGGGGCTCGCGGCTCGCGAGGATCCAGTCGCCCATCGAGCCGGGGGTGACCGTGCGGCCCACCAGGTCGATCGGCACCCACTGGCCCTCCTCGACGAAGACGGCGTTGGTGATCAGGCTCGAGTCGGGCTCGCAGATCAGCAGGGCGAAGACCGAGGGCGCGGCCAGGTCGCTGAAGACCCGATAGACCTCGGCGAGCATCTGGTCGAGGTCGGACGAGGCGGTGATCTGCTTGCCGATCTGGCCGATCGCCTCGAGCTCGGCGATCTGGCGCTCGCGCTGGGTGAGCAGCCGGACGTTCTGGATGTGCAAGGCCACCTGGGCGGCGACATTCTGCAGGAACGACTCGTCGCGGGCGCTGAACTGGCCGGGGGTATAGCTCTGGACGCTCATCTGGCCGATCAGGCGGCCGTCGCGGTCGCGCAGGGGCACGCCCAGCCACGAGCGCGAGGGGCGCTGCGAGCCCGTGGGCGCGCCCTGGACATCGGGAAGGGTATGAATCTCGGCGGGCAGGTCGCTGAAGCGCATGGCCTTGCCGGTGCGCAGCAGGTGGGCGGTGAGCGAGTGCGGGGGCGGGGGCTGGTTGGCCCAGTCGGTATAGACCTCGCCCTCGTCGATGGTCAGCCCATCGGTGACCACGCCCCGCTCGGGGTCGTAGATAATCATCGAGAAGACATCAATCGGCATGAAGACGCGTAGGGCGTCGTAGACGCAGCGCTGTACGGCGGCCACATCGCCGGCGCTCGAGGCGGCGCTGCTGACCTCGCCGAGGGCCCGCAGCTCGGCGATCTGGCGCTCGCGCTGGTCGAGCAGACGCAGGTTCTCGACCACGATCGCGATCTGATAGGCCACGGACTGGGCGAGGCTGACCTCGTGGTCGCTGAAGTCGCGCGGGTCGAAGCCGAACAGGCTCAGGGTGCCGATCACCACCGAGCCGATGGTGAGGGGCAGGATGAGCGAGCTCTCGAAGGGCGGGAAGACCTCCCAGGGCAGGCTGGCGTTTCTGTAGCGCTCGCGCCAGGCCCGCGCGACGATCGTCGGCCTGCCGGTCTCGACCACCTCGCGGATGGGGCTCGAGACCAGGGGCGAGCGGCCGGTGCGCTGAGTGTAGGCCTCGGAGAAGCCGCGCTGGGCGTAGAGCACCAGGTTGGTGCGGCCCTCGTCGAGCAGGCGCACATTGCCGGCCTCGAGGCGGAACAGGCTGAGCACCACGTCGAGGGCGTTGCCGAGCAGGGTCGGCAGGGGCTGGCGCTCGACAAGGCCGGCCGAGATCGCGCTGAGGGCGTCGATCTCCTCGGTGCGGGCGGCCACCTGGGCCTCGAGGGCCCCGCTGAGGCGGCCCATGCGCTCGATCAGGGCCACATTCTCGAGGGCCACGGCGATCACATTGGCCATGCGCTGCAGCAGATCGCGCGAGGCCTCGCTGTAGACCCCGATCTGGTAGCTCTGGATCGAGATCACGCCGACCGACTCCTGGCCGATCAGCAGGGGCACGCCGAGCCACGAGCGCGAGCGCTTCTCGCGGTTGCCGAAGGGCGTAGTCGGCTGGCCGGGGCTGAGCTCGGCGGCCAGGTCGCGGAAGAGCAGGGGCTGGCCGCTGTGGATGATCTTGCCGGTGATATGGCCGTAGGGGGTGTCCTCGATGTACTGGACTTGGTCCTCGTCGACCAGCAGGGCGCACTTGAAGTAGTCGGGCCGCTCGTCGCAGAAGGCGAAGTAGGCGGCGTCGAAGCTGAAGACCGTGGCCAGTTCGGCCCTGAGGGTGTGGAAGATCGCCCGGAAGTCGGGGCGCTCGCGGCAGGCCAGGCTGATATTGTAGAGCGCGGCGAGCACGCGCTGATCGCGCTCCTGCTGGCGGCGCAGCAGGTCGCGCTGGCGCTCGAGCTCGAGGACAAAATGGTTGCGCCTGGCGACGGGCCTGGACATGCTGGGCGATCCTCTACCTCGGCGACCGGGGCTCGGCGCGCGGCCTCCATCTGGAGCGGCGTCTGACCGGCGTTTCCTGCTGTCGCTCGCCTCCTGGCCTCAGCCCGCGAAGGGCAACTCGACGACCTCGGCCTCGGCCCCGGCGGCGCGCAGGCGCGTGCCGGGCGCCACGTGGGCGGTGCGCACATAGGCCAGGCCGATCAGCCCGTGGCGCGGCGACTCGACGACGCTGGTCAGGTCGCCCGCCTCTTTGCCGGCGACGTCGAGCTTCGCGAGGGGGCCCTCGCCGGGCTCGGTCGGCAGCGCGGGCGGCGCGGCGAAGCGCAGGCCGCGCAGACTCTTGGCGAGGCGGCCGCGGCTCTCCATCCTGGCGATGATCTCCTGGCCGACGTAGCAGCCCTTCTTGAAGCTGACCGCGCCCCACAGGCCCGTCTCGAGGGGGATGTACTCCTGCGAGAGCTCGCGGCCGTAGGCCCCGTAGCCGGCCTCGACGCGCAGCACCTCGTGGGTGGCTTCGTCGAGGGTCTGGGCCCCGTCGGCCTTGAGGGCCGCGCCAAGCTCGGCCAGGGTCGCGGGCGGGGCGATCAGCCAGAAGCCCGCCCCGCCGAGGGGGTTGCAGCGCGCGACGTAGACACTCGCCTCGCCCCATGCCGCGACGGCGATGCCCTGGGCCGGCAGCTCGGCGCCGGGCAGGCCGCGGGCCGCCAGCAGGCCGGCGGCCTGGGGGCCGTAGAGAGTCAGCTGGCCGAGGCTGGCCGTGGCGTCCTCGAGCTTGACCTTATCGTTGAAGAAGATATTCTTGCGCAGGTGGCTGTGGAGAGCCGGGCCGCGGCCGGGGCTGCTGATCAGCAGCAGGGCGTCGTCGAGGGCGCGCACGCTGAGCAGGTCGATGATGCGCCCGATCGGCGTGGTCAGGACCGTCTCGGCGCCCTGGCCCGGGGCGAGGCCCTCGATCTGGTTGGTCGAAAGGCGGTGCAGCAGGGCCGCGCGGTCGCGGTCGCGCATGAAGATGCGCCCCCGCGCGTCGCTCGCATACAGGGCTGCCCCGTCGAGCGCGGCGCTGTAGGCCCGCAGGTCGGCGTGGGGGATCGCGACAGTCGTGGTCTCGCTCATGGCTGGTTTCCGTTGTCTGGGTCTCGGCGCCGCAACGCGGCCTCTTTACCGAACCTTCACCATCATCATACCACAGGGGCCGGGCCAACCGGGGGTCCCGAGCGACGCATGGCCGCGCCCATGATACCACTTCGGGTCAAAATCCTCTGGTTAAAGATGTAAAAAATCACCCCCGCGCCTTGATGTGCGGGCCGCGAATCGGTACAATACTTGCTACACCCTGCGGCAGCTTCCTGCCACCTAACCCCATACGGCGCGCTCCCCGGAAAGCGAGGCCCCCTTGCCAGGTCTCTCCTTCGTATACCCGGAGATGTTATGGCTCATGGCGCTGCTTGTCGGGCTGTGGGCCTTGGCTCTGGCGACGCCGCGGCGTCTGCCGCCCGCGCGCTTCTACGGCAGCCTGATCTTGCGCAGCGTCAGCGTGGCCTGCCTGGTCCTCGCCGTGGCCGGGGTGCAACTGCGGCGCGAGGTGGACGACCTCACGACGGTCTTCCTGCTCGACGGCAGCGACTCGGTCGCGCCGTCGGCGCGCCTGCAGGCCGAGACCTTCGTGCAGGAGGCGTTGCAGGCCATGGGCCCCGACGACCGGGCGGCCGTGGTGCTCTTCGGGGCCAACGCGCTGGTCGAGCGGGCCCCCAGCGGCTCTGAGCGTCTGAGCCGGATCAGCGCCGTGCCGGTCTCGACCCGCACCAATATTGCCGAGGCCATCCAGCTCGGGCTGGCCCTCTTCCCGGCCGACGCCCGCAAGCGCCTGGTGCTGCTCTCGGACGGCGGCGAGAACGCCGGCAGCGCCGTGGCGGCGGCGCGCCTGGCGGCGGCCCGCGGCGTGCCGATCGACGTGGTCGACCTGGCCCTGGCGACGGGCGACCCCGAGGCCATGGTGACGCGGCTGCTGGCCCCGAGCCGGGCCCGCGCCGGCCAGGAGCTCGCCCTCGAGGCCGTAGTGACCAGCAGCGTCCCCCAAGAGGTCGAGGTGACCCTGCTGAGCGAGGCCGGCCCGCTCGAGACGCGCAGGGTGAGCCTCGGCGCGGGCGAGACCCGCGTGTCCTTCACGGCCCCGGCCGCCGGCAACGGCTTCCAGCGCTATAGCGTGCAGCTCGCGGCGCCGCAGGACTTCCAGCCGGTCAACAACGAGGCCGCGGCCCTGGTGCAGGTGCAGGGCCCGCCGCGCCTGCTGGTGGTCGCGAGCGACCCCGCCGAGGCCGCGACGCTGGTGGCCGCCCTCGCGGCGACGCGGATGCTGCCCGAGGTGGTGACCCCCGAGGCGATGCCCGCCGACCTGGCGGGCCTGGGCGCCTACGAGGCCGTGGTGCTGGTCAACACGCCCGCCCGCAGCCTGCCCGTGGGCGCTATGGCCGCCCTGCCGGGCTACGTGCGCGACCTGGGCAAGGGCCTGCTGATGATCGGCGGCGACGAGAGCTACGGCGTCGGCGGCTACGGCCGCACCCCGGTCGAAGAGGCCATGCCGGTCTATATGGATGTGCGCGACCGCGAGGAGCGGCCCGACCTGGCCCTGGTCTTCGTGATCGACAAGTCGGGCTCGATGGACTCGTGCCACTGCAGCAGCCCCGACCGGCGCGCGCCGATCACGGGGGCCAACGGCTACGAGCGCAAGGTCGATATCGCCAAAGAGGCCGTGGCCCAGGCCGTGGCCCTGCTGGGCGAGCAGGACACGGTCGGCGTGATCACCTTCGACCGGGCCGCCTACGACACCCTGCCGGCGACGCGCGGGGCCAGCATCGAGGAGGTTGTCGCGGCCCTCGACCCGGTGCAGCCGCGGGGCTCGACCAACGTGGGCCAGGGCCTGCGGGCCGCCGGCACGATGCTGAGCCAGGTGGACGCGCGGCTCAAGCATGTCATCCTGCTGACCGACGGCTGGGGCTCGGGCGGCAGCAACCTCGACCTGGCCAGAGAGCTGCGCGAGCAGGGCGTGACCCTGAGTGTGGTGGCCGCGGGCGGCGGCTCGGCCGGCTATCTCGAGCAGGTGGCGACCACGGGCGGCGGGCGCTACTACGGGGTGGCCCAGATGGCCGACGTGCCGCAGATCTTCGTGCAAGAGACGATCACCACCGTCGGCAACTACCTCGTCGAGCGTCCTGTGACCCCGGTGGTGGTCGGCGACAGCCCGGTGCTGGCCGGGATCGACGCCCTGCCCGCCCTCTATGGCTTCAACGGCAGCACGGTCAAGGCGAGCGCGCGGCGCGTGCTCGAGACCGAGGACGGCGAGCCGCTGCTGGCGACCTGGCAGTACGGCCTGGGGCGCAGCGCCGCCTGGCTGAGCGACGCCAAGGGCCAGTGGGCGAGCGACTGGGTGGGCTGGGCGGAGTTCCCGCGCTTCGCGACCCAGCTCGCCGAGTGGGTGTTGCCCGTGCGCGGCGGCCAGCAGACCGTGGCCGAGGTGGCGCTGGCCGGCGGCGAGACGCTCGTGCAGCTGACGGTGGGCGCGGGCGCCCCGGCCGAGGGCGCCGACCTGGCGGTGACGGCGAGCCTGATCGCCCCCGACGGCGCGCGCACCGACCTGATTATGCCGCAGACCGGCCCCGGGGTCTACCAGGGCGCCGTCGAGAGCCCGGCCGCCGGCACCTATGTCGTGCAGGTGGCGGGGCGCGACGGCGAACGCATCCTGCTCCAGGAGACGGTCGGCCTGGTCGTGCCCTACTCGCCGGAGTATGGCGGCAGCCAGAGCAACCCCGCGCTGCTGCTACAACTGGCCAGCCTCACCGGCGGCGCGCCCCTCGCCGACGCCGAGGCGGCCTTCGCCCCAGTTGGCCGCGGCGCCAGCAGCGCCCGCGAGGTGGGTCTGCCGCTGCTGGGGCTGGCGCTGATGCTGCTGCCGCTCGATATCCTCGTGCGGCGGTGGATGTGGAGGGCCAAGCCCTCCACGCCTCCCGCGAAAGAGTAGCGACGGGTGAATGTGGAGGGCCAAGCCCTCCACGCCTCCCGCGAAA
>CAZKTU010000131.1:0-9054 GCA_964555675.1 uncultured Oscillochloris sp.
CATATTCGGCCTCAAGCGACATTGTGCCTGATCCTACTGTGCGCGCTGCTGGCCGGCTGCGGCGCGCCGAGCGCCCAGCAGCCGGCGGCGCCGAGCTCACCGGCGGTCGCGCCGACACCCTCGGCTCCCCCGGAGCAGGGGCCGGGCGTAACGGCGGCGGCACCGTGTGTACGCGCCCCCGTCGCAGCGGGCGGCGCGCCCGAAGAGCGCGAGGCGCCCGCGGTCAGCTTCGACGGCGAGAGCAACACGATCATCCTCGGCGCGGGCGCGCCCGTGGGCCTGGCCGCCCTGGCCCGGGCCCTCGAGCGGCCCGAGGCCCTGCGCGAGCTTGCGCCCGGCGAGTGGCTGCTCGGCGCCAATCTGCGCATCGAGGCCGGCGCGGCCCTGCGCGTGGCCGCCCCCGAGGTGCGCTGGCTCAAGCTGCGCAGCGACGAAGAGGAGTTCGTGGCGATCAGGGCCCTGGGCGGCGACCTGCTGGTCGAGGGCGCCTGCGTCAGCTCGTGGGACGAAGGGCGGGGCGCCGCGGACGAGCAGCACGAGGACGGGCGCAGCTACATCCTGGCCCGCGACGGCGCGCAGATGGCCATCAGCCGCGCCGAGATCCGCTACCTCGGCTATGACGCCGACGAGTCGTTTGGCCTGGCCTGGCGCCTGGCCGGCACCGGCGGCGAGCTGGTCGACAGCGCGGTCTCGCACAACTACTACGGGATGTACAGCTACGAAGTGAGCGACCTGGTCATTACCGGCAACGAGGTCCACCACAACGTGCTCTACGGCATCGACCCCCACACGGGCTCGCTGCGCCTGCTGATCGAGGGCAACAGTGTCCACGACAACGGCAAGCACGGGATCATCCTGGCCGACGCGTGCGCCGACGGGATCGTGCGCGGCAATACGGTCTACAACAACCTGCACCACGGGATCGTGCTCTACCAGGGCTCGGACCGCACCCTGGTCGAGGGCAATCGCTCGTACGGCAACGGCGACCAGGGGCTGAACATCAACCAGTCGGCCGATAACCTGGTGCGCGACAACCAGATCTACGCGAACCTGGGCGCCGGCATCGGCGTCGGCCAGGGGGCCGCGGGCAACGAGCTGGCCGCCAACGCGGTGCGCGACAACGGCGAGGACGGCGTGGTCCTCTTCAGCGAGGCCGACCGCACCACCCTGCGCGGCAACAGTATCGCCGACAACGGGCGCTACGGCCTCTATATCAAGACTGCGGGCGCCGTGGCCGCGACCGACAATACCATCGCCGGCAACCGGGTCGGGGTCTACCTGAAGGGCGCCTCGGCCAGCGTCGACGAGGCCGCGAATACGATCAGCGGCAACGCCGACGGCGCGGTGCTGCGCGAGGGGGCGGAGGGCTGATGCGTTCACACTATCTCAGCGCGGTGCTTGTAGGGGCGCTGCTCGGCGTCCTGCTGGCCGCCCTGGCGCCCACGAGTCGGGTCTGGCTCCCCATGGTGGCCGGCGGGCCGCGGGTCTTCTATGTCAGCCCGGCCGGCAGCGACGCCAACAGCGGCGCCAGCCCCGATGCGCCCCTGGCGAGCATCCAGCTGGCCGTCGATCGGGCCGGGCCCGGCGACCGGGTCGCCCTGGCCCCCGGCCGCTACCTGCAGGATATCAGCTCGCGGCGCGACGGCACGGCCGAGGCCCCGATCACCATCAGCGGGCCGGCCGGCGCCGTGGTCAGCGGGGCGGGCCGCTCGCGCGTGATCGAGATCACCCACGACCACCTCACCCTCGAGGGCTTCACCGTCGACGGGCTGTGGGGTCGCCCCGACGAGGCTGCGGGCTACCGCGACAAGCTGCTCTACGCCGTCGGGACCAGCCCGCGCCGGGGCGTGACCGGGCTGCGGGTGCTGCGCATGGCCTTCGCCAACGCGGGGGGCGAGTGCCTGCGGCTGCGCTACTTCGCCCAGCACAACGAGGTCGCCCACTCGTCGTTCGCCAACTGCGGCGTCTACGACTTCCGCTTCCGCGACGGCGGCAAGAATGGCGAGGCGGTCTATATCGGCACGGCTCGCAGCCAGATCGACGACGGCAAGAACCCCACGGGCGGGCTCGACCAGTCGAGCTACAACTGGATCCACCACAACCGCTTCGACACTGGCGGCAACGAGTGTGTGGACATCAAAGAGGGTTCGGCCGAGAATATCGTCGAGCACAACAGCTGCACGGGGCAGCGCGACCCCAAGTCGGCCGGCCTGGACGCGCGGGGCGACCGCAACACCTTCCGCGATAACCACATCTACGGCAACCGCGGGGCCGGGGTCAGGCTCGGGGGCGACGGCGCGCGCGACGGCCTGGACAATGCGGTCTACCGCAACACCATTGTCGACAACGCGGGCGGCGGGATCAAGATCCTGCGCTCGCGCCAGGGCCTGATCTGCGGCAACACCGTCGACGGCGGCCGCGCGGGGGCCGTCGTCGGCGAGGGCGAGGGGGTCGATCCGATGGCGCCGTGCCCGTAGGGAGGGCCCCTAGCCCACCTGATCCCTGAGCTGCATCCCCCTGACGTGGCCGCCGGCCCTGAGGGGCAGGGTAATCGTGAAGCGGCTGCCGACCTCGGGCGTGCTCTCGACGCTGACAAGGCCGCCGTGGAGCCTGACCACCTCGTGGACGACGAACAGGCCCAGGCCCATGCCGCCGATCGTCGTCGCGCCCTCCTCGGCCCTGTAGTAGCGCTCGAAGATGCGCGGCAGCAGCTCGGGCGCGATGCCGATCCCCTCGTCGCTCACCGTCAGCGTGGCGGCGTCGCTCTGGCGGGCCACTTCGACGATCACCGCGCCGCCCTGGGGGCTGTACTTGACCGCGTTGCTGATCAGGTTGCGCAGCGCTTGCTCCAGGCGCAGCAGGTCGCCGTCGACCACCACCGGCTCGGCCGGGGTGATCAGCCGCAGGCTGTGACTCTGCAGCGACGCCTCGACCTCGGCGGTCACATCGGCGGCGAGGGCCCGCAGGTCGAGGGCCGAGCGCTCGATGCTGAGCTGGCCGCCGCGCAGCCGCGAGATGTCGAGCAGCCCGTCGATCATGCCGACCAGGCGGCCGGCCGCCCCGATCGCGGCCTCGAGGTCGTCGAGGTTGCGCCGGCTCACGCCCTCGCCACTCAGGCGCCGCTGTAGCATCTGCAGCTTGCCGATCAGCGGGGTCAGGGGATTCTTCAGCTCGTGGGCCGCGATCGACAGAAAGTCGTCGCGGATGCGCAGATCTTCGCTGGCGGCGGCCTGGGCCCTGGCCCGAGCGATGGCGGCGCCCACCTGGGCGGCGAGCCGCTCGAGGAAGTCGAGGTATTCGCCGTCGAGCGGCAACCGCGGGCTGACCCCGGCGATCATCAAGCCCAGAGGCTGCCTGTGGCCCTCGGCCCCGAGCACCATGGTCACCGCCGTCGTCGCCGGCTCGTCCCAGGGGCCGCCGGGTAGCGGCTCGACCGTTGCAAGCTCTGCCGACACCACGGTGGGTCGCTCGGCTGACAGGGCCTCGGCGAAGGGCCAGGGCGTCCCGACGTAGTTCGCCCACCCCTCGGCGAGCTGCTCGCCGGGCAGCACGATCAGGTCGGGGGCGGCGGGGTGCCCGGGCAGCAGCCCGACGGACCGGGCCAGGCGCAGGGTGCGGCCCGGGCCGTCGAGGGTGTAGAACAGGGCGAAGGGTAGATCGGCCCCGCAGGCCCCCAGAATAGACGCCGCCAGCTCGTAGGTTGTCGCCTCGTCGTTGACCCGCCCCAGGCTGGTGCTCAGGTCGCGCACCGTGCGCAGGCGGCGCTCAGAGATGACCTGGCGCGTCGTCTCGGTCACGGTGACGAAGATCCCCTCGACGGCCCGCGACTCGCCGCGCACCGGCCCATACGAGAAGGTAAAGTAGGCCTCCTCGGGCCGGCCGCTGCGCTTCAGCTCGAGCAGCAGGTCGCTCGACCAGCTGGGCTCGCCCGTGGTGCGCACGCCGTGGAGCATAGGGTGAACCTGCGACCAGACCTCGGGCCAGATCGCCTCGCCCGGGCTGCCCAGGGCTGTCGGGTGCTTATCGCCGGCGATCGGGATGTAGGCGTCGTTGTAGAAGTGGATATACTCTGGCCCCCAGAGTAGCTGCATGGGGAAGCGCGTGCCGAGGATCATGTCGAGGGCCGTGCGCAGGCTCAGGGGCCACTCGCCGATCGGACCAAGGCTTGTATCGGCCCAGGCATGACGATTGATGCGCTCGGCGAGCTCGGGCGAGCCGCTCGAAGGGAACAGGGCCATTACTCGTCTTTCGATGCAGCGCTACGCGCCCAATGCCTTTCGCCGCCGAGGCAACTGCTTCAGCTGTGGAAGTATAGCATGGCTCGCCCCCGGGCTGTGGCGGGACGGTCCGCCAGAGGTGTGGGCTTCACCCGCTCACGGCGCTCGGCGTGCAAGGGCGGCGCGGCCCACCTGGGCCAGGGCCAGGTCGTCCTGGGGCGGGTTGAACAGGCCCGCCCGGGCGTCGCGGAAGTAGCGCTCGAGGGGCAGGGCCCTGGTCAGGCTGAAGCCGCCCGCCACACGCAGGGCCAGCTCGGTGGCCTCGCAGGCCGCCGTGGTGGCCAGGTACTTCGCCGCGGCGACGCGATGGCCCAGGGCGGGCCGCAGCTCGGGCGCCGCATCCCAGGCCCGGGCCGTCTCGTGGATGACCGCCCGCGCCGCGTCGAGGCCGACCTGCATACGGCCGATCCACTGCTGAATATGGGGCAGGTCGGCGATCGGGCCGGGCAGCGAGGGCGGGCGCCGCGCGCTGGCGTAGTCGCAGGCGGCGTCGCAGGCGGCCTGCCCGATGCCCAGATAGACCGCGGCGATCGGCAGGCTCCAGCCGCTCATCCCGGGGGCCTTGCCCGCGGGTACGGGCGCCCCGACGGCCCGCCGCCCCAGCAGCCAGCCCTCGGGCACGAAGACCTGGTCGAAGGTGAAGTCGTCGTTGCCGGCTGTGCGCATGCTCATGCTGTCGCCCCAGGTGGCGAGGTGGGCCACCCCGGGGGCGTCGGCCCGCACGATCGCGCTGGCCGTCTCGCCCTGGGGGGCCGCCTCCGAGGGTGGCAGGACCACGCCGACAACCAGGAAGCGCAGAGCCGGCCCGCCCGTGGCGAAGATCTTGTGCCCGCTCACCAGCCAGCCGCCGGCGGTTGCGGTGGCCGTGGTGCGCGGCACGCCGCCCCGCGAGATACTACCCAGCTCGGGCTCGGTGACCACCGAGTTGATCAGCCCGCCCTCGGCGGCCAGCTCGCGACAGACCGCGCCGAAGACCGGCTCGGGCCAGCCGCCCTCCTCGGCGAGCTTGCCCACCAGCTGGATCAACATGCCGGCGGCCAGGGCCGTGGCCCCATCGCCGCGGGCCAGGCGCTCCTGGGCCAGGGCCAGCTCGAAGACCGAGCCGCCCTCGCCGCCGTAGGCCGTGGGGATGGCCAGGCGCAGGTAGCCGGCCTGGTGCATGTCGGCGTAGCTCGCGTGGGGGAACGAGCCGTCGCGGTCGTGGCGAGCGGCGCGCTCGGCGTTGCGGGCGGCCAGGCTGTCGGCCAGGGCCACGATCCGCGCCTCGCGCTCGCTCAGGGGCAGCAGCGACATGGGGGGTAACCTCCGAGGTGATAAAGGGCCGCGCTCAGCGGATGAGCACGAGGGTGCCGGCGACCATAGGCGGCTCCTCAGCTTTCGGCGGCCGGCTGCAGCTTGGGGAACTCGCGCAGCTGCTGGCTCTTGTCGACACAGACGATGTCGACCTCGGCCTCGACCAGCAGATCGCCGCGGCACTCGATGCGCTGCTTGAAGCGGCCGCGATAGGCCGAGCTCAGGGTGAAGCTCGAAACCACCTCGACGATATCGCCCAGGGCGGCCGACTTCTTGAACTTCATGGTCAATGCGTAGACCACAAAGTAGTAGCCGTCGCGGTTCCAGTCCTGGATGGGGCGGCCCTGGGCGCCCACGAACTCGCTGCGGCCGCGCTCGAGGTACTTCAGATAGTTGGCGTAGTAGACCACGCCCAGGCTATCGGTGTCCTCGTAGTAGATCTTATAGTCGACACGGTGCTCCACAGGCCCTCCCCTGGCTTCGCTGATACCCTCTATTGTAGAATAGAAACGGCGGTACCCTGCCGAGCAAGGCGAACACCTATGGCCCAGATTAGCCTGATCCCCACCCTGGAGCGCCGCGCCCACCCCCTGGCCGACCCCGCGGCCCAGCGCCGGCTCCTCGCCGAGCTGCCCGTCCCGCGCTTCGGCGCGAGCATGGCCGCCGCGGGCCTCGCCCCGCTGCGCACAGGGCCCGCCGTCGAGGTGTTGCAGATCAACCTCGGCCGCCGCTGCAACCAGACCTGCCGCCACTGCCACGTCGACGCCGGTCCCGACCGCAAAGAGGTCATGCCCGACGCCGTGGTCGAGGCCTGCCTGTCCCTGCTCGAGCGGGCCGCCATCCCCACTCTCGACATCACCGGCGGCGCGCCCGAGCTGCACCCGGCCTTCGACACCATCGTGCGGCGCGCGCGGGCCCTGGGCCGGCGCGTGATCGACCGCTGCAACCTGACGATCACGCAGCTGCCCAACTACGCCTACCTGCCCGCTTTCCTCGCCGAGCACGGGGTCGAGGTGATCGCCTCGTTGCCCCACTACGCCCCCGCCGACGCCGACGCTCAGCGCGGCGAGGGCGTCTTCGCTCAGTCGATCGCCGCCCTCCGGCGCTTCAACGCCCTGGGCTACGGCGCGCCCGGCGGGCTCACCCTGAACTTGGTGGCCAACCCCATCGGCCCGCTGCTGCCCCGCCCCCAGGCCGCCCTCGAGGCCGAGTGGCGGCGCGAACTGCTGCAGCGCTACGGGATAAGCTTCACCAACCTCTTCACACTCACCAATATGCCGATCAGCCGCTACCTCGAGCATCTGGCGACGAGCGGCGAGCTGCAGCCCTATGTGACAATGCTGGCCGAGGCCTTCAACCCGGCCACCGTGGCGGGCCTGATGTGTCGGACGACCCTCTCGGTCGGCTGGGACGGGCGGCTCTATGACTGTGACTTCAATCAGATGCTGGCCATGGCCCTGCCCCAGACTATTTTCGAGGTGACTCAGGCGGATCTGGCCGGGCGGGCCATCCGCACCGGAGCGCACTGCTACGCCTGCACCGCCGCCGCCGGCTCGACCTGAGGCGGCGCCGTCGTCTCGCCGTGAGCGAGGATCTACGCCCATGCTGATCGGCATCATCTCGGACACCCACGGCCACCTGGCGGAGGGCGCCCTCGCGGCCCTCGCCGGGGCCGAGCTGATCCTCCACGCGGGGGATATCGGCAAGCAGGCCATCCTGGACGCCCTCGCCCAAATCGCCCCCGTGCTGGCCGTCCACGGCAACACCGATGCGGGCACGGCCCTCGGCCGCCAGCACCCGGCTATGCGCTGGCTCGAGCGCGAGGGCGTGCGCATCTACATGACCCATATCGGTGGCAGGCCCGCCGATCTCGCCGCCGCCCTGCCGGCCGACCCCGCCCTCAGGCCGGGGGTCTATATCTTCGGCCACACCCACGTGGCCCTCCACGAGCGCGTCGACGGCGTGCTCTTCCTCAACCCCGGCGCCGCGGGCTACCCCCGCTTCGGCGGCGGCCTCTCTGTGGCCATGCTCGAGGTGAGCGCCGGCGCGGCGCGCGCCACCCTTCTCCCCATAGGCTAAATGTGCGCAAGCCATGCTTGTGGCCCGGCGGCGCTCCCCCGCCCGTTGGCCCCGCCTTGGCCTACCCTGAGAAACGTGACAGGTACTTCCAAGAGTATTCCAAGGCCGCTCCGATAGGATGCGAGTGTGTCGAGCAGGTATGATCTCCAAACCATAAGGAACCGACGATGACCCAGCGTATCGCCCTTACCGTCGCCGCCGCCCTCAGCGCTTTTATGCTGGTGCTGATCGGGGGCCTGGTGACTCGCATTAGCCAGCAGCCCGTCGCCGCGGCTCCCACGGTCATTGCCACCGCCGCCCCGCCGACTGCGACCGCGATCGACCCCGCCACCCAGGCCGCCATCGCCGAGCGTGACGCCGCCTTCCAGTCCGCCCTCGCCGAGGCCAATGCCCGCATCGAGGCCGCTAACGCCCAGGTCAGCCAGGCCAACAGCCAGCTCGAGCAGGCCAACGCTCGCATCGAGCAGGTCAATAACGCGCCCGTCGTTGCGCAGGCGCCGCCCGCTGCGCCTGTAGCTGTCGTGGTGGCGGCCCCGGCCCCGGCCGCGCCCGTCGCGCCCGCCGCGCCAGAGGCTCCGGCCGCGCCCGTGGCGCCCACCTTCGCAGTCAGCCCCGAGCAGGCCGCCACGCTGGCCCAGGCTGCCGCCTATGGCGCCGCCCCGACCCGGGCAGCCGAGCTGGTGAGCCTTCAGGGCGCGCCCGCCTACGAGGTGGCCTTCCCCGATGGTCTGGTCTACATCGACGCCAACAGCGGCGCCGTGCTCGCCAGCAGCATCCCTGCCCCGGCGCCTGTGGTGCAGGCCGGTCAGGGCGGCGAGTACGAGGACGACGACGAGCACGAGGAGCGCGAGCACGAGGAGCGCGAGGGTGAGGACGACGAGCACGAGGGTGGCGACGATGACTAAGCCACGCACCGCCCCGCGCGCCACCGGCGCCCCCGGCGTCAAGCAGCTGATCACCGCCGCATCCCTCGCCGCGACCCTGGCGGGCTGGGCCCTCCTGACCCCGCGCGAGACCGCCGTCCAGCCCGCCGCCGAGCCCCAGTTCGCCCCTGGCCAGGCCCAGGCGCCCCTGGTGCTGGCCGCGCCGATAATGCCGACCCTGGCGCCCGTGGCCGTAGCCGCAACCGCGGCGCCCCTGGCCGAGCGGCCCGTCCAACAGGCGGCTGCCCCCGCGGCCCAGGCCCCCGCGGCCCAGGCCCCCGCCGCCGCGCAGGCCCCTATCCAGGCCGCCCCGGCCGCCCAGGCGCCCGTCGCCGCCCCCGCCGCACCTGTGGCAGCGCCGGCCCTGCGCGAGGTGACCGCCCCGCCGCCGGCCCCCGCGCCGGCCCCCGTGACCTCGACGCGCTCGTCGCGCTAGCACTGCCGAGCACAGCTGACGGGTAGCCGCCTCCCGTCAGGGCGCA
>CAZKTU010000131.1:9154-16017 GCA_964555675.1 uncultured Oscillochloris sp.
TCAGAGGGAGATAGTCTGATGCAGCGGATCACCTTCAGGGCAATGGGGAGCGCGATGCTGGCGGCCCTCGACAGCGATGAGCCCACGGCCCAGGCCTGGCTCGACGAGGTCCCGCGCTGGTTCGAGCGCTGGGAGCAGCACCTGAGCCGCTTTCGCCCCGACAGCGAGCTGTCGGCCCTGAACCGTAACCCTGGCCGCTGGACCAGCGTCAGCGCCGTGCTGTGGGCGGTGCTCACGGCGGCCCTCGAGGCGGCCCGCGCCACCGATGGCCTGGTCACCCCGACCCTGCTGACTGCGGTCGAGGCCGCCGGGTACAGCCGTGACTTCGCCGATGGGGCCTGGGCCGGGCAGGACACGCCCGCCGGCGCCGGCCCAGCCCCCAGCCCCGGGGCCTGGCGAGCGATCGAGCTGGACGAGCGCCGCCGCATGGTGCGCCTGCCGGCCGGCGTGCGCCTCGACCTCGGCGGGGTCGCCAAGGGTTGGGCCGCCGACGAGGTGGCCGGCCGGCTCGGGCCCGTGGCCCCGGCCCTGGTGGACGCCGGGGGCGACATCGCCGTCAGCGGCCCCATGGCCAACGGCTCGCCCTGGCCCATCGCCGTCGACGACCCCCTCGGGCGCGGCGCGCGGCTCGACCTGCTGCTGCTCTCCGCCGGGGGTGTAGCCACCTCGGGCCGCGACTACAGGCGCTGGCGCCAGGGCGAGGACTACGCGCACCATATCATCGACCCGCGGACCGGCCGGCCGGCCCGCACCGACGCCCTGAGCGCCACGGTCGTCGGCCCGAGCGCCCTCGCCGCCGAGGTCGCCGCCAAGGCGGCCCTCATAAACGGCAGCGCCGGCTGGCCCGCGACCATCGACCGCGAGCCGCCCCTTGTCACCTTGATGGTTCTCGAGGATGCCACCGTACTGCGCGGGCCGGGTTGGCCCGCTTATTGCTTCATGAACTAAAGGAGCCAGTCTTATGAGCGATGATAAAGCCGCTCGCCTCGCCGCCATTCGAGCCGCGAATGCGGCGCGCGCCGCCACAGGCTCACCCGAAAGCACTATCCCGGCCGCCCCCCCGGCCGCGTCGCCCGTCGCAGCGCCTGCTACCCCCCGAGCGAGCGCTGGGGCGGGCGACCTTCTCGACCTTGACCATCTGCCGCCCGCGATGGCGCCCCAGATCCTGGTGATGCTCCTCGTGGGGGCCGTCCTCGGCGCCCTGGCCGCGGTCTTCGCGCTGCCGGCCTGGCTGCCCGGCCTGGCCGAATCGCTGCTCGGCAGCGAGCCCAAGGCCTATTGGTACCTGTCCCGCTCGAGCGCTCTGGTCGCCTATGGCCTAACCTGGCTGGCCATGCTCTTCGGGTTGCTGATCACCAGCAAGGCGGCGCGCCTGTGGCCGGGCGGCCCGGTCGCCTTCGACCTGCACCAGCACGCCAGCCTGCTCGGCCTGGCCTTCGCCCTCTTCCATGCCCTGATCCTGCTGGGCGACCGCTACATCCAGGCGACACTCGCCCAGATCCTCGTGCCGTTCGCCTACGGCGGCTACGAGCCTATGTGGGTCGGGGTCGGCCAGGTCGCCCTCTACCTGCTCGCCATCGTCGGCCTCAGCTTCTATGTGAAGCAGTGGCTTGGCCGGCGGGCCTGGCGGCTCATCCACTTCCTCAGCTTCGCCCTGTTCGCCATGGCCTTGCTCCACGGGATCTTCAGCGGCAGCGACAGCGGCGAGGCGTGGACGCGGGGCTTTTACTGGGCCACCGGCGGCAGCATCCTCTTCCTCACGCTCTACCGGGTGTTGATGGCCCTGGTCCCTGGCTCTAAAGGCAAACGACAGGTCGCCAAGGCCTGAGTCCAGGCCGCGCTCACGGGGCGAAACCTGACTCACCGCCCGACCCGCAGCACGGCGTAGTCGAGCATGAAGAAGGGGGGCTGACCGGGCCGGCCCTGCGAGCGATTGACGATCACGATCTCGTTCACCCCGGCCCGCAGGATCGCCCCGTCGAAGGGGAAGCGGTGCTCGCCCCAGGTGCCCGTATCGACGTTCTCGAGGTTGAAGTCGTCGTCGGGCAGGGGGTTCTCGCCGTTGTAGATCGTCTGGCCGTTGACCGCGATCAGGATCTCTGTCTTGCGCGGGCCCTCTGAGTCCATGCCGATCACCTGCAGCTCGGCGGGGCCGCTGGTGCGCCCCGAGAGGGTGAAGCGCATGCGCATTGTGTCGTAGTCAGAGCCGGCCGCGTAGATCCAGGTCGCCGAGCGCCCCGCGTAGCCGTTCGCGAGCCTGAAGCCGCCCTCCCAGACCCGGTCCTCGATCGTGAGCTCGACCCCGCCCCCTGGTCGGCCGCTCGTCCAGAGCCAGAAGCCCAGGGCTGCGATCAGCCCCAGCCCTGCCAGTAGCAGCGGCAGCCGCGAGCGCCTCGGCGCGGCCGCCGGCGTCGCTGCCCGCGGTGGGGTCGCCTCTTGGGGGGCGGGCGCGCTGGGCAGCGGTTGTGCGGCCGGGCGCGGCGGCGCCAGGGGCGCGGGGCGCGGCACTGGCGCCGGCTGGGCCGTGGTGAGCGCCACAGTCGTGCTGCCTGCCCCCGGCGGCAGCGTCCGCCTGAGTCCAGCCTCCTCGAGCTCGCGGGCCAGGCGCCGTAGCTCGGCGGCGAATTCGCCGGCGCTCTGCTGGCGAGCCGTGGGGTCCTTCGCCAGAGCTCTGAGCACACAGCGCTCGACGGCTACGGGCAGCCCCGGCGCGAAGGCGCTCGGCGCCGGGGGCGGCTCGTTCACGTGCTGGACGAGCACGGCCAGGGGGCTATCGCCCGCGAAGGGCAGGCGGCCGGTCAGCAGCTCGAACAGCACCACCCCCACCGAGTAGAGGTCCGAGCGCGCATCAGAGGGGCGGTCCGCGGCCCGCTCGGGGGCCATGTAGTTGGCGGTGCCGATGATCTGGCCCGGCAGAGTCAGCTGGGTGGTGGCGCTCAGGCTCTCGGCGATCCCGAAGTCGGCCAGCAGGGGCCAGTCGGGCGAGGGCAGCATCACATTGGCCGGCTTGACGTCGCGGTGGACGATGCCTCGCCCGTGGGCGTAGGCCAGGGCGTCGAGCACCAGGGCCATCAGCGCGAGGGCGCGGGCCGGGGCGAGAGGGCCCGCGGCGGTCTCGTCGGCCAGGGTGCGCCCGCCGAGGATGTACTGGGTCACGAAGTAGCGCTGCCCCCCGTCCTCGCCGTAGTCGTAGAGCGGCAGGATGTTGGGGTGGTGGAGCGAGGCGACGGCCCTGGCCTCGCGCTCGAAGCGGGCCGCGGCGGCGGGATCGATCAGGTCGCGCAACACTTTTACGGCCACGTCACGCCCAAGGGCCGGCTGATGGGCGCGGTAGACCGTAGCCATACCGCCCCGGCCGATCTGCTCGACGAGCTGGTACTGCCCAAGGGTGATCCCGACCAACGAGCTCATGCGGCTGCTCCAAACACACGCTGGCGAACGCCGCACGTATCGTAGCAGTGTCCGTCGCCGCTGACAAGGCGCGCCGCTCGCTCGCCGTGGGGCTGAAGCCCACCATTTCGGGGAGGCCAGGCCTCCCCGCGCCCCTCCTGAAGCCGTCAATGAGCTCGGACGCTGTATTAGGTCGGGTTGTAGCGGTTCATCGCCGCCGTGAGCCCCTCGCGCACGACCAGTTCGACGGCGTCGCCGACCGTGTCGAGCAGGGCCGGCAGCTGGGCTTCTTCGTCCTTGCTGAAGCGGCTGAGCACATAGGCCGCCGCGTCCATCTTGCCGGGGGCCTGGTCGATGCCGACCCGCAGGCGCGGAAACTCGTTGCCGCCCAGCTGCCCGACGATCGAGCGCATGCCGTTGTGGGTGCCGGCGCTGCCCCGCTCGCGGAAGCGCAGCTTCGCGAAGGGCAGGTCCATGTCGTCATAGACCACCAGCAGCTCGCGGGCGGGCTCGATCTTGTACCAGCCGCGCAGGGCCGAGACGGCCTGCCCGCTCAGGTTCATAAAGGTCTGCGGCTTGACCAGGGCCACCCGCTGCCCGGCGAGATTGCCCTCGGCGATCAGGCTGTTGGCCCGCTTGCCGCGAAACTCAAGCCCATGGCGCGCGGCCAGGGCGTCGAGCGCGTCGAAGCCGATGTTGTGGCGCGTGCGCGCGTACTGCGCCCCCGGGTTCCCCAGTCCGACGATCAGCCACATGCCTTCTTCCCGCAGCTCGCCACTTCTCCCAGGGCGTATGGTAGCCCCAAGGCGTCTCGGCGTCAATTGAAGAAGGAGCGCTGCAGCGCTCCTTCTTCACCTCCGCTCACCCCTGCAGGTAGTCCCACCACAGCCGGTCCGCCACGCCCCGGGCATCGGCGCGGGCGCCGAAAGGGGCCAGGGCCGCGGTGACCCGGGCCACATCGCGGGCCAGCAGGACGCGGGCGTCGTCGCCCTGGCGCGGGTCGACGGCCTGGGCGAAGTCGATGATATAGGGCTGCCCCTCCCAGGCGAGGATGTTGTAGACCGAGAGGTCGCCGTGGATGCGGTGCGCGCTCAGCAGGCGCCCGATGTCCTCGATCAGGCCGTCGAGCAGGTCCTGGGCCTCGCCGCGGCCCACCTCGATCTCGCAGAGGCGCGGCGCCACCGTCTCTTCGTCGCCCACGTACTCCATCAGCAGGCCGTTGCCCGACTGGGCGTAGGGGCGCGGTGTGCGCACGCCCAGGCTGTAGGCCAGCTCCTGGGTGGCGTACTCATAGCCGATCCAGCTCGAGACCTGGAAGGCCCGGCCCTTGGCGCTGCCGCGCGAGGGCACGCCCTTGCCGGTCAGCTTGACCTGCTTGCCCGACTCGTTGCGCACCACCCGCCCCTCGCGGTACTGGGCGTCGTTGCTCAGGCTGCGGAACATGCGCGGCCGGTAGATCTTGGCCGCCAGCAGGGGGCTGGCGCTCGCCGGGCCGCTCGTGCAGCAGAAGACCGTCGCCTCCTTGCCGCTCTTCACCTCGCGCAGCACGTCGGCGATCAGGTCCTGCTCGTAGAACTGGGTCAGCGACGAGAGCACCCAGAAGCCGTCGCGCCTGCCGACCAGGGCCGCGGGCTCGAAGGGCTCTTTGGCCCCCTCGCCCTCTTTCGTCTCGCTGATCCAGCGCTGCACATCGGCGTTGGCCTCGAAGCTCTGCTTGGCCACACCCTCGCGCGCCGTCGGCTTCGGCTGCTTGCGCTCTTTGCGCCGGGTCCCGTAGGCCGGGGCCTCATCCTCGTCGGCGTCGTACTGCCCACCATTGGTCGGATAGCGAACCATATGCTCCTCAAACTGGCTAAGAATCAATAACGGCGGCCCGGGACTCCGAGAGTCCCGCGGCCGCCGTGCAGTCGAGGAGCAGAGGCGCGCCGATCACCCCGCACGAAGCGGCGTGGCGCTGCAAGCCTCAGGCTAGTCGAAATCCTGCGTTAGCGGAGCGTGCGGACACACTCGGAGCTGGTCACGGTGTTGACAGTGGCACTGGCCATGTTGACCTCCTTGCGTGTGTCCAGAAGAAGCTATCTGCCGACGAGTGTAGCCGGGCCCGCCGCGCCGCGCATCGGTCTCAGGGCTGAGTAGAGCTAGTCCAGACTGTGGCGCACATACTCGTTGCTGCAGGGCGGCCCGTCGGTGATGTACAGGGCCAGATCGTGCAGGTCGACCACGACCGAGACCACGCTCTCATAGTACTCCTCGGGCGGCTCGTCCGGGTCGATGTGGAAGCAGACCGAGTAGGGGTGCCCCTGGTGGTCGCGCAGGGCCGCCTGCACGTCGTCCAGCCCCAGAGGGCCGCGCCCGCGCAGCAGTTCGTCGAGGCGCGCGTGGCGTCGGTGCGAGTGGGGGTTGGTCTCGACGTTGCGCTCGGAGACCCCGAGGGCCGCGGGGTCCACGAAGTGGTTCGCGTGGACCAGGCAGCCGCCGACGCAGCGGCTTGCCCCCGCGCGGTCGGGCGAGGTCTCGAGGTTGACGACCTGGTCGGGGGCCTGGGCGAGCATGAAGTTGGCCGAGCACGAGCGATCCTCGCCCGCCACGACGGCCACGGCCGCGTCGAGGTCGCGGCTGCGCAGGATCTCGTAGCAGCGGGTGTGGAAGGGGCGGCGCAGGCGCGACCAGTCGTCGGCGTGGCTGGTCAGCCCGTTGATCATCAGGCCCAGGCCGGCGCTGTTCAGGCCGATCTTGCCGCCGAAGATCCCGGCCTCGCTGAAGGCCAGGCTCGCGAAGCCGTCGGGGTCAACGCTGTGCAGCACCGCGCCGCGCACCCCGGCGATCCAGTCCCAGTTCTCGCCCAGCAGCAGGTGGCCCGTGGTGGTGGCCTCGGGCAGCAGGGCGAAGGCGGTGCAGCCGTCGGGGACCGGCTTCTCGGCGAACTCGTCGTAGAACAGCTCGTAGCGCACATTCAGGGCCGCGATCGCGGCGAAGGCGACGCCCGCGCCGGCGGCGATACCGCGCATGCCCTCGTAGTAGGCGGGGCTCTGGGCGCGCACGGCCTCGGCGTAGCGCCCAGCGCGCGCCAGGGTCTCGTCGCGCGTCAGCTTCAGCTCGCGCTCGAAGCGGCTGAAATAGAGCTCGAGGTTGTGTGCGATCTGCGCGCGCAGCGCCTCGCCATGCTGCGCCCCTTGGGTGTACGGCGAGCCCTCCAGGCGGACAAGGGGCAGGGCCATCGGCGGTGTTCTCCCTATGCGGAATTGAGTATCTGTTTTCTACCACGAAGATCACGAAGTGCGCGAAGGGCTAGAGCAAATACAGTGCCTCAGTTGGACACCTGCGCCAAGCGAGCGGCTCGCAACGACTCGCCACAGCACGGCTTCTCTCGCATCTTCGTGCCCTTCGTGCCCTTCGTGGTAAAACCTCTAGCGCTTAAGGCCGCGTTGCACTAGGCCTCGCGAATATGCTTGACGAAGTTGACCCAAGCCGGC